>CAZWJS010000015.1:0-31555 GCA_964634895.1 uncultured archaeon | reverse complement strand
TGTGCTCATGAAGTTCTTATCAATCTCTGTCACTAGCTTTTTTCCTCCAAACAAGCAACTAGAAATTGCATAAGGTCCATCATTTCATAGTCGTGATGGTGTCCCTCTTCGGGATTCATTCTTTCCTCATTCAGCATGCATTGCATGTGCATGTAACATTTAGGGCATCCACCAAGCATAATGTCAATTCCAGCATCTGTACCCTGATCTAGACGCTTTCGGCGAACTGCCTTTGTCGCATCATTACAGTACATCATAGATGAAACACCACAACATAAGGCACGTTCTTTGTTATTTTCCAGCTCAACCATTTGAGCCCCGTCAACCAATTGAATCAAATCCCTTGGCGCTTCATATTCTCCCATCATTCTTCCTAATCTGCATGGATCATGGTAGGCCACAGTAACATCTTCGGGCGCTTTGAATTTCAATCCTCTTCCTTGTAGAGTTTGAGTAATGTGTTCAACCTTTATTCCTAGAGTTCTAGGTAAATCATAATCTACAGCAAATGTGCGGTAACATTCTGCACAGGAACACGTAATGATTTTGATTCCAGATTCCTTTAACCTTCGCATATTGTGTTCTTTCAGAGTGTCAAAGACCTCTAGTTGACCCTGCCATAATTGATCATGACCTGAACACTTGAAGATGTTCATATCAAGTATTAGTGGATCAATTCCGGCATAGTTGAGAAGTTTAATTGAGGCGGCAGCTATAGATGCATGATCTGCATCACCTTTGTTAAGATGTGTAAATTTCACTTCAACGTCCATAAAATCTACGCAACCAGGAAAATATCCATATTCATGTGGTCTTTCAGGTTTCCATGCCTCTTTTTCTTCATTCATAGCATCTTCCACTATCAATCTTTCAAAGAGAGGATGTGGAATAGTTCGGGCGTAGGGTTTTTTTCGACTCATGTAGAAGCTCCTAGAGTTGCAAGTGCTCTTTGTTCTAGAACATAATCAACATATTCTATATTTTGAGGGCAAACTGCAGTACACATCCCACAACTGATACATGACCATAAAGCTACACCATCATGTTTGTTTTGAAATGTGTTAAATATAATATTGAGTTCGTGTTCACCTTCCATGTCTCTAACTGGACATATATCATCACATAGTCCACATTGGTAACATCGATTTAATTTAAATTCGTAAATTCGTTGCATTCTTCTATCCTGAATTCCATTAACATATAAGCTAAATCTTTCTTCATCGGTAAGTGGTTTTGCACCTTCTGATCTTCTTCTATCCAAAAAGAGATATGTTATCAGGGCACAACCAATTGGGCCCCACAAAGTTAGTTGTGAAAGAACATCAGTTGTAATTTGTGGATAATATATAGCAATATTAGCATTAATTGAGAATACAGAAAGCATAATCATTAAGGCAATTCCATAAACTCCAATAGCAGCTCTAACAGGATCTTCGATAGGTCTTCTTTCATGCCCTCTATTTACTACATCTCCATACTGAGGGTCAATTAATGCTCCTAATGCTCTATCTATGAAAGGAACTGCAACAACTAATCCTACAATCAAACCCTGTACTAAAGTTCCCCATACTTTTGCAGTCATCAAGAATAATTCAATATCATCTAATCCCATAAATGGAATCATTGATAAAGGTAGAATTATTTTGATATCCCATGCTACTTTTAGACATCCAAAAGCCCAAAGAAGGTACCAATCAGGTAGAGGTGGAGGAAATGCAGTACCAGCAGTCGGATCAGCAGCTTTGTGTAAAGGCGGAGGTACAAATGCAGCAAGATAGAAGAAAAGAGCTAGTATGTATAATGTCAAAACACTATCTCTTGTTACTTCATGAGGATACAGAGGTTCTCCCTTTACCATTTCAGCTTCTAAGACAGAGTGTGATTCACGATTTTCTAATTTATTGATGGAATCTAGAGCAACTTGCTCATCTTGGTGTTCTTGAATTAATTCAACAGCGTCGTCTTCGACCATCAGTGAGGTTCAGCCTCCCCTTGTATCCATACAAGTGCCATATGAATTATAATCAAGATAGTACCTATTAGTGGTAGTACAAATATATGAAGCCAATACATGCGCGTTATCGTATCGCCTGTAAGTTGAGTGCCTCCAAAAACAATTTGTGCCATTAGAGGCCCCATAGCAGGTATTGAGGTTGCCATTTCTAATCCTATCGATCCTGCGGCAAAACCTAATTCATCCCAAGGAAGTAAATAACCAGTATACCCGAAGAATATAGTAACCATTAGTAGTATTGATCCAAGCATCCAATTAACTTCACGAGGGTTTCTATAAGCTCCAACAAAATATACCCTCATCATGTGTAAGAATACTGAAGCGACCATGAAGTGTGCAGACCAATGGTGCACAGCTCTTATAATATATCCAAATGTTACTTGCGTCATAATTAATTCCATTGATTGATATGCTCCGGAAGTAGCTTCTCCAGTTTCAGGGTCAGTTATGAATTCACCATCAGGAACATAGTAGAATCCTAGATAAATTCCAGTTATCGTCAGAACAATATAAGCAAAGAATGAAAGGCCACCAAGTGAATAGAAAGGATACCAGTACCAAACAGCTTTAACATTATATCTTTCGGTATGTGACTGAGGCATAGTTCTACCTGTAGCTGGTAGAAGTGTGTAAACTACAGAATAATATTCTCTTTTGGCTAAAGAGATATAACGGTGAAGAGCAAATCGCTCATCTATCCACTTCCAAGATTCAAAGATAACGCGTGGTAATAAACCAGTAAAATATAAGTACCCAACAGTTGCAACAGCTCCAGCTAAAGAAAGGAAAATTAGAGGGAAGGTATATTTCCTCATCAATTCTTCTAAAATAGGCGTCTCAGCACTCACTGGAAGGGCCGAAAATGTTAATACACCTATAACAATTGCTAGAGTTCTATTTAATTTCATCATCCTTGTCCACAATATTTAAGCCAGTCTAGTTGCGTTGTTAGGCCAATTAGTCCTCCTTTTTCTTCAGCTATAGGGACTACAGGAAGCCCATAAGGTGCAGGGCCTTCTAACAATTCAGCAGCCATTACTTCACGCCCTTGTTCATCTATATTCTTAATAACTGAAACAGGATCAAACAAAGAAAGATGGCATGGGCAAAGAAACATGTTTTCATAGTCATTTCCACTTATTGTACTAGTCCCTTCAGGAGTAAAAACAGGTTTACAACAGAGGTGTGGGCATTTGTATGTATGATATGCCATGAGTGTGGTATTTCCATCAGGGTGAGACACACCCAGATCAACCATAGAATCTTCGGTAGGCACTCTGGTTAAAGCTAGTTGTATTTCGCAACTTCCCAACTCAGCTTCCAATTCTTTTGGTGCCCAATTAACAATCGCCACATCCCAAACATTCTTAAAATCATCAGTTTTTGCAGTTTGTCCAGCCTTACTTTCATACCATTTTCCAATTTCATTCTTGTAAGTTAAAGTTGCATGAGCATCATCTTCATTACATCTTGTTACAGGTGGAGGAAGTAGTGACTTAAGAGCAGGAACAGTTAGAGCTCCTGTCATTCCAGCCCCAGCAAGGCCAATTGCACCTTTTAGAAATCCTCTTCTAGTTATATCCATTTTCATCTTTCTAGTTTAGTTATAACTTTCCTCCTTCTTTTTTTGGTCTCTAGTATGTCAGGCATGAATGATCGTCTATAGAAATCAATCATTAGACCTAGAATTAAGAAAGCCATTGCTATAGTGAAAGACAAAAATTGTTGGTCCCAGCCTTCCAATATTCCATAAATAAATAATGAATCATACATCAATTCCAAAATTAGTAGTATCAGGATTATAGCAAATATTTCTAGTTGTTCTTTACCAGGTCTATTCCTTAATTCTTTACCTAGGTCTTCATCCTTGTAAGTACCAAGCAATTTTTGGGCATCCTCAGAAGTTAGTTCACCATTGGCGACTTTTTCTAGTATTTCGTTAACCTCGGTAATTTGCACTCCCTCCTCTGATTACGATATAAGATACTAAAACAGACAAAAACACAACACCTAAACCAAGTAAGCCAATCCAATACTGCATTAGTGTAACTCCTAATTCATGTATAGAAACTTCTTCAGAGATTTCCTGAGGCGTTCCTAGAGAGATTGCCGTAAGGTATGACCATTGATCTCCCCCTGCTCCGATTCCATTTACAACATTGAAGTATATTGTGAACAAAGCATCACCCGTACCTTCACTTGGTGAAGTCCATTTAAATGTCCAATTTCGAATATCATTGCTATTGTCATTATGTGAAATATATTCTCCACTGCTACTTACCCAATAGTTTTCATCAGTGACGAAAGTTCCTTCACTAGTTGTAGCTAAGAACCCTCCATAACGAGAGACATTTTCACCAGAAATCACATTTTTATCATTAATTGATAAAGAAATATTGTAAACTGTATCGGGAGAATATTTTGGAGGCATCCCTTCAATCATATAAGTTCCTTCATTTAGTTGCTCATCCATATGGCACACACAGCCATTCACTATTGCATCTTTTGCCCAGTCATCTCCAGCACCAGGCGCGTCTCCTCCAGCAGGATGTCCATAGGCACTTTTACCAATTATTAAGGCCGTCAAAAGCAGTAATGCCAACAAAGTATTATTCCTTGTGCCCGTAGTAGACAAAGTGTGCCCCCATTATGGTGTATTGTGAGGTAAGTCTCCGGTATATAAAAATATGCAGTACAAATCGCTTTTTTTTGTTAGACATAGAACCTTAATACAACTTCTATTAGAGATGTTATGAAAAGTCCGAGTTCATTGCATAAAAGCAGTCTAATTTTACTAGGATTTTTAGCATTAATATTTCGCTATCCTATCACTCCTTCTCCTACAGGAACAGATAATTTTTTTTATATCACTGAAATTATTGCACTCACATCATATGGCCAAATATTTTGGGCGGATGAATGGCTGTCATTGTATGGTCTTTTTCCAGGTACATCGCCTTTAGGCGGAACGATTATAGGCTCATCAATTGTAGAGATTTCAGATATTCCGATTCATAACTATCAGTTAATTCACAGCTTATTTTTTTCTGTATTATCTATTTTTGGTTTTTTTATGTTATCAGGAGAATTCACAAAGAATTTCTACAGTCGTTGGTTTGGTTCTCTTTGTTTTTCATTAGCTCCTCGTTTGCTGCTTCTTTCACAGTGGCGTGTTTCATTCAGATTAACATTAATTGCAATGCTCCCTTTTTTCGTTTGGATTCTTCTTAGAACAGTTAATGAAAAATACAGTCGTTATCCAGTACGAATTTACATTTTGTTGTTTATTTTTGCATTGGTTTTACCATCTTTGCATAGAATGGCTCTTCTTTTTCCTGGCATGATTTTAGCCTTGTTTCTTTCTATCGCATTTAATTATTGGCAAGAGAGTGCAACTAATAGGGAAAGGGCAGGAAGGCAAGTATTAGGCACGCTAGTTTTTTTTGCACTTTACCTTTTTTATCTTCAGTATCACGATTTCACGCCTTACAATCCTTCAGATACTCTTTTTGAAATCTATTTATTTAGTGGTAATGGAATAATTTCATCTTTTTTGAATATAGTGTTGTATTATTTGCTAGCAATTGGCCCACCCGTTTTCTTTTTTGTTTTAGCGCTTATTTTTTGGTTTCAGGAGGGGCAAGTCCCAATTAGTTATTTTTTTGGATTAACTTATTTGACTTTATCTATGTTCATCGTGGCTGATCATATTTATATTGCTTATTTGATTACTTTTGGCCTCTTGTTTTTTATGTTTCCAGGGATAGACTTTTTTATAGATAATTTACAAGATTATCCTAAACGATTAACAATTTTATTTGTCTCTCTCTTAATGTTGTTTCTTTCTTTTTCCACATCTTATCTCTATTACCAAGTTGATTCACATGATAGAGAGAATTTGTATTATTCTTATTACATGAGAGATAGTAGTTTTTCTATGTCTTTTTGGTTGGACGAGAATGTAGAGTCAGCTATATTTGAATGTAATGACGTAAAGAGAGAGAGGCGCGTTGCAGCCTATAGTAACATGACCAATATTGAAGATTCATTAGAGCTTTCATCAGGTTTAGTAGACGTTTCTGAAATGAGCGTAAAACGCGTCTCAGTTAAAGAAATGTATTGGAATGCTTCAGATCATTTGTGGGTATGGGAAAATGGGTCCAACTTCTCTTCTGAAATTACCACTAACAAAACGATATCTATTGTCAATTTAGGGATGCCAAATGCAAGCGGTAAATCTTCTACTGGCTCTGTGGCGTTAGATTATCATTACAAAAATATGCCGAGTTTTACATATAAGTTGTACTCTAATTCTGAGCTTGCTAGTTATTGGTCGTTTAATTATTAGATTGTGGCAATGTTTTTATACAGGCCTGACTGGCGCCATATCCTCATTAGGAGATTAATTATAATGGCAAGAATGCATGCAAGACGTAGGGGTCGCTCTGGATCTAGTGCACAGGTTAGAAGTAAGAATCCTAAGTGGGCACCTAAGGCAAAAGACATAGAGAAAAGAATTATAGAGTTGGCCAATGAGGGGCATTCAACTTCTAAGATAGGTATAGATTTACGAGACTTCCACGGTGTTCCTAGTGTTAAATTAGCTACAGGGAAGTCAATTTCAAAAATTTTAGAAGATAATAAGGCATCTCCTTCCATACCTGAAGATTTGACAAATTTAATGCGTAAAGCAGTTCGACTAGGTGAGCATTTGAAAATAAATAAGAAAGATGTTCACAATACTCGAGCTTTACGTTTAACAGAATCTAAGATTCTTCGTTTGGTTAAGTATTACCGTTCTAATGATGTGCTTCCAGAAGATTGGAAGTATTCTTTAGCTAATGCCAAACTTTTAGTCGGTTGATTCTTTTGGTCCTTCAATGACCAATTGGAAACTTCTAATTATTGAAGGGTCGTCTTACCTTGTAAATTTAGAGTCAGAAATTTTAGATATTCCTAATTTTGGGCGTTTTGCTAGCAAGTCTATTTCAAAGCAAGAAGAATATGTAGATTTTGAGTTTATGGGGAAAAAATGCACATTAGTAGGACATTCACTAGAGGATATACATTCTAATCTAAAGAGAGGCCCTCAGATTATCTCTCCCAAGGATATAGCCTGGTTGATTTACAAGTCAGGGATATCTACAGGTGATACCGTAATTGAAGTAGGTAGCGGTTCAGCAGCTCTCACAGTTTCTTTAGCTCAAGCAATTGCCCCTAACGGGAAAGTAATTACTTTTGAGGCCAATTCCCGCCACCATAATATTGCTAAAAACAATATAAGTATGAGTCCTTGGCAAAGCTTGATTGATTTACGTAGCAGTAAGTTAACTCCAGATAATCAAGTTATAAAATCATCTGCAGTCTTTTTAGATATTCCAAATCCCCATGAATTAGTTAGTTGGGCAAAGCAATCACTTACGTGCGGCAGTTTCTTTATTTCTTATTTGCCTACAGTAAATCAAGTTGAAGTATTAGTTTCTGCTTTGAAAGGCTGGAAAGAGATTGAAATCACAGAGATTATACAACGTAAATGGCAATCTAAAATGTCAGCATTAAGGCCCGAAAGCACTATGATAGGCCACACAGGCTTTATTGTATCAGCTAGACGTAACGATTAAGTCGGGCACAATAATTTTAGTAGCCTTTCTATTAGTTTCCAATGTCTCACGTTAATGAAGTGATAATTGTTGGTTCAGGTCCAGCAGGTTATACTGCAGGATTATATGCCGGTAGAGCTATGCTAAATCCAATTTTATTTGCAGGATATGCTAGTGGTGGACAGTTGATGCTTACAAGTGATATCGAAAATTTCCCAGGTTATCCTGAGGGTATTGCTGGTCCTGAAATGATGATGCAATTGAGAGAACAAGCTAAGCGTTTTGGTAGCAATATAGTTGACAAGAATGTAGATTCAGTTGATTTATCCTCTCGTCCTTTTAAGGTCAATGTAGGCAGTGAAGTGTATCTCACTAAATCATTAATTATTACAACTGGCGCTGAGGCAATATGGTTGAATGTAGAAAATGAGGATTTACATAAAGGCAGAGGCATTTCAACTTGTGCTACATGCGATGGTGCTTTTTTTAGAGACAAAGAAGTAATAGTAGTTGGCGGAGGCGATTCAGCAATGGAAGAAGCTACATTTTTGACTCGTTTTTGTAGTAAAGTAACTATTGTTCACAGGCGTGAAGGATTAAGAGCTTCTCAGATAATGGCCGATCGGGCTCGAGAGAATGATAAAATAGTTTGGAAATTAAATAGGACAGTGAAGAGATGGCTTGGTTCTGATGGCAATTTTGAAGGAGCACTTTTAATTAATGCTAAAACAGGTGATGAAGAAAAATATGCTTGCGATGGTGCCTTTATTGCAATCGGTCACAAACCAATAACTGATTTTTTAAACAATCAAGTGGAAACTGATAATCAGGGATATATTATTTGGAAAGAAAATTCCATGACAAATGTCCCAGGCGTTTTTGCAGCAGGTGATGTTGTTGATACTCGTTATCGTCAAGCAATTACTGCAGCAGGCATGGGATGTATGGCAGCTATGGATGCTGAGAAATGGCTTGAGAATAATAGTGATCAATTAGAACCTAACACTTTTTAGAACCCCTATTAGTGCCCAGATGTGCAGCGTCAGCTTTGTTTACAGAATTCGGAAGAAGCAGTAAGTCCCATAATTGGAACGATTTTAATCTTGGGAATCATGGTTTCTATTACAGGAACTATGCTTGCATGGGGCATTCCCCAAATTCAGGAGAGTGAAGCTTATGCAATATACACCTCAGCACAAAACAATTTTTTAAATTTCGATGACGACATGGATCAAGTCATTTTGCAAGGTGAAGGCGCATCCAGAGTATCAACAGTTTCTTTTAGCGCAGGTACGTTTGTTCACAGAGATGATTTAGATCAAATTCGTTATTACTATGTTAATGTAAATTGGTCGGAACCTAAGATTGTTGGTGTAGAAAACGGTTCAATGGAATTTGCAATTATAGATTCTAAAGAAGTAGTAAATGATTACAACATAACACTTAGTTATCCCAATGGAACTATTTGGAACGGTCTTTCTTCTTCAAGACTTGTAAGTGATTTTCCAGCTCTTGTTTATGGTACTAAAGCGACCTATACTAGCACAGAAAACGACACCCAAATCGGTGGTTTTTTGATATATGGCACAGATTCATTGTCTTACAATTATGGTTCTGTTTCAGGAGTTTATAAAATGAGAATGTTTAATGGTGGCATTGTCTCTAAAGAACCCGGGGGGCCTTTTTTTGTTAGTTCTAAACCATTAACCAGATCTATTGGTGAAGAAGGAAGTTACGAAGCTGTAAATATATATCAAACAGACTATAACATGTCACTCTCAGCCAAAGCTGTAATGGCTGGTAATTATGTTTTTGAAGCACGCAATCAAGGGGGCGATGACAATTCTATGCAGATTTATTCCTTGAGGATGGCATTTAGTGGAGACAGTGCAACAGCCTTAAAGAATTATTATTTAACTAATTGGGGTTTTGCAAGGAACACTTATTATTTTACGAATACTGAATCTACTAAGGGTGCAAGTATGGGTTTTGAAGAAGACATACTATATTCGCAAGACACAGCTTTTGATTTAAGGGTTTTAGAAAGGGACATACATGTTACATTTAGTATCCGATGATTCGGCAGCCTCGCAATTAATAGGGTATGTATATACAGCTCTAATTTCAGTTCTAATTTTGTCTTCTATGATGCTTACATCCAGCACTATGTTAAATGGAAATATTAGCAATACAGCACAAGAAGAAGCTGAGCAACTTGCATTATATTTTCAATTAGCAATAGAAGACTTACTTAATACAGTTAGAGAATATCCCACTTCTTCAGCTAGTATAGCTTTAGGTACAGGTATTGAAGCTATTAATCATGGTATTTTGTATAAAGTAAGTGGCACTGAAACTGGTTTGAAGGTTACAACAACACAACCGAGAGGTGGAACTTTTGAAGTTAGTTTTCCCTTTTATCCAGCTACAGCAATTACTACCACAAATGACCTTCCATTGAAGTCGACGACTTCTTATATAGTCATATACTATGACGCTAACCTGAAGGTCGTCAAGTTAACTTCAGGACATTGAAATGAGTGCAGCCAGTGAAACATTAGATGCCGGTTCCGGTTTACTCGGACAAGAGGAAGAAAAGATAGACGAATCTAAACTTTCTTGGAGACAACGCC
Source organism: uncultured archaeon (assembly GCA_964634895.1). Taxonomy (GTDB): domain Archaea; phylum Thermoplasmatota; class Poseidoniia; order MGIII; family CG-Epi1; genus CG-Epi1. The sequence goes on along the minus strand of CAZWJS010000015.1, from coordinate 21,308 downwards.
GTCAGTTGAAGAAGCAGAGAAAGGCGGAAGAACGAAAGCGTAAAGCTGCCGAAAAAGATGGCGTCATTCATGACTTAGTTATGGATGATATTGATATTGGAGAAGATTTTGAGGAATTAGATACATACCCTGTGAGACCTCCTTATTCATATGTTAGGGTTTTATTCGATAAGAGAGATTATTCAAGATTTTATTATGTCGTTGAACCTAAAGCTACTAAACAAGAGACAGAAGATTTGAATACAATTAAGGAAGTTCTCCAAAGAGCCTTAAATATTGATCGAGATACTCTTGATGAATCCCAAGAAGATTTTTTGAAACAGGCAGTCGATGATATTCTTGATAGCTATAGGCTAAAGTCTCGCAAGAGCAACAGAGATAAAATACATTATTACATTGAGAGAGATTTGATTGGATACGGCTTGATAGAAACAATGATGAGAGATCCAAATATTGAGGATGTATCTTGTGATGGTCCAGGAGTTGAGATTTTCGTTTATCATAGGCGTTTTGAATCATTAAGAACCAATATAATGTGGGAAGACGAATTGGTACTTGAACAGTATATTATTCGTATGGCGCAGCGTTGTGGTAAACACATTTCTATTGCTGAACCTTTACTAGATGCAACTTTGATGGATGGTTCACGTATAGTTATGACACTAGGTCGTGAGGTTTCGACAAAAGGTTCAACATTTACAATACGGCGTTTCAGAGATGAACCTTTTACACCTGTAGATTTATTGGAATTCAAGACATTTTCATCTATGCAGATTTCTTTCTTCTGGCTTGCGATGCAATATGGTATGTCTATGTTGTTTGTGGGTGGAACTGCTTCGGGAAAAACAACATCTTTGAATGCTTGTTCACTTTTCCTTCCTTGGCAACACAAGATTGTTAGTATTGAAGAAACTCGTGAATTAAATTTACCACATCCTAATTGGATTCCAGGTTGTACCAGGCAAGGATTTGGTGGCGAATCAGGAGGCTCTGGCGGTAAAGCACCCGGTGAAGTTGACATGTATGACTTGCTTCGAGCAGCTCTCCGTGAACGTCCAGAATATATTATTGTGGGAGAAATTAGAGGGGCTGAAGCCTATGTTTTATTCCAGGCGATGGCTACAGGTCACACAACCTATTCAACTTTTCACGCAGATTCTATTCAAAGTTTAGTACATCGTCTTGAGAACAAACCTATTGAGATCCCTAGAGTTTTGATTCCTGCATTGGACGGAATTTCTATTCAAATTCAGACTCGTGTAGGCGGTAAACGTGTCCGAAGAAATAAAGCAATTGTAGAAATAATTGGAATTGATCCACATTCACATGAATTATTGACTAATGAGGCTTTTAGATGGGATAATACAATTGACGAATATCTTTTCACGGGGAAATCATATATTCTTGAAAAAATAATGATGAAAGCCAATCTCAATCGTGTTGAGATTATGGATGAAATTAAACGACGTCAGTTGGTAATTGAATGGTGTCTCAAGAAAGCAATAAGAGATTACAAAGATTTTGCTCGTGTTGTAGCAGAGTATTATGTGCATCCAGAGGATGTAATGAGACAAGTTTACGAAGATATGCAAGTTGGCGGTAAAAAACGTCGTCGTAAAGTTGAAGATAGAGATTTAGATTTATCTGGAGCTCATGATGATGATGTGGATGTATCAGATTTCCCACCGAAGGTCAGACAGAAATATCAAAAGAGAGAAGCTAAAGAGCAAGCTACAAGAGCTAAGAGCGATGCTAAAATTTCACAAACAGACGATCCAACAAAAAGGTCTAAATTGATTGCTAATGAAGAAGTTCGAAGAGATAAGGTTGAAGCCAAGCTTCAGAAGGATTTAATAAAAGATCAGGCTTATTACGTTCCTTTAAAGCAATTGAGGCCTTTGGCTAAAGAAATTGATTTGGGTGACGTTTCATCACTTAATGAGGTTGAAGGCCGAAGAATACTTAAGAGTGTTCGTTCTGAGATTAACAAAAGAGCAAAATCACAAGCAAAAATCGCAAAATTATCAGATGATAAAAGGTCTAGTGCCGTTGAAAATGAAGAAGCTCGTGTGGCCAAGGCAATGGTAAGTTTAAAGTCTAATTTAGCTAACAGAGTTCAACGTTCCGCTAATCCACGTTGGTGGCACAAATGGCTCTGACCGGTTTTGAGACATTTAGTAGGGTTTTACTAGGCTGGCTAGGCCGCGGATTAACTAAGGATTCGGTAGGTCTTAAAAATCAACTCGTTAAAGCTAGAATTCCACTTTTACCAGCAGATTATGTTGCTTCTGCAGCCATGCAAGTTATCCTTGCATTCTTGGGAGGTTTACTTTTCACACTATTTTTGGTCGGTTTTCTTGTTCCTCAGCTAGAAACAATGGAGGATCCAGCTAATCCGGGTGAAAATTTTTCAATATCTAATACAGTTCAGTATATTATTGCAGCCGTTTTGGTTTTAATATTACCTGCATTGATTGCCTTTATTCAGTTTGTTACTCCAGCATTTTTGGAAGGCAGTAGAGGTAAAAACATGGATAGACAGATTCCTTTCGCAGCTAGTTATGTTTCTGCTATGGCTGCTGCTAATGCCACACCTTCTCAAACATTTAAGTCACTTGCAAGGAACAAGGACATTTATGGTGAGATTTCACATGACGCAGCTTGGATTTACCATAGTATGGAATTTATGGGGCGTGACTTAGTAACCACTTTAAAAGAGGCAGTAGATCGAACGCCTTCCGAAAGATTTGCAGAATTTGTTCAAGGAATTATAGGTACTGTCACCTCAGGTGGTAATCTAAAGTTGTATTTCTTGAATCGTTCAGAATATTATGGTCAACAAAATAGAGTTCATGTAAAGGATGTGCTTCAACAGATGGCCTTGTTCTCAGAGGCATATGTGGTTGTAGCAGTAGCTCTCCCTATTTTTGCAATGATTATTGCAGTAATTACTTTTTGGGTATCAGGTTCAGGTATGCAATTAGAAAAAATCCATATGGCGCTTTTAGTATTTGGTGGTTTTCCAATGATTCAAATGATTTTTTCAGGTTTATTCTATAGTCTAAGTCAGGAGGTTTCTACTGATTAATGGCAATAAAAGGTAACCTCCAGAAAAAAGTATACCGTGATCAACGTACAGGTGTCAAGAGACGTTGGATGCAATATAGTATGGTTAATCGCTGGCTTAAAGTTAGAGATAGAACTACGGATTGGGGTCCTATTTTGGTAGTATTCTTTTCGATAATTTGTGCTATTCTATTCTTTGCGATTGCAAAAATAAATAATGATTCCGACAGACAAACAGTTGTTGTTGATTTAGATAGAGATAAGCAGTTTGATAATCCTTGGAATATTAATGATGGTCGGTTTTCATTTACCTTGGGAGAAACATATGATGAAACAAATGGTAAGAACAATAGAGTTGAAGCAATAACAAGCCTTGGAATTTCTCCATTTAGGAGTAATGAATCAGCTGATGCTAATCCTGATATTGATGGAATTGAGAATGAAATGAACCCTAATACTTGGTATCGCGGTTTTCCTGAGATATCTGCAATAGATTATGTCGTGTTTGGTTTACTTGCACTAATGCTTCCTTATGGTGTGTATGGTTATAGACGTGACCAAATCCGGGCACGTGTGGAAGAAAAATTCCCAGATTTTCTTAGGGATTTAGCTGAATATTGGAAAGGAGGACTTAGTATGACAGTTGCAATCCAAACTTTAGCTAAGGGCGAGTATGGTAATCTTAATGAAGAAGTAAACAAGATGGCTTCTCAAATTTCATGGGGCGTCTCTTTTGGTGAGGTCATGGAAATGTTTACCGAACGCGTTACTTCTCCAATCGTTACTAGAGCAGTAAGAATGGTTGATGAGGCTAATAGAGCCGGAGGTAGAATTTCAGATATTTTATTAGCTGCATCTTTTGATGCTAGAGAGATTAAAGCTCTTGAAACTGAGAGGCGCCAAGAAGTAGGCAGTTACGTTACTGTTATTTATGCATCTTTCTTTGTTTATTTAGGTATAATTTTAGTTCTAGCTTCTACTTTTATTCCAGCTATTGTAGATTCAGCGGCAGCAACAGGCAGTACTGGTAGCATGTCCATTGGTAATTTGACTATAAGAGAAATGGATGAAACATGGATTTCTACTATATTCCTTTACAGTTTGATTGTTCAAGGTATGGGTATGGGTATAGCAGCAGGTTTCATGTCTACAGGACGATTGTATTCAGCATTTTTGAGAGCTTCTTTTTTACTAATGGTAGGTTGGTTCGTTTTTGAACTTGCAGGAATAACAACATCTATGCTTGATATTCAGGAAGAGATGAAAGTAGTGATGGGTAACTAGACCAGTTTGGATTTTTATCATGAAAAAAAGTACTCAAGGTCAAATGCATGTTCTGGAGGTTCTTTTAGTTGCAACTTTATTTACGTCTGCCGTTAATGTTGCAGTGAACATATTGCCAACTAGTGATGCGAATGTTTCACAAGAGTATGATCTTTATTTTGCAGGTATAGAGATACTAGAGCTATTAGATGAATGGGAGCCTTCTAATTCCTCAATATCTACTAAGCATAATGCTTCAACACTTTCTTGGTGGCTTGCTACAGAAAATCATTCAGCAATAAAACAATATCTCGATTCCGGATTATCTAGTTCTATTTCTTATCGCCTGGAAGCAAAACATGGAGATCAAAATGAGGTTTTGATTGATAGAACGGTGCCCTCGGGTTCTGTTACACAGGCTTTTAGAATAGTTTGGGCAGATAATGAGCTTTGGGATTTAAATCTTAGGCTTTGGTATGGTTATAGGGAGGAAGTATGAATACTAAAGCTCAACTTCTTTTAGTTTCAGGACTCCTTATGTCTATTACTGTAATTGCAGTAAGTAGTACAATAACTCATTCAGTGAATTTAGGTAAACATCAGGGTGAGCGACATGATTTGACTCCTCATCTGAGTTCTATAGAGGATGATTTTCCACTCGCATTAGAATATGAGGTGGAAACATCATCTGAGGATACATTAGAAGCCTCATTTGAGACAACAGCAACAATATTTGAAACATTATTTTCATCTAAAGGCTATTCATTATCTTTTGATTATGTATCAGCCACTACTACTGAAGGAGTTCATACCTTCAATTACAGTTTTGAAATAAGTGATGGTTATATGAATATCAGTCTCAATCAGACGGCATCGTTTTAATTTTATTCTTTGGAAGATACAAATGAACTAACGGTCTTTTTGAACATTCCACCGAAACCAATGAAACTTGTCATTAATATTCCGACAAACATGATAACATAACTAAGGTACAATTGTTCTATGTGACTATCATATTCAGTAGGGATTTCTCCACTATTAAGCCCCATTAATCTTATCAAACCAAATACAAAACCTGCAACAATAAGCAAAAAACCAAAACCTATTATCATTTCACCAGTAGTGAAACCATCCTCTACAGGATCATCTTTTCCAGCAAAATCTGGGAAACTCTCACCATTATCATTGTCATCAGACATAATAAGCCCAGAAATTATAGCTTAATAAGTTTGCCCTTAATTTTTCAAGCTTTTTTATTAGATAAAGCAGCCTCAACTAATCCTAAATGCAACGGAGATGGTTTATCTGGCCTAGATTTAAATTCAGGATGGAATTGTGACGCTAAATAGTAAGGATGATTTTCTAGTTCTAGGATTTCCATTCTTCTTCCGCTATTGTCTCTTCCAGTATATTTCATTCCTGCGTTTTCTATTTTTTCAATATATTTAGGATTTATCTCATATCTATGCCGATGGCGTTCATAGATTTCATCTTTCCCGTACAATTCTTTTGCTATTCCTTCTGATAATTTAATTTTGTGATCTCCTAATCTCATAGTTGCCCCCATATCATCAATTTCTTCCTGTTCAGGTAGGATGTTAACAACAGAATGAGGTCCTTTTGGATTAAGTTCAGTTGAACTCGCTTTTTTTATTCCAAGCACATTTCTTGCGAATTCAATTGTAGCTAATTGAAAACCAAAACATACACCTAGATATGGAATCTTGTTTTCTCGCGCCCATTTTGCACTCATTATCTTTCCTTCAGCTCCTCTATTACCAAATCCACCAGGAACAAGTACACCATCTACTCCTTCTAGTTCAGAGGTACTTTTACTATCCTCTAAATCAGGTGCTTCAATCCAGCGTATTTTGACTTTACAACCTAATACTGCTCCTGCATATCTTAGGGTTTCTTCGTGTGAAATATAGGAATCCTTGAGGTCAGTATATTTCCCTATCAATGCGATTTCAATTTCTTTTCCACCATTTGAAATTCTTTTTGCGAAGTCTTTCCATTGCTTCATATCCGGTTCTTTGGCTTTTAATCCTAGTCTCTTCTCTACCAACACTGGTAATCCCTGATCTAAAAACATTAAAGGCACATCGTATATTGATTTTGCATCTGGTGCCGATATAACTGCATTTCTTGGTATGTCTGCAAAGAAAGCTATCTTTGTTGCAATATCTTCATCTAATACATTGTTGCTTCTTCCTACAATAATATCTGGTCTGATTCCTAAGCTTTGAAGTTCTTTAACTGAATGTTGTGTTGGTTTTGTTTTTTGTTCTCCTACAGATCCTACTACAGGCACTAAGGTTGTATGTATAACCATTACATTTTCTTTATTCTCTTCACGGCCCAAAAGACGTACAGCTTCCATAAAGGGCATTGATTCAATATCACCCACCGTACCTCCTAATTCAACCATACAAATATCAGCGCCAGAATTTTCTGCAGCTTCTTTTATGTTATCAGCGATTTCTCTAACTACATGAGGTATAATTTGTACAGTTTGTCCTAAATAATCTCCGTGTCTTTCCTTTTCAATGACTCTTTTGTACACTTTTCCAGTAGTAATATTATGGTCTGTGGTCAGATTACAGCTTAAGAATCTTTCATAATTTCCTAAATCCAAATCTACTTCAGAACCGTCAGTCATAACGAACACTTCACCATGTTCATAGGGATTCATTGTTCCCGCATCCACATTCAAATATGGGTCAATTTTTACAGCCGTGACTTTGTAACCTGCCTTTTGTAATAGCAATCCTGTTGAAGAAGAAGTTATTCCTTTGCCTATACCAGAAAGAACTCCGCCGGTCACAATTATGTACTTCATTTGACTCAACGGGCTAATACATGTTAGGACGCCACTATAAGGCCGTCGGTCCACTTAAACCCCTTTTTGTATCTTATTTTGTGTCAGTCTCAATAAAGAAGCACAGTGATAAATTATTCTGGTTTGATTTATCGCCGAATGATGAACAGAATTTTATTTCAATATATTTGATTAAGGACAGAAAAAATGTAATTATAGAAACAGGTCCTGCTTGTTCAACAGATAATCTCGTTGAAGGAATTAAAGCTGCAGGTCTAGATTTATTAGATATAGATTACATAATTCCAACGCATATCCATCTAGATCATTTTGGAGGAGGTGGGCATATTATGAATATCTGTGAAAATGCAGTTACAATTTTGCACCCTAAGGCTAGTACACATGTTACATATATTGACAAATGGTGGAAAGGTAGTAGAGATTTTTTAGGAGAAGTTGCAGAATTATATGGAAAACCCACATCTATCCCTGAATCCAGAGTTCTATCTGCAGAAGATGGTTTCGAGTTGAAATTAGGTGAACAGACTCTTAGAGCATTATACACACCAGGTCATGCACCACATCATATTACTTGGATTCTTGGTTCTGAAGCTTTTGTGGGTGATTCATTAGGCCTTTGGTATCCTGAATTAAATAAGTCTTTTCCAGTTACTCCAGGGTATTACAGACACGATTTAGCATTGGATAGCATTGATAAGATATCCTCATTAGGTCTGAAATATTTACATTATACCCATTTTGGACCTCGTAAAGCAACTGGTGCAATAAAACAGACAAAAGAAGAATTTCAGAAATGGATGACTTTAATTTCCACTAATCATAGTAAGGGGCGTTCTTCTAAAGAAATTTTAGAAATTTTATTTGATTCTACTTATGGACTTAGGCAAACGGATGACAATCATGGAATTCATCAGAGAGCAACTCATTTAGGCTCCGTTGAAGGTATGATAAATTGGCAGAGGCGTTTAAATGCGAAAAGTTGAGAAAATTTCGTCAGTGGAGTCATTTCCTTTTTCACATGCTATAGTTAGAAATTTTTTGGATGAAAGTACTTTGGATTTAGTTATTGACGCTTTAGCTGGCCTTGAATATGATTTCAAAGAATCTGATTTGTTTAGCTATTGGTCAAGTGTTGATTTGACAGATATAGATCATCCTGCTATTAATATTCTTAGAGATGATTTAGGAGATAGTATCTGGCGAAAAGAAGTTTCAAAGGCTTTCAATGTTAAGAAACTCAAAAAAATAGACATGGGAGCCTATGTTTATGGTCTAGGCGATTTTTTGCTCCCACATGATGATCAAGTTGAGGGCCGGATAATTGCTTATAGTTTACATTTAACTCCTGAGATATTGGAAGAAATGGGAGGAACTTTGGATCTTTTTGAAGCTGATTTAGAAGGAAAATCTAAGATGGTTGATAGTATAGTTCCAGAATATAATTCTTTGATAATGTTTGAAGTTTCAAAAAAATCTTGGCATCAAGTAAGAGAAATTTTAACAGACATCCAGCGTTTGACGGTTACGGGGTGGTATCATGGTTGATATAAATCCTTATTATCTCGAAGACTCAACATTATCCAATCTTGATCGTATTTTTAATTCAGCAGATATACCTTTTGTTCGGCTATCAAAGTTTTTAGATTTGAAATCTATAATTATAACTTCTAAATTTGAAAGAGAAGAGAAGATTGGACATTACAATAGACAAACAGCATCAGCAGTATTAGATGATTTTTGGCAATCATCAGAATTTTTGGATTTTTTGCACAAAGCTACAGGTCTCAATCCTCAATATCGGGATTCAAGTCATCTATGTTATTCGGGTGGCGACTATTCCCTACTTCATCAGGAAGAATTTGAAGCGAAAAGGTTGGTCCTGATTTATGATATGACTAAGGATTGGCGTTTGGAGTGGGGGGGCTATGATATCTATACTTCATCAGAAAAAGATCCTTTAATTTGTAACAGAGATTTCGGTTCACTAATGGTAGTAAAATTGGAAAAAGGAGATTATTCATGTACAAGATATGTCAGTCTGAAGGCGAATTCAACAGTAAATATCGATAGAGTAGTTTATGATTTAGATTGATTACTAATTTTTGAGTATATACGCAATTTTTTAAACCCTCTACTAAAATCAAGATTTATAAGGTACAAATCTTGTCGCAAAAACTTCCATATAGAAATGACCAATTGATAGACGCACTTAACTCAGGTAAACCAATACTTCTCTTTGATTCTAAAGGTCGGGAAGGTGAAACAGATATCTTTTTTTTGGCTAAAGGCGTTACTGATTCTAGCGTTCGTTTTTTACGTAAAAAAGGGGGTGGGATGATTTTCTTAGCTTCAGAATTTTCAATATCTAAGAATCTTGGTTTACCTTTTGTTAGAGATATTTATGAATCATTAGGTGATATATCTAATGATTTTGAGATTCTCAGGAAGTTGAGCAATCAATCAATTCCTTATGATAAGCGTTCATCTTTTTCCATTTTTATTAATCACAAAAACACTTTTACAGGAATTACAGATAAGGATCGGGCTTTGACAGCCCGCTCATTTTCCGATTTATGTGAAAATTCTTTTTCATTAAAGAAACAAGAATCTCAAGAATTTTTTTCAAAAAATTTTAGAAGTCCCGGACATGTACCAATATGCATTGCAGACTCAGCTCTTTTAGAGGGTAGACAAGGGCATACTGAGTTGATTGTAGCACTTTTAGCTATGCTTAATCTTCCTCCAATAGCTTTAGGCTGTGAAATGTTATCAGATGATGGAAATTCTCTTTCACTAAAAGAGGCAAAAGCATGGGCTTTAGAGCAAGGATATCTGTTTTTAGAGGGCCAGAGCATTGTGGAGGCATGTCAATGAAAGTCGTAGCTACCGGAGTTTTTGACATAATTCATTTAGGTCATGCTCATTTTCTAAATGCAGCTAAGCAGTATGGAGATGAACTTATAGTAATTGTAGCTAATGATGATACAGTTCGACGTATGAAAGGTGAACCTATTTTGTCAGATAAAATGAGGGCTGAGGTTGTTTCTCATCTAAAACCAGTTGATAAAGTTGTAATTGGTCGAACAGGAGATATGCTTGATATAATTGTTGAGGAGATTAAACCAGACGTAATTGCTTTAGGATATGATCAACGGTTATTTACTTGTAAAAAGTTGGAAACTAAATTATCTGGAAGAGGTTTATCTGTAAAAGTTGTTAGACTTCCTGAGATGGAACAAGATTTAGCAGGCTCTCGTAAAATTATATCTAAGATAATGAAAATTTATAGGAAGAAATATGAATCAGAGAAGTAATTTATGGTATTTTCAGGAATAATTCAGTCTATAGGAGTTGTTACAAATATTGTAGAGCAGAAAGATTTGCTTAATTTAGAAGTAAAATCCGATTCAGTTTTTAGCAAAGATTTGAATTTAGGCGGGAGTGTTTGCGTTGATGGTGTATGTTTAACTGTAGTATCTATTGATGCTAATCGGATCTCTTTTGATATAATTATGGAAACTCTCAATTCTACTACTCTCAAAAAAATAAAGTTATCAGATGAAGTAAATTTAGAACGTTCACTCAAGTTTGGTGATGAAATAGGAGGACATATTCTATCTGGCCATGTATCCGAAACTCTTTCTATAACAAATATAAGTAATCCAGAAAATAACCACATCATATCTTTCAAGGCTTCGGAAGAGTTAATGAAATATGTTTTTCCTAAGGGATATATTGCGATTAATGGCGTAAGCCTAACGGTAGGTAAAGTATCAGTCACAGACAATACTTTCAATGTTTATTTGATTCCAGAGACACTTTCACGTACAAATTTAAGTAGGAAAGAAATTGGAGATTTGATAAATGTAGAGATTGATTCTCAGACTCGTAATACAGTAGATACCATTACGAAAATTACAAAGGAGCATATCAATGCCTAAATCAATAGCAATAGTTGCAGGACAATTTCATCATGATTTAGTCAAACAGATGGTTTCTAAAGCTAAGGAAGTAGCTTCAGAAAAAAATCTTATAGTTGAAGAAGTGTCTTGGGTTCCTGGAGCTATGGAATATCCTTTACAATTAAAGCGTCTTCTTTTGAGAGATTCCATAGATGGGGCTGTCGTTCTGGGAATAATTGAAAAAGGTAAAACAAATCATGGATTGGTGATGGGTCAAGCTGTAACTAAATCAATTATTGATCTTGAACTAGCCTCAATGAAGCCTATCGGTCTTGGAATAATAGGCCCTGGTGTTGAAGAAAATGACATCACTGAAAGGTTGTTGCCTTATGCTGAAAAAGCAGTTTTAGCGATTGACGCAATGCTTTCTAATTAAATTTATTTCTAATTTTCCAATTTTGTTCTTTATATCTCTTAGTAATATCGTGTAGAGCATGATAGAAACTAGGGAGTGCAAAGACAGCCATAAGTAAAGAAAACAATACTAATGTAATAATTAAGGCAAAGAAGTTTCTTAATCCTATAAATTGTGAACTAAAGAATGAAATGAGAACTCCTGAGAACACTCCTCCCATAGTGGTAAACGTGGCTTCCACTACAGATTGGCCGGTGTTTTCTACAGCCTTTTGTATGCCTTTAGGCGTAGTACCCTCTTCTCTCACTCTTTCAGTGATTTGTATCGAATTATCAATGCCAATTCCTATAATGATTGTACCTACCATAGCAGTAAATATATTCAAATTTGTTCCTCCTGCATCAACAGTTGCAGGATACCACAAAATAACTAGTAGAATGGGTAAGAAAGTAATAAATCCAAATTTGACAGACCAAAAAATACAAATCATTGTAATTAAGACAAGAAGTAGACTGAGCTTAATCGTATCAAATTGGGTATTTTGTATTCCTTCATTGATTGCTATTGTGACTGGCGGACCTCCTGTTAGAGTAGACATTTTAGCATCTTGGAAATGCATTTGTTTGTCTCTAACGTAAGCAATTTCATCAATTTCTTTTACTAATATAGCAGTATCATCAATATTGATATATGGCATACTAACATAAATTAATGCTTTATCGTATTCATCAGTGAGTAGCATAGCTCTCATCTCATCTGTAAAAGAGTCATAAAAAACGTCAACCATGTCATCTCTTAATTGATTACAGGTATAGAAGGCTCCAGTTTCTAATTGACATAAAGTACTATCAAAGAATTCATGATGTAGTAAATCCCAGAAACTTCCATCATATTCAAAAATTACTTCTCCATTAATGTTCTCTATTGCGATATTAATGTGAGCTGACTTGAAGAAATCAACTATTGAAAAAGCAGATACATTTATTAGTTCATCAGTGTTTCTATTCACAACTGATAGGTTATTGATTTCCCCTTGTGTCCAATTCATTATATCTAGAATATCTAAATCCTTTGCAGCAGGTTTTGGCCTGTCTTCAGGTCCATTTATCAGTAATATACCTGTTTGACCAGCCTCAAATTTTTCAGAATATTCTCCTAGTTTTTTTATAGAATCAATATCTTCCGGTGCAGATTCATTTCCTTTTATGTCTTGATCCATGGCAGCAATTCTTGCAATTGAATAAGATGTAGTCAAAAGAACAATAAGAAGTATTGCCTTCCATTGTTTTGTAGAGAATACAGCAATTCCCTTCCATCCTTCAGATTTATGCCTTGAATAATTTGTTATCTGCATCATAGCTGGCGTCATACTTACAGTTAGAAAGAATGCACAAGCTACTCCCACAATCATGGTGAATCCAACTGTACGCATTGGAACAATAGGCGATATGAATAATGCAGAAAATCCAATTGTATCAGTTACAGCACATAAGAAGGTTGCTTTTCCCGTCGTTAACAATGCTAAAAATGTCGCCTTAGGCATTTTCTTTCCTTCATTTTTAAATTCCACAATTCTGTTTGCTACGTGAAGTCCATAATCTACGCCAATCCCTACTAAAATAGGTCCTGCAGCCACAATCATTGGTGTCAAAACAACTCCCGAAAGGTTCACGATACCTAAGGTCCATATCAATGCACAGAATATAGGAATCAAAACAACAGGAATCGATAGCCAATTTCTATGGAAAAACATCATTAATCCTAAAACAATTCCCAATGATATCGGTAACATTGTCAACAAATCATCGTATAATCTTGCAGTCACCTCATGCAGAACAACAACTAATCCAGTTTGTGTCATATCTGTTCGAGGGCTATATCGTTGTTCAATATGTGCTTGAATTTTAGCAATCATTTCTTCTTGGGCTTCATCATTATCTTCGCCTTTGTATTTTAGAGCAAAGAGAATAACGGCAGTATCTATAATTTCATCATTATTCGTATCGATTGCAAAATTTTGTAAGGTTGATGCCGTATTATCAAAAATTTGGTCAACTCTATCTTGATCTTCAGGGATAGTATATGTACCTGTCTCATTGACTAAATCATCATCATTTTGCTCTATGGTCAATCCACCAAATAGTTTACCTTCACTTGCTTCTATGAATCGTGCATTTGTTGAATTAAACTCTTTAATCAATGTTGAAATACTTAGTGTAAAAATTATCCCATCTTTTTCACCTCTGTCAGCTTGATAAGTAGCTAGATCAGTAGTTTGACCATATTCATCAATAGTCTGTTCAAGTAGAGCAATTTCCCTCAATGTTGGGACATAAGTTATATTGTCAACTACAATATCATTGAATATATTTGGATCTTTGGCGTTTCCAGTTTCAATGTAAACAATAATTAAGTCGGTAGCCCAATCTTCCCTTACTTCTATCAAAACATCAGTCGATTTTTCACCTTCAGGGAGGTATACCTCAATGTCTCGAGTCATATTCTGTTCAAAAGTCAATGCAGATTGAAGAAGCAGTAATGTAATAAGCCCTAAAATTCCAATTGTAGTAAGAGGGCTCTTCAAAATTACATTGGTGTAAATGCGAACACCATTCTCCAATGTTCTCTGAATCATTGCAAACCCTATTAAGCCCCTAAAATAAATCTACTCATTAGCTCGAATAGTAGAATTCTTTCTTACTTTTTTGTTCTCTGTCTAGTCTAGAACCAGGTTTATTGATTCTTGGTCGATGTGTGTTTTTATCGCGTCTGAATGTGACATTAACACGTTCTAAAAATGTATTCATACCTTTTCTCATTTCATATGGACCTTCAGCCCTTCCTTCTATGCTAGGCGTTCCTCCAAAACATAAAAGCCCATCAGAAATATAATCAATAAAGTAAACATCATGATCTACAACTAGTGCAGATTTTCCTCTTTGCTCCATGGATCTTCTTATAGTTTTTGCAGTTATCATCCTTTGGTTTGCATCAAGATATGCTGAAGGTTCATCTAACAGATATAAATCAGCTTCACGTAGCAGACATTCAGCCACAGCAACTCTTTGCAACTCTCCACCAGACAAGGTGTCTAATTTTCGTTCTATCAAAGGTTCTAAGTTCAATGGCCCATTCAATTCAGTATTTAGGATATGTTCGTCAAAACCTTCTACAGACTGTAATAAATCACCTACAATTATGTCTTCTTGAACCTCAATGTATTGAGGTTTGTAAGAAACAGTAATGTCACTTTCAATTTCGCCTTCTTCAGGTTCTAATGCTCCAGCTAAGATTTTTACAAAAGTTGTTTTTCCGGTAGCATTACCACCAACAACGCCCAAAACTTGCCCACTCAATATCTGTCCAGCTTCTGCAGTTAAACTAAAATCACCTAATTTCTTTGATAATTTAGGCCATTGAACTAGTTCTATCCCATCCCATCCGGTTCTTGGAGGGTGCTTTAGAAATTTAATTGCATTATCCCTAATTCTAACATTTGATTCTTGAATATATCCATCTAAATAGGTGTTAATTGAGTTTCTAACAGCTAATTTCTGTGACACTATTCCATATGCATTAGGACTTCCATACATGATGTGCATATTGTCAGTTACAAAATCTAATATTGCTAAATCATGTTCTATAACAATAACAGATTTTGTTTCGCCAAGTTCAGAAATCATTCTTGCAATCAAAATTCTTTGTTCAATATCCAAATATGATGATGGTTCATCAAAGAAATACAAATCAGCTTCCTTCAATAAGGTTGCAGCAATAGCTCCCTTTTGTAATTCACCACCTGAAACTTGGGTTAATTTTTTGTCTAAACTTGTTAATCTTATTTTTTCAGTAAATTCTTTTACTTTTTCAGGACTAGCTACATTTTCCAGCAATTGCCGAAGAGTACCATCGAACATTTTTGGTATTCTATCCACATATTGAGGTTTTAATGCAATCCTAAGTTTTTCTTCTGATAGATTAATGAAGTGTTTTTGCATTTCACTACCTGCATAATAATCAATAACATCATTCCAAGTTCCCTCTTCCTCCCATTCGCCGAGATTAGGTACAATTTCCCCTGCTAATAATGAAATAGCGGTAGTTTTTCCAGTTCCATTTGCTCCCAATATTCCAATTACATTACCTTCTTCTGGAGTTGGTAGTCCAAATAGTCTAAACTCATTCATTCCATAGCGATGAATGGTATCTTTTTCTTGTTCATCAGGTAAATTCACTATAGTTAATGCATCATGAGGACATTTATGAACACATATTCCACAACCAATGCACAATGGTTCAGAAACAATTGGTTTGTTGTCTTTTCTCCAGGTTATAACTTCAATTCCATTTCGGACAGGCGGGCAGAAATTATAGCATTCATTCTGACATTTCTTGGGTTGGCATCTGTCTTCATGTAGTACTGCGACACGCACAATAGCCCGTTTCCGTTCACCTAATTAAAATAATACGGTCATACAAAGATACTTTTGTAGGCATCTCCTCCCAGACCCGTGAACATCAAATTTACGTTACCTGGAAAGCCAGTGGCCCAAGGTAGGCCTCGCTTTTACAGGAAGGGTAAATTTGTAGTAGCTACTGATCCTCAGCCAAGTAAAGTATACAAGGCAGATATTGCATACATAGCTCAGAAAGCCCGAGAGGAAGCTGGTTTTGAAGGACTTTTCGAAGGGCCTCTTGGTCTAGAAATATTTGCATATTTCCCATGTCCAAAGAGTAAATGGAGAGTAAAAATTCCTAGGTCTGAAGAGCATCATGCAAAGAGACCTGATGCAGACAATATAGCTAAATCTGTCAAGGATGGCCTTAGTGGGGTTTTATATCATGATGATGGCCAAATATCAGAGCTGATAGTTAGAAAGAGGATTGCTGCTCAAGGTGATGGTCCACGAATAGAAGTTAACTTGTATAATTTGGAGGCATTATAATGAGTGCAATTTTGATTGATGGGAAAAAAATAGCTAGTGAAATAGAAATAGAATTAAAAAAGAAAACATCACAAATAAAAATAAAACCACGCCTATCAGTTGTACAAGTTGGTTCTGATCCAGCTTCCATATCATACATTAAGGCAAAATCCAATGCGGCAGATAGAGTAGGTATTGATCTTACACATCATCATCTTTCAGAGAATACAACTAGAGATGAATTAAGTATATTAATTAACAAATTAAATTCTACGGAAAATGGAATAATAATTCAGCTTCCTCTTCCTTTAGATTTAGAGCCTGTGTTGAAGGAAATAGATCCTGAGAAAGACGTTGATGGCTTCCATCCTTTTAATTTAGGAAAATTAGTTCAAGGAGAACTGGGCTTAAGGCCATGTACTCCTGCAGGCATTATTGAATTACTTTACAGATCAGGTAATGATCCATCAGGACAACATGTGGTTGTTATTGGCCGCAGTACAATTGTTGGCAAACCACTTTCACTTTTATTATCCAAAAAAGGTGTTGATGCGACTATAACATTATGCCATAGTCGAACTTCAAACATTATGGATTTTACAAAAGATGCAGATATACTTGTAGTGGCAGTTGGAAGGCCGAACACAGTTTCAGTAGAGATGGTAAAAAAAGGAGCAGTTGTTATTGACGTTGGCGTTAATCGGACAGAGTCAGGATTAGTCGGCGATGTATCTTCTAATGTGAAAGAAGTAGCTGGTCAGTTGACTCCAGTTCCTGGAGGAGTTGGCCCTATGACTGTCGCTATGCTAATGTCTAACACAGTCGATGCAGCACTAAAACAGAAGTTGTCTGATTAAGAGCCAAGGGCTTGTTAACTTTACTTGTGCATCTCGAGAAGTTAAACTTTCAGTCAAGATTTTACGTAATTCAGCCTTCTTTTTAGCTTTTTTAACAAATAAATTAACAAGCCATCTTCTCTTAGTATATTTTTGTAATTTATATGAATTAGTTAATTCTTTACCAAGAACATCCCAAATTTTCGCTTGATATCTCTTCCCTTTTTCTAAAGAGAAACCTTTTCTATCTACAATCTTGTCAAAAAAACTTACAGCAATTTTTGCAGAGACAAGCGCGTTCCCTATCCCTTCACCTGTGAATGGATCAACTAAGCTTGCTGAGTCCCCTACAAGCAAGCATCCATTCCCAAATGCTCTCCTTGGTTTATTAGAAATTCTTCTAGGAGACCCTAGTGGAAGTTGCCATCCTTTACTACTTCCTTTTATCAACTTAGCATTTTTGAATCTGTCAGCAAAGCGGCCATGGATTACAAATTCTTGCATCCCCCTTAATTTTTTGTCTTGTTTGTATATGTCAGCAAGTGCCATTCCAAATCCAACATTTGCTACTCCATTGCCTATTGGAAAAATCCAAAAGTATCCAGGCAAAACACCGTCTACATAATGAAATTCAATAGAACCCATTTTATCTTCTATTCCTTCAATGCCTTCCCAATATTGTCTAAATGCGGCACTGTAGTGTTTTTTCTGTTTGTCAACTAAGTCTTCGTCGTACGTTCTTCTTATCAAAGAATCAGCTACAGGACAATAAACGCCGCCTGCACCAATTGTTAAGGGAGCGTAAAATTCAAATTCTTTTTTTGCAGATATTCCTTTTATTCCAATCATCTTCCTTTTGTCTTTTGATTTATCTCCAGGATCCTCTCCCCCATCGATATGTTCATAGATCATTTCTTTGACTGTAAGATTCTGCACTACTTTTCCCCCATTCTCCGTTACTAATTCAACAGCATGTTCAAATAAAATCCAGTCAAATTGTAGCCTTGGAAAAACATAGCCTGCTAATTTTTTATCAGGTAATTGAACGTTGAAATCATCTCCACTAGGACTGCTGAATAGCACACTATCAAATTCAAAGTGTGGCGTCGATTTTAATTTTTTATCAAGTCCAAGTTCTTCTACATGCCTTAGGGATTTTCCGCCAACAGCATCTCCACAGGTTTTGTCCTTTGGATAACATGATTTTTCAATTAATAGAACTTTATTTCCTTCAAGAGCAGCATAGCAAGCTGATACTGCACCAGCAGGGCCCCCTCCAACGACAATAATGTCAAAGTGTTCACCATTCTTAGGCACAGGTCCTGAATCTATTTCTTCATTCCAGAAATTTTGGACAATACTCTTCATTATGCTTAGATAAGAATTCCCAGTTAATAATATTTATCTAAAAATAGCAATAGAACTTTAAGACCTATTCTATTCGGATAAAGTCAATATGAGTAGTAACAACGGCAGTTCACCACGTAAAATAATTGGCGGGGGTCTTTCAGGTCTCTCGGCAGCTATAAATTTTGCCAATAACGATGAGCAGGTTGAAATTCATGAGTCTAGGGATGATATAGGCATGCAATTTCATCCAAATTATCAGGTTCTTTTGAAAGAGAGCCCATCTACTCCATCTTCCCAAGCTGGGGCTAAATCCTATCTTAATCGTTGGGGTTTAAATCCAAAATTTACTTTCAAAGATGCAAAAAAATTCTTATGTTGTACTCAAAAAAGAGACTTTACAATTTCATTAAAGGAGCCCTTGCCACTTATTCTTCGAGGCGGTGAGAATTCTCTTGAGAGAGGATTGGCTAATGAGGCCAAAGATTTAGGTGTAGAATTCAAATTTAAATCACGACCTAAACCAAAGTCCGGAGACATAATGGCAACAGGGTCTTATCGTACAGATATGGCTGCATTTGGAGCATATTATGAAAATTCAGACTTTCCTAGAGATCAGTTTTTGTATATGCATGATGAAAAATATTCGCCTAGAGGATGGTATCTGTATATAATTCCTATGGATAAAGATACAATTAAAGTAATGAATTGTTGTTCTAAACCATATGCAAAAAATGTAAAAAAATTATTGTACAAAGCAGTTGACAAACGTCCTGTTCTCAAGAATATAATTGATGGAGCTAAACCTACAGGAACAGTAGGCGGTCAAGGTGGGGTTCATTTTCCTAAAACTGCAATAAAAGATGGCATTTATTATACGGGTGAGGCGGCAGGTTTTCAAGATCCATGGAGAGGTTTTGGTATGAACTATGCAATAGAGTCCGGGGCTTTAGCACAAAGAGCCCTTACAGAATCCTTGGATTATGATAAATTATGGAAAAAACAATTTAGGGAGAGAAAGAAAGCAGATATTGCCCGTAGAGGGATTTTTGCATTGTTAGGAAATAGAGCATTTGAATATGGGATGAGAAAGGTCAAGGAAGGAGATGAAGTAGACTGGGAAGAAATTAATCCAAGCGGTTGGAAAAAATCTTTAATTTATAATACATTTTATTCTATAGAAATGGCTAAGAAAACAGTCTGGGACTCTTGGTGAATGGATTTTTCTGAAGTTATCTCATATATTTTTTCAATAACTTGTGTAATCTCAGGATTTTTGATAATTTGGGGTGAAGAGGATTATATTATTCCTGCATCAGGCCGATCCTTAAGAATACCATGCACTTTTCTTTTATGGTTTATGGCCGTAATTTTCTGGGCTATGGCTGTAGTTATTGACGACGAAGATGAAAATCTATAATTAGGGCTTTCATGTCAGAAAATTATGCTAGATTTGGATCAAATTGAAAATTTATATGCTCAAATGTCTAGCAAACATGCTAAAGCTCGAGATTTATTGGGCAGATCCTTAACTCTAGCTGAAAAAATTCTTTTTGGTCATTTAATTAGTTTGGTTGAGGAACCAAAACGTGGTAAATCGTATGTTGAACTTCAACCAGATAGAGTAGCAATGCAAGATGCTACAGCACAAATGGCACTTCTCCAATTTGCATTGACTGGCCGTTCAGAAGTTGCAGTACCATCTACAGTTCACTGCGATCATTTAATACAAGCTAGGGTTGGCAGAGACAGTGATTTGGCAGATGCCAATAAAGAAAGTTCAGAAGTTTTTTCTTTTTTAAAATCGGCTTCAGCAAAATATGGCGTAGGGTTCTGGGAGCCCGGTGCAGGAATAATTCATCAGGTTGTTCTAGAGAACTATGCATTTCCAGGTGGATTGATGATTGGTACAGATTCACATACACCCAATGCCGGCGGATTAGGAATGGTCGCAATAGGAGTCGGTGGAGCTGATGCGATGGAAGTCATGGCAGGTCTCCCCTTCACAATACGGTGGCCAGGTCTAATTGGTGTTCACCTAACAGGAAAATTATCAGGCTGGACGTCTCCCAAAGACGTTATTCTGAAAGTTTGTGAAGAATTAACAGTCAAAGGAGGCACAAGTCATATAGTCGAGTATTTTGGTCCTGGAGCTTCATCCATTTCGTGTACTGGTAAAGGAACAATTTGTAACATGGGTGCTGAAGTTGGAGCTACAACCTCATTATTCCCATTTGATGATAGCATGTCTCGATACTTGGATGCCACTGGTCGTTCAGGTGTTTCTGAGTTAGCTAACAAGAACTCATCATTATTGATGTCAGATCCAGAGGTTTCAGATAATCCAGAAAAATTCTATGATAGAATAATTGAAATTGATCTTTCAGATTTGGAACCAATGATTGTTGGTCCTCACACTCCAGACTTAGCCCGTTCAGTTTCTGATTTAGGCCAAGAAGCTAAGGAGAAGGGTTGGCCGACAAATATTCAAGCAGCATTGATTGGTTCTTGTACAAATTCATCGTATGAGGATATGGAGAGAGCCGCATCTGTAGCACAACAAGCCAAAGACGCAGGAATCAAGTCTAAAGTTCAATTCATGGTTACACCAGGTTCAGATACCATTGATCAAACAATTCGTAGAGATGGACAGATGGAACTTCTTGATGACATAGGTGGAACTGTTCTAGCAAATGCTTGTGGTCCTTGTAT
>CAZWJS010000014.1:0-32612 GCA_964634895.1 uncultured archaeon | reverse complement strand
CCTGGGTTCAAATCCCGGCGCCTGCACCAATTTCGTGGTAAAAGAATTTATAATAGCTCATAGAATTCTAATTACATGAGAAGCTTACCACTACTGGTTGCAACACTTGTTATTTTTTCAGGATGTTTAGATTTCTTAGATGAAACTGAGGAAAATGAGACTCCTATCGCAAGCGCAAATTATGAAGGAAATGGACCTTTTGAACCAAACACAAAAATTGTTTTTACAGGAAAAGGAAGTAGTGACGCTGATGGAGATGTACTAGAGTATTACTGGGATTTTGATAGTGATGATGGAAAAGAGGAAAGAAGAATAGGTGACATGAATAATGGAAAAATTGAACATTCATTTAGCAAAGAAGACACATACACTGTCACATTAACTGTAAGTGATGGGCGTGATTCTGCAATTGATACTGTGGAAGTAACAATAAAAGAAGCTACAAGTGAAATAAGTGCTGTCATCAATACCGATGATGAAACTGAAACAAAAATTGGAAAAGATGAACAAGCAACATTCACTTTTTCAGCTAGAGAATCAACATCTGAAAGTAGTATAACAAAATATGAATGGGATTTTTCATACGACTCAGATGATGATTTTCATGCAGATAAAGAAACTAAAGATTATGAAGTCTCAAATGATTTTGATTCTGGCGTTTATAAAATTAAAGTTAGAATAACGAACGAAGAAGGGGAAACCGATGAGAGTACTGATATTGAAATAAAAATTAATTATGAATACGCTGATACGAGAACTATAAGTTCTGGACAGCAAGATCACCCAGTACAACTATATAGTATATATCCAAGATATATCAAGGCAACTTTAGAATATGATGCAGAAGTAGGTGATCAAAATGATTTCGATTTATATTTATATAATACTACACAAGAAAGAGATCCGGATAACGACGAAGGAAATAATCAGGATGAAGAGTGTAACGTCTGTGTAGCAAAAAATTACACTCACGATTGGGATAATAATCAACAAGTGAACTATATTGAAATGAGCTCTTACAATATGAGTCATAGAGAATGGTTTGATGAAACTGGAGAATTAGGAGATTGGTTTATTATTATCGACCATGAAAGGGGTAATGCTGAATATACCATTAAAATCGAAGTGATTTATTGGGAATAGAATAGTGTTCAATATTATCAAGCCATGCAAGGCTTGCTCTTCTTTCGTTCTCATACCAATTATTGATAAAAAAATCATATTGAAACAACTAAAAGAAAAACTTGAAGGGCATAATTACAAAATACATGCTTACACAGGTTCATTAATATCTACAGAAAAAAATTGCAAAATAAATATATATTCCTCTGGAAAAACAATAATAAAAACAAGGAATCACCAGCTTGTTGAGAAATTATCTAAAGAATTAAGTAATATTTTATATCCTAAGGAACAGGGGAATATAGAATAAGGTGAACATTTGGCAGAAAAACAATTTGTTTCCATCGTGATACCAACTACTGGCAATGTAAAATACATTAGAGGACTTATTAGAAGCGTAGCCAAATTAAATTATCCAAAGGAAAGTTTTGAGCTAATACTAATTGGTGATCAAGAAACCGATTTACTAGAAGTAAATGCCAAAAAAGCAAAAGATAATGGAATCAATACTACTTTAATATACGAACCAGTAGCAGCTGGAAAGAAGCGAAATATAGGAATTGAAGCTGCTAAAGGTACGATTATAGCATTTACTGATGATGATACTATTCTAAGGGAAGATTGGATAACTAATGGTGTCAAACATATTGAGCAAAATGAAGATTATGTTGGAGTAGGGGGCCCTAATTTCACTCCAAAATCAGGTCTGCCATTTGCTAAGGCCGTAGGGCGAATCTTTGGATCAAAGTTTTTGTTTTCATTTAGATATACTATTGGCCATGCAAAACCAAGAGAAATAGCTCACAATCCCACCTGCAATTACTTCATAAAAAAAGAAGTAGCCAACGAAATAAAATTTCATGATACCTTGTGGCCTGGAGAAGATGTCGAATTTGATATTAGATTGGTAAAGGCAGGATACAAAATTTTGTATTCGCCTGATGTAGTAGTATGGCATCATAGAAGATCAAGACCAATGGCTTTTCTCAAACAAATGTTCAATTATGGCAAAACAAGAGCACAAGTAACACGAATGCACCCTAGTAGTTTTGATATTAGATATTTTGTTTTTGTCTTTGCTTTTTTCTTTCTAATGAGTCTCTATTACTTGTCTCATTCAAAGATTAAATTGCCTTTTACCGGAGAACTAGATATCCTTTTACCAATTGCATTAAATTTGTCATATTTTATTGTTTTAGGTATAGCTGGATTGATTGTATTTTCACAAACTAGAAAATGGAAACAAGGAATCTATGCTCCCTTAGTGTTATTCATTCAACATTTTGGTTTTTCTTTAGGACTAATTTATGGATTTATAAAGAAACCATAAATTAACGAAACTTTTTACAAGGGGACGATTTAGGAGAGCGTGGATTTAGACTATGAAAAAATGCTAGAACGGGCAAGAGATGGCCTAGAAGACGTCATGAGTGAAGGTGAACGTTTTGTGCCTCCAAAACCTGAAATTCTTCATGAAGGAAGCAAGAAAACAATAATAAGAAATTTTACAGAAATTGTTGATATTCTGAGAAGAGAAGAAAATCATCTATACAAATTTCTTTTGCAAGAATTGGGCACTGCTGGATCTATAAACAATAGAAGACTAGTTTTACAAGGTAGAGTACCTGAAAGAAAAATTGATGAGAGAATAAAAATATACATTAGTACATTTGTCGTTTGTCAAGAATGTAATAGACCTGACACGGCATTTCTAAGAAATGGAAGAACCTTAATGTTACATTGTGAAGCATGTGGGGCAAAACGGCCCATAAGAACAAACTTAGTTGCATAAAATGAACGGATATTCTTTATACTACAGCAATATGGATAAATTATGAAAACATCCCGGACCTTCGCTGTAGTAATCACAGTCGTTGTTATGTGTTTCAGCGGATGCTTGGGGGATGATTCAGAGAATAGTAAAAATAAAGCTCCTGAAGCTTATATTTTAAGGCCAAGCCAAGAATCAACTGTAACTGCAGGAGAACCATTCCAAATTGATGGATCAACCTCTGTTGATCCTGACGGTGGTGAATTAGAATATATGTGGACATTATCTGGATTAGGATCTCCAATTGACATAAGTACCAAAATGACTGATACTGTGATTATAGAAGAACCTGGCAATGATTTAATTTTGTCATTGAAAGTTAGAGACTCAGAAGGCCTAACAGATGAAGATTTTGTTGTAATCGATGCTGAACCTGGTAACAGACCACCTATTGCAACTATAACCTCGCCAAGTAATGGAGGTTCTTATTCAGAAATCAACGAAATTTCTTTTAATGGTGGGGCAAGTAGTGATCCTGATAATGACCTGCTCACTTATTCTTGGGAATTTGGGGAAGTAGGGGGACCTACGTATACTATAAATACAAATCCTGCATTTGCTCAAATAATAGATAAAGGGGAATACAGTGTAACTCTTACTGTAGAGGATCCTGATGGAGAAAGTAGCTCAGTAACACATTCATTCACTGTTACAAACCTGCCACCAATAGCAAAAATAGACTCTAGCGCAAACTCTGCATTTACAGGTGATCTTATAGAATTTTCAGCTAAGCTTTCATATGACCCTGAAGGAGACTCATTAGCATACATGTGGGATTTTGGAGACAACACTTCAGTCAAGACAAGCCCAATACTAGATTATAGCTGGAGCGAGCCCGGGACATATACGGTTACTTTAACTGTAAAAGATTCAGAAAAGCAAGAAGGGACTACCTCAAAAACTATTGATATTAAAGCACTAGGGCCTTCGGCTATATTTAGTTTTAAAGATGGTACAACTGAAGTTGAAAAAATACGTGCAAATGCGAATATAACTTTAGATGGCTCTGATTCGACTTCCCCTGACAGTGAAATAAAAGAATACAAGTGGAATTTTGGTGATGGAAATATACAGACGACAAATGAATCTACGATTGAATATTCGTGGTCTAATGGTGGATACTACAATGTAACGCTAGAAGTTATTGATGGTAATGAAGCATCTGGAGAAAAAACTGAGATTTTACAAGTAGTTCCAGAAAATTATTTCGACGATGGGCAAGATGGAGCTGTTATGGTACAAAATAGCAATGATAATGAATATAATATGACTATTGAAATCTTTGTTAAAACATTAAAAGTTGAATTTACAGATATATCATGTTCAGCTGTTGGTGGCGATATAGATTATGTTATTTCTATTCAAGACTCTACAGGAAATGAAATAGGGACAGACACTGGGCCACATAATGTAATTTGTGGAGGAGATAATTCAGATATCTGGACTCAAACTTTCGATGTTGAGGATAATCCTTTAGAATTAGGTAATTATATTGTAGACATTTCTTTTACAAATAATGGGGTCGGGCCCACAAATGTAAGTTGGAATTATTATTTTGAAATACTTTACCCTGATGTTTAAATATTTATACTGAAGGATACTGAATTCTTTTTCTGCTTCAAAAGTTCACTTAAAGTTATTATTTTTGGATTGAGACTAGCTAGTTTCGCCTTCATACCACGAACATGACCTTCACCAACTATGGCAAAGATATTATTTTCATTGTCTTGTCTTAATAATTTTACAATTCTATGAGACATGTATGTGTCCCTCCTGTCTATAAGATTTTTTTTAAGGGAAGGATATCTATGAGAAAATTCATCTATTTCTTTCGAAAAATCACCACTTTGAAGACTTTTATTCAAATCCAGATTATTCCCTCCCACAAAGGAAACTAAGGAATCGAAAAGTATGTTTTTGAATTCGTTCCAAGGCATGCTCTTCCAGGTCTCTCGAAGAACTGGTAAAATTGGTTTGTCAATAAGTGCTAATTTAGCTCCAATAGATGCTGCTATTTTTGCTGAAATTAACATTTCAGATCCTGGAGGACTACCAAACACATCGCCCAAATGACTTTGTAGGCGAGCAAGAAATCTAACATAAAATGGACCTGCTATTTTTCTTTCTTTGGAATTAAGAGCAAACCAACGTTCTTTATCTAATTCGATCGCAATAATGTTAGCATCAGAATTTCGAATTAAAATCTCGAGAGGATATGATAAATCAATGACATGAGCTGTGCCTATGATTGTAATGCTACCCATAACTCAGCAGAAAAAGGGGCCTAAAAGAGTTATATTCATATAAGGTAGTCATTAACTAATTATGTTTGGTTCAAAAAATAATGATTCGGATGCGCCTGCAAAATGTCCTAATTGTAGCAAAGAGATTGGTATAGAAGGAAATACCTACCGATTTCAAGTCGTAGATTTTACAGCAGGTGCAGATGGTAGTAATCAAAGGAATGCTGGAAGAGTTATCGCAGTATCATGTGCAAATTGTAGGGCCGTAATGGGATTTGTTAACCAATAGACAATATATCTAAAAAAAGTATAAGGAAAAGGAATGTTGCTACAGCCTCAAAAGTTGCCAATATTATAGAACCTTTAGCTACGGTATAATAACTAGGTTGTGAGTCTATAGGCAAATATATGTAATGTACGAAAATTTGAAGAATAAGTAACCAGCCTGTCCACAATAATAATTTATAATTCCACGGAAATATTTCAAAATATCCACTTATTAATAGAGTACAAACTCCTAATATTGTAAACTGCCAAGAAAGTTTCATTGTAAATATGGCTCCAAATCTGGTGGCAAAAGTAGTAACACCAGCCTTGCGATCAAAATCAACATCTACAGCCATTGTCGGACAATAAAGTGCAAGAAGATAACAAATTATTGAAAAGAAATACAACCTTGGAAAATTCATTAATGGTTCATTAAGTGACCAAGCCGCTAATGGAATCAGAAACCCCAAACTAATTCCATTACAAAAAAGATCAAGACCTGGTCTAGTTTTAAAACGAAATGGCTCAAGATTGTAAACAAATGAAATGAATGTGAGACCTAAAATACAATAAAAAAATTCATTATTTATTTGAAGAGATGACCACAAACATAATATTTGTAAAACCCAGAAGAGACACCAAGATTGCTTAGTATTGATTGTTCCTCTAACAAGTAAACTGAATTCTTTTCTGGGATTTCTTCTATCCAATTCTAAATCACATATATGATTAAGAACAAAAGTAGAGGAAGTAAGAAGTGCTATAACCAAAAATCCATATAACAAATCAAAATCAAATAGCTTTTTTGATCCAACAACATAACCAATGAAAAATGGTGTGAAACCAACCATCCAAAACTCAAAGCCTATAAATCTTAGCCAGGTTAAACGTATAAATAATTGATTAGAAATTAATCTTGAGAATATTCCATTTGCCATTCTTAATTACATTCTCCCTGGGCAATGAACCCAAACTTAATACCTTTAGGCTAGATAATAAAACATGAGTAAGGATTTTGATTATGCGCATTCAAATAAAGATGTTGTTTGGATGTCCCAGAACACTAACCATTTGCCAACACACAATGCTATACAAAAAGCAATAGAGAAATCATCTGAAAATAGAGAATACACGAAGTATCCACTTGCTTCAGGTTTACCTAAACTTAGGAAGTTGATTCTTGATGATTTGAACCTGCCAAATCATGACTTACATGTAACTAATGGGGGAACTGAGGCCTTGTATTGCCTTATGAGACACATACAACCTAAAGGCAGCGAAATGATTACTTCTGATCCATCTTACTTTGTAGTACATAAATTTGCCAAATTAGGTGGTGCAAAGTGCACAGATATTCCAATATACAACAAAAATTATAGATTTGAAATAGAAGATATTAAAGAAGCTATCAATCCAAAAACTAAGTCAATATTCTTTATTGATCCTATAAATCCTCTAGGTAGTACGTATCCTGAAGAAGAAAAACGTGCCATTTGTGAAATTGCTGATGATTACAACTTATGGTTAATTGATGATATTACCTACCGAGATTTCGCACCAAATCATGCTTTAGCGGCTAATATTCTACCTGAAAAGACTATCACAGCCTACTCTGTGTCAAAAAATTGTGGACTTGCTGGAATGCGTGTGGGGTCATTAGTGGGGCCAAAGGATTTCATTGGAAAAATTAGAGGAACTATGGTTTCGGATTTAGGAATTAATGTTGTTGGACAGAGAGCAGCTATTGCAGCCTTAGAAACAAAACCTGAATGGTTACCTGGTTTATTAGAAACTGCAAGAAAAAATCAGGAAATTATCAAAAATACCGTGGACCAGATTGATGGAGTTTCACTGCCAGTCTATCCTTCTGCCGCAAGTATGATGATTATAGACATTTCTGAACACAATGCAAATCCCCAAGAAGTACAAGATAAATTACTATATGAACACAATATTTTTGTGAGGGCCGGTAACTATGTTTCAACCAGATTTGGTGAAAGATTTATCAGAGTTTCGTTTTCAATTCCAACAAAAGAAGTAGAAAGATTCTCTGAAGCATTTCCTAAAGTTATGAACGAACTAAGCTAAATATCTAAATTAGCTACAGATGTAGCATTTGCTTCGATAAATTCACGCCGTTTTTGTACGTCATCTCCCATTAATTCCTCAAAGGCTTTGTCTGCAGATTCAGCATCTTGTATTGTAACTTGGAGTAATGTTCTTTGGCTTGGATCCATAGTTGTATCCCATAATTGCTGAGCATTCATTTCTCCCAAACCTTTGTACCTTTGCACCGAATATCCGGAGCCATATTCACTTGAAAGTCTCTCTAATTGAACCTCATCATAAGCATATGCTATTTTTTTACCTTTAGAAACTTTGTACAATGGAGGTTGTGCAATGTAAACATAACCTGCCTCAATCAACTCTTGCATATGTCTATAAAGGAAAGTCAGCAATAATGTTCGAATATGAGCTCCATCAACATCTGCATCGGTCATAATCACCAATTTGTGATATCTTGCTTTTTCGAGGTTAAAACTTTCATCTTCTTCAACACCCGTAATATTACAACCCATCGCAGTGATTAAAGCCATCACTTCAGTGTTAGCTAAAATTTTGTCTATACGTGACTTCTCAACATTAAGAATTTTACCTCTTAATGGTAAAATTGCTTGGGTAGATCTATCTCTACCTTGTTTAGCTGTTCCGCCTGCAGAATCACCCTCAACAACAAAAAGTTCGGAAACAGAAGGGTCTTTTGATTGACAATCTGCTAGCTTACCTGGCAGACCGCCTCCTTCGAGAATCCCTTTACGTCTAGTTAAATCTCGAGCTTTTTTTGCTGCCTCTCTTGCTTGAAAAGCTTGAAGGCATTTAGAAATTATCAATTGACTATCTGAAGGATTCTCTGCAAAGTAATTAGCTAAAGACTCTGACATGATTTTATCCACAATGCCCTTAACTTCAGAATTACCTAACTTTGTTTTTGTTTGACCCTCAAATTGAGGTTCGGGAACTTTAACCGATAATATTGCAGTGAGGCCCTCTCTAACATCATTTCCTTCTAAAGCGGGGTCTTTGTCCTTTAATTGTTTTCTTTTACGGGCAACACTATTAATTGTTCGAGTCAAGGCTGTTTTGAGCCCCGATAAATGAGTGCCTCCCTCTCTAGTAGCAATGTTATTTGTGAATGTATGAATATTTTCGCGAAAAGCTGTTGTCCATTGTAATGCAGCTTCAACTTGAACTTGTTCTCTTTCACCTGAGATATACATTACACCATTCATCAATGTTGTTTTGTTTTGATTTAAATAAGAAACATACTCTGAAAGACCTCCATCATATTTGAAAACTTCAGATTCACCCCCTTCGCTTGAAAGACTTATGCTAATGCCCGCATTAAGATAAGCTAATTCTCTTAATCTATGTTTCAATGTGGAATAATCAAAGCTTATTGTTTCGAAAATAGATGAATCTGGAAAAAATCGAACTGTGGTTCCATGATCTTCACTAATGCCAACCTTTTCTAATTTGGAATCTAAGATACCTCTTTTATAAGATTGTTTGTAAATTCCTCCATCTCTATGAATTTCAACATGAGCCCAAACTGATAATGCATTTACAACAGAGACACCGACTCCATGTAGGCCTCCTGAAACTTTGTAAGTATCACTATCAAATTTACCACCAGCATGAAGCTTAGTCATTACAATTTCTACTGCAGGAACCTTGTAAACAGGATGATTATCAATAGGTATACCTCTACCATTGTCTCTAACTGAACACGAACCATCAGAATGAAGCAATACTTCTATTTTATCACAATGACCATTCATGGCTTCATCCACGGAATTATCAACCACTTCATAGACTAAATGATGAAGACCAGATTCACCTGTGGAACCAATGTACATTGCTGGCCTCTTACGAACCGCTTCAAGGCCTTCTAAAACCTGAATTTGGTCTGCTTTATAACCATTAGATTCTGCCGCCATATTACTATCTTTTATACAAAAAGAAAGGGGGATTTAAGTATACCCGGTAGACTGTTTTTTATCGACTATTATTTGTTGGAAATTAGAGTGTTTTACGGCCAGGTCTCCAACCAGCCGGACATAATTTTCCTGATTGCAACGCTTGCAAAGTTCTAACAGTTTCATCAACGCTACGCCCAATATAAGGCGGATTAACGACAAGTGACCTAAGATAACCTTGATCATCTATGATAAAAGTCCCCCTCAATGCTAATCCGGCTTCTTTCTCAAGTATTCCATAAGCACTTGCAATTTTCAGAGAAGGATCAGCCAAAAGAGGATACGATAATTTATCAATTCCTCCCTTAGTCCTAGGCCTTTCCATCCAAGCCTTGTGGCTATTTCGAGAATCCGTTGAGCATCCTATCAGAACACAATTTGCTTTCTGGAAGTCTTTTATGCGTCTATTAAATGAATGAATTTCAGTCGGACACAAACTGGAAAAATCCCTCGGATAGAAGAAAAGAACCGTCCATTGCTTTTCTGCAATGATTTCAACTAATGAAATTTTACCATAGATAATTTCTTTCTTACGTGAATCATATTTGACCACGTCTCCCTCAAAGAGAGGTGCAGATTTACCTATTCGTGGAAGTGGATTTGACAAAATTAATTACCATAACTGCATTTTAGGCAAAATGTATAAAGTTTTGCTCAAAAATAGACTAGGCGTACTTGAGTTTATTGAAAAAATAAACCTAATTATGTGAAAAACGCCTTGAGTACTGAAATAACTTTAGAAACTTCGTAATCTGAAAGTGCAGGGTGAACTGGGAGACTTAGAACTTCATCAACTAACCTTTCTGCATTGGGACATTCTCTTGAAAAGGCAGCCATAACTGGATAGTGGTACAAGAGACTAGGATAATAAATTCCTGATCCTATATCATTTCTAGCTAAATGTTCTCTCAATTCATCACGCTTTTCTGTTCTAATTGTATATTGATGGAATACATGCCCACGACGATTGCGTGGTACTTTTACATATTTTGATAATTCAGAATTGTATTTCTCTGCAATTGCTCTACGTCTTTCATTAAAACTAGATAATTTTTTGAGCTGAACGCGGCCTATAGCTGCAGACACATCTGTCATACGATAATTATAACCAAACTCGGTGTGCTGATATTGGGCGGTCATACCATGCGCTCTCAAAACCTTACATTTTTCAGCTATTTCATAACTATTGGTAGTTATCATTCCTCCTTCTGAGGTAGTCATGTTTTTAGTGGGATAAAAACTGAACCACCCTGAATTGCCAAAGCTTCCCGCTTTGCCTCCCCAATTGCTAGCACAATGTGCTTGGGCTGAATCTTCCAATAAAATAAGATTATTTTTTTTTGATAATTCTAAAAATGAAGGAATGTTAGCTAGTTCACCATACAAATGAACGGGATGTAGCGCTTTCGTTTTATCTGTTATTGCAGCTTCAATTTTATTAGGATCAAGGCAAAAACCATCTTCTTCGACGTCCACAAATACAGGAGTAGCTCCTGCCATCATAACTACTGAGGCGGTAGCAAAAAAAGTGAAAGGCGTTGTTATGACTTCATCACCAGGTCCTATACCATTTGCAAGCATAACAAGATGGCCTGCCGTAGTTCCATTATTTGTGGCGACTGCATATTTGATTCCACATTTTTTTGCAAATTCTTCCTCAAACATAGCTACTTCGGGGCCTTGAGCAATTATCCCTGACTTAAGGACTCTATCAACTGCTTCTCTTTCCTCTGGTCCAATGATAGGACTCGCTATAGATATCACAGTTTTACAAGCAACAAGTAGTATTAAAAACGGGCACTCTAGATGTGAAATATGTTTCAAGACATGAATTGGAAACCAACAAATGCAGAATTCTTAGGAACTATTTTTCTAGTTTTCTTCGGTGTTTCTGGATTTGTTGAGATGAGTGCTAATGATATGATATTCGAAGGAGCAATCACTCTTGCGCTAACGCTATTTGTATTAGTACATATTTTTGGCCCTGTCTCAGGATGTCACCTTAATCCAGTAATAACTATCCCCGTATTTCTTTCTGGGAAAATGAAACAAGATGAGACAATTGCATATATTATAGCGCAGATACTAGGTGCAACATTGGGATTTATGTTATTTAAAGAATTTAAACCTGAAACAAATCCGACAGATATAGGAATACTAATTTTTGCATTAATCGGAACAACTTTTTTTGTTACTTCACTTTTGACTTCACAAGATCCTGGCTCTATAGGGGCAACCCTTTTCATTGTCCTAATAACCTCATTTGGAGAAGTTAATCCCGGAGTCGCCTTAGGAGATATGATATCAAGTGCAATTGATGGAAATGCTGAATGGGCCTTTTTTGGAGTAATAGGCTCCTTTTTAGGATGCATATTAGGTTGGCAAATAAAAGAAAAGGTTGTAGATAGTTAGGCCCCTAAAGGAGTTGTGTTACTTCCTCAACTGAACGCAATTCTTGAAAGTATATTTGTTCTATAGTATCATACATCTCTTCATCATCTTTAATCAAAGATAAAACTGCCTCATAACCCTCTGCTGCTTTTTTCTCAGTTTTTAATGCTTCCTTAAGCATTATTTTGTAATCTGTTGTGTGGACTATTTCAGTAGAATCACGACTTGTAATTGATACGCCCCCCAATTTAACAATAGCAGTCCTAACGGCTTCAGCATGTGTGTGTGATTCTGTCGCTTCCTCATCAAAAAATGGTTTGAGATGGAGCCTATGGATCCCTCGAATATATGCTGAATAATGTGAATATAGGGCCTCTGCCCGTAATTCCCAGGCAAGACCTCCATTTAATTTTTCGATGAGTTCGGAATTTGACATGATTGATTATCTACTCATAGCATAAAAAACTTATTACTTCAACGTGACTGAACTGGCAAAACTGCAGCTCTAGCCATAACTATTTTCTGTTTATCCTGAAGACTAAATTTTGGATTAATGCCAAACCTAGAATAATCAAATTTTTCATGTGAAATAACTGTTTCATCCAATGTTACTAACTCCAGAAACCTCTTAGAAACCTTGGAAAAAGAGATCCAAGCAATTGTGGTTGTCATTTTATTTATGCCTACTAATTTAAGAGCTTTGGAAATTTGTCTTTGTGCTGTTAAATATAATAAAACTTCTGTTGATTTGTCCTTAGAAAGATTGTATTTACCTTCATGTGCCAGTAATGCTAATTTAGCTACCTGAACAAGATGCGCTTCACCACAAACCGCCTTAGAATCAATTATCACAAAATCAGAATTTGTAAAAGATAATAATTTGTCAATATCTGCATTTTGCAATCGACCACACCCTATTTCAAAGCTCACTGAACCTAATCGACATAGGATATTATATAACAGGTAGTGCGGTCCCAATGAAGGAGTAATAGGTATGGACCCTGAAATGGAAGAAAAGATTGCACAACTTGAAAGTAGCTTGAGTCTCGAACAGCAAAGACTCGAGAAACTTTGGGATGCTTATGAACAACAAGAAAAGGATTTGAATGCATCATTAGATAGGATTAATATTTTAGAGGCTGATATACAAACCAAAGAGACTATGATTTCATCTCTGCAAGAACTTTTAACCGAAAGAGACGCAAAGCTAAGGGAATTAGAAGTAGAGAGGCAAAGGCAAGGAAAAGTTGAAGCTGAATATGAACCAAAAATAGGAGAAATGGAAGGAACTATTAGCGATCAAACAGAAAAATATGAGCGACTTCTATCAATAACTCAAGAAATGGAAGATGAACTTGATTTGGCAAGAAAATCATTGCATGCTAGAGATAATTGGTTTAATCTAAATATTAGTAGTCTTGAATCTATTACTGATATAATAAAAGAATGGAGAAATATACAGGCGGGAAAATTCCCTGAAGGTGCAGAAGCAAGCGGACCTGGAGGCAGTAAAGCAGATTTCATAGCTGAAGTTGCTAAGATAAAAGGACTAGGTGCTGTAAAAGCTGAAAATTTGTATGACTCTGGATTTCATACTGTAGACGATTTAAAAGCTGCAACGCTAGATGATATAGCAAGCGTAGTTGGCTTTACAAAAATGAGTGCAACAAAAGTAGTAGAAGGTACAAAACAACTCTAAATTTTTAGAAAATTAGAAATTATCTTCTCATTTCTAACTTCAGGGTGAAAAGAGATTCCAAAGATATCTTTACTAACGTGTTTAACAGCTTGGATGCAATTGCTGCTCTTAGCTAAAATTGTGAATTTGCCACAATCTTGGACTGAATAATTATGAAGATTATATGCTAGAAATGTA
Source organism: uncultured archaeon (assembly GCA_964634895.1). Lineage (GTDB taxonomy): Archaea > Thermoplasmatota > Poseidoniia > MGIII > CG-Epi1 > CG-Epi1. The sequence continues at coordinate 18,845 of CAZWJS010000014.1, read as the reverse complement.
CCCTCAAATAATTTATTTGGTTCCAATGTTTTTACTTCTGTTATTCCTATTTCCACATTATCAATCAGGCCACTTGTACCAAATATTGAGGTTAAAATCTGCATACCTGAACAAATACCTAGAATCGGAGCTGTAAATTCTTTCAATAGATCATCAAAGAAGGGAAACCACTCAACGTAAGAAAAATCTTGCAAAGAAGTACCACAAATGATTATTCTGCTATAACTTGACACTAGTTTCTCACTACAATTCTGAAAATAGAGAATATCATGTTCATTTTCACCTAATATTTCTGAAATAGGAAATACAAACTCTCTCTCATGAAGAGCATGAGTACATGTTGATATTAGTAGAGTCTTCATTTCAATACGGCCTCTTCTATTTCTAAGCGACCTGAAAAATTAGAATAATATGTCTTTGATTTAATAACCGAAATTGGCTTATTAAATAAAGGCCCATCAAAAACAAATGTTTCAATTTCTCCACCCTCACCTGCTGGATTTATCTTGTATTCTGACTTTAAGGATAGCAATTCATCCACACAAGTTTCATCTATTGAACGGCCTAACCAATTTTGATTAAAGGGTTCTGCTGCAACTCCCGTAATAATAGATTTAATATTGTTTGATAATAACTTTTTGAGAACATCTTCCTGTGGCATCTGCCACAGTGGGTTAAAGCACCATAAATCTAGTTCATTGCAAATCATTTGTATTCTTGTAGATTGATAAACTGAAGCCAAAGTACCTGTTGCAATTCCTTCTATTGAATATTTTGATATTGCAGATTTGATGATAATTCTGAGATCATCTAATTCTTCCTCTTTGACACCTGATGTTCCCAAAGTCAAGTGATTGAAATCCATTGATTCTGCCTGAAGTTTAGTCCATTCAATAGCAGGAGTATGGAACATCCAACTATCTTCTTTTTTGGATTCTAATGTTAAAAGACATGAAATTTCATGATCCTCTGAGGCATACTGAAGTGCAAGATACGAATCTTTCCCGCCCGAGAATAAAACTGCTAGTTTCATCTACGTTTCCTTTTAGCAATCAAATAAACCTCACTTGATTGTTTACGTGACGCTTCAGGAGAGAGTGTACGAACCGAACCAAACTCATCGATGACAGATTTCCGAAATTCTTGAAAGTCGGAACCTTCAAAAACTTTACAGACAAAGAATTTCGCTTTTCTTTCTGCTGCAATCTCAAGAGCCAAAGATGATAATTCTACAGAACGTGCCTGATCAACCGAATAATTACCTGAAAGATTGGGGCTCATATCTGATAAAACTGTATCAGCTCTTGGAGCAATGTCTTCTAATTTTTCTCTAATCTCGTTTTCTCTAAGATCGCCCTGAATAAATTGAGCGCCTTTCAAAGGTAGAATATGCTGTAAATCAACTCCAATTAATTTTCCTTCATCTCCGATATATTCAAGAACTACTTGAGACCAACCACCAGGAGCTGCGCCCAAGTCTAACACTGTTGAACCTTCCTTGAAAATCTTACTACGCTTTTGAATATCCATCAACTTATATGCTGAACGTGCTCGATAACCCTCACGTCGTGCTCTACGTTGAAAAGCATCACTCCGGCCTTGCCGCCCCTGGCCAGGCATACTAACCTCCAGCCTTTTTCAGAGCCCATTTTGCTGCATCACAAATATTCCTTTCAGCACCAGTTGTTGTTTTGTTGCGTATCAAATCTAAATGAGGCTTTACCAAAGTAGGTTTATTTGATCCAATGTATCCTAAGGCTTTGAGTACTTCAATATGGATATACCAATCTTCATTCTTAAGTGCTTTAGCTAATTTAGGTACGGCATGGAAAACAACCATCCCATCTTTGCTTCCTATCCTTCCAATTGCTGTAGCTGAAGATTTTCTTAATTCAGAAGATTTACTTTCCAATCCTTTTATAAGTCCCGGAACTGCATTTTTGACTGCGTTAGGATTTGCTAGGCCTAGCATCCCGATACAATCTGCAGCTCTTTCCTTTAGCCGCTCACCTGAATTAAAAGCTGAAATAACTTCAGAAGATAAAGACACACATGGTCCGGGATGTTTTTTTGCAAATTCAGTCAAAATAACAATCGAATGATAAACAACTCTCCAATCATCATCTGTTAATGCCTGCTTTAGCTCTGGCAAAGCAACTTTAGGAATACTATGTAATATTTTTGATAATGAATCTTGAGTTTTGTAACGAATATCCTTGTCCTCATCAGATAACATAATAAACAAATCTGCTATTGTTTCACTACTCTCTACATTTGATTTTAAAGCCAAATCAGTCCATATGCTAATTACTTTAGATCTGACATTGGGATAAGGACTATCCAAGGTTGATTGAATCGTCTCAAATATTTCAGATTCAAGGGAAGGGACTTTATTTTTTAGGTCCAACAACGCATCTATTATGGCTTCTTGAGGAGAAGCTAACTGATTTGGTAATACTCTCAAAAAGGATTTTACAATGGGTTTCAACCACTTCTCGTCTGTTTGTGCTTGAATAACTAAGGCTTTGACTGCTGCAGTTCTCTCTATCTCACTACCTGCTTCCATTTCAGTAAGATTTCTTTCTATTTTATTATCCAATGAATTTGAACTTCTATCATCAGCCCATTTGCTCACACTTTCCTTTAAATTTTGGAATTTATCTCTGAAACCCACAATAGTACATCAGGGATGATAGTAATAAACCTCACCTGAATGAAGTGATATGCCTACGGCAGCTGATAAATTTATAAAAGACAACGGCGCAAGCTTGTATGACCGTGTAAAAATAAAAACAAAAAGAGGAGAATATGAGGGAATTATATTGCCTAAGAATAATTTGTCAGGAGAACAAATTATAGTTTTAAAATTAGATAACGGATATAACATAGGAATCTCAATAGAGCATTCGGAACTTAAAATCTTAGAAAAAAACAAAGAAATAACTGAACAAAAATTGGAAAGAAAAAAGAATCCGAAGTTAGGAGAGTTGACTATATTAGGCACTGGGGGCACAATTGCTTCATTTGTAGATTACAAAACTGGAGCGGTTAGTCCTGCGATAACTGCTGAAGAACTAGTTAATTCGGTTACGTCACTAGAAAATATTGCCAATATAAAAGCGGAGCCTCTTTTATCATTAGCCTCAGAAGATATGAAACCGCAGCACTGGGTAAAAATGGCCAAAAAGGTCGCTGAAATCCATAAAAAACAAGAACATGGAATTATAATTGGTCATGGAACAGATACAATGGGATATTCATCTGCTGCATTATCATTCCAGCTTCAAGAATTAGCACATCCTGTTGTATTTACAGGAGCTCAGCGAAGCCCAGATAGACCCTCTAGCGATGCACACCTAAATTTAGTGGGTTCTGCGAAAACTGTAATGACGGATTTAGGAGAAGTAGGTGTAGCAATGCATGAAACTACGGATGATAAAAATGTGGCAATATGGAGAGGAACTAGAGTCAGAAAAGCACATGCCTCTAAAAGAGATGCTTTCAAATCTACAAATGAAGGGCCGATAGCCATAGTAAATGAAAAAATAGAATGGAAAGATAGATATAAATCCACTAAAGAGGAAACAACCATTGAAAGTGGTTTTGAAGAAAATATAGGGTTAGTATGGGCTCATCCTAGCCTCACCATAGAGGATTGGGAAAATATCTCAAATAAAAAGAAGGGTATTGTAATTGCTGGAACTGGTTTAGGGCATATAAATTCTGAGTTGTTTGGATGCGTAGAAAAAACAGCAAAGGACATTCCTGTCGCAATTACCTCACAATGCTTGTCAGGTTCAACAAACCTCAATGTTTACAGAAACGGGAGAGAATTGCTTGATAAAGGAATTATCGAAACTTACGATACAATACCTGAGACTGCATTAGTAAAAATGATGTGGCTATCAAAACATAGGCCGAACAATGTGAAAGAATTAATGGGCACCAATATTGTTGGCGAAATTTCAAATACAAGGAAATTGACGTGAGGTAATCTCTTTTAGACTATCCTTCAATTATTAATTTATGATTAATCCACAGTTCGAAAAATTAGCAACCTTGCTGATTAACCATTCTTGTTCTTTAAAAAAAGGTGAAAATGTGCTAATTGAAGCCTTTGATATACCTCAAGAAATGGTTATTGCAACTGTTAGAGCTGCAAGAAAAGTTGGTGGATTACCATTTGTAACTTGGAAAAATAATCTTATTCTAAAAGAATTAATATCTGAAACTACTAATGAGCATATGGGATTGATTGGATCTGTAGAAAAACATAGGATGAAATCTATGGATGCATATATTGGACTCCGTGGAAGCTTAAATATTTCTGAGATGTCAGACGTAAAAGCCGATAAAATGGCGATTTATCAATCTGAATTACTACAGAAAGTGCATTTTCAAGAAAGAGTAGCCAATACAAAATGGGTTGTGCTAAGATGGCCTACCTCCTCAATGGCTCAGCAAGCTAATATGTCAACTGAGGCTTTTGAAAAATTCTATTTTGATGTTTGTTGCTTAGATTACAAAAAAATGGATAAGGCTATGATACCTCTAGAATCACTTATGACGAAAACCGACAAAGTTTATATCAAAGGTCCGGGAACGGATTTAAAATTTTCAATCGATGGAATTTCTGCAATCAGATGTGCTGGTGAAAGAAATATTCCTGATGGTGAATGTTTTACTGCGCCTGTCAAGGATTCGGTCGAAGGTCATATACAATTTAATGCTGAAACTCTCTACCATGGAACTGTATTCAATGATATACGACTAGAATTTGAGAAAGGTAAAATAGTGAAAGCAACTGGTAGTGATGAAGAAAAGATTAATTCTATTTTAGATTCAGATGAAGGTGCAAGATACATAGGTGAATTTGCAATAGCTTTCAACCCATATATTACTGAGCCAATGAAAGACATTTTGTTTGATGAAAAAATTGCTGGAAGCTTCCACTTCACACCCGGAAATGCTTATGATATCGCTGACAACGGAAACCGATCAGATGTACATTGGGATATGGTCTTGATACAAAGGCCTGAGTACGGAGGAGGAGAGATATGGTTTGACGATGTGCTTATTCGAAAAGATGGTGAGTTTGTAATACCTGAATTAAAAGGGTTGAATAAAGAAAATCTGATTTAAATGAACCAAGATGACAAGGACAATGCAATTGCTGAAGCTGAAAAGGCCGGATTGTATTATTCCAGCAACTCTGAACCTGGCTTTACTAGAGAAGTAAAGGAAGAGCAACAAATATTCTTGGATTTAAACAGAAAAACATTGAAAGCAAAAAGAGAATTGAAAAGAATAAATGAACTGAGAATACCTCCGGCTTGGAAAAATATTTGGATTTGTGAAAAAAAAAATGGGCATCTACAGGCAACGGGAACTGATGCAAAAGAAAGAACCCAGTATATTTATCATCCTATATGGACACAGCTTAGAAGTGAAGCAAAATTTGAAAAAATGACGTCATTTGGAAGAGTTTTGCCAAGAATTAGAGAAAGATATTTTGAAGATTTAGCACTGGAAGGAAATAGAAAACAAAAATCTTTGCCTTATGAAAGAGTAATGGCACTAATTGTAAGATTGTTAGACACGACATTCATAAGGATTGGAAATGAAACTTCAAGAGATGACAAAGAAAAAGCTACATACGGATTGTCAACTATGCAAGATGAACATATGGATTTTGAGCCTACTGAAATAACTAATAGAGATGATAAATGGTATGATTCGCAAGTTGGTGGCAAGTTTACATTTGTGGGTAAAAGCAATAAAAAACATGAAATTGAGATTAATGATGAAGAGATACCTGATTTACCTGCATTAATTATGATGTGTAAAGATGCCAAGAAAAGAAAAAGTGAAGACTTATTTTTATTTTTTGATGAAAACGGAAAACCTCAAGATGTTAAAGCTTATCATGTAAATGATTATATCCAAGAAATATCTGGTGAAAAATTTACTGCAAAAGATTTCAGAACATGGGGTGGAACCAAATTGGCTGCTAAAAAGATAACTGAATTCCGAAAGAAAGATGACAAGAAGCTGCGTAAGAAAAATGTAACTAAGATGGTAAAAGATGTAGCAAAAATATTAGGAAATACTCCTGCAGTTTGTAGGGGCTCATATATTCATCCTAGATTTATTAATGATTACCTGAGAGGTTCTTTCTTTAGGATATGGAAAGAAACATTAGGTGAACAAATGTACCCTTTAAGTGAAAATGAAAGTCATGTTATCCGATATTTAGAAAATAGTTAAGTTTAAACACCCATTAACAATAGAGATTTATGGCACTTAGTGATTTAGATGCAAAGGACAAAAAAGTTTACGAGTATCTAAAAGCAAATGATTTTGTAAATAAACCTTGGTCTACTAAGAAAGCCGCTAAAACTCTAAAAATGAAGGAAGATGAAGTTTACGTTTCACTCTCAAATTTGGCTGAATATATGAAAAACAATATTCATATACATTACAGAGATGGATCAATTCGTATAGGGGCTAATTAGCTACTCAAAGTAAAGAGCTGCCAATCTCCTTTACCATCTAAATAACCCAATCTTACACCGCAATCTATCCACCCATGAGCATAATTAATTGCTGCAAAGGCATCATCGCCTCTGCCTTCAGACAAAAAATACTGTGCATCGGAATAATATGCATTGACCATTCCCAATATATCTTTGGCCTTAGAATGATTAGCGCTTCCAGGCTCATCAATAATAGATACTTTTTCTAAAGCTTTGGCTGTTAAACCCAAATATTTGTCTATTCTTTCACTAGTCACTAGGAATTCAGTCATGATTGGTGAAAGATTGTGGTCTTAACCTTTATTGACAAGGAAAACTAATTTATTAGGCTTCAATGTTACTTAATAATGAGCAACGTCTTGAGGATGAGGTCAGGTTGGTTCTTTTCAGCCATTATCCTAAGCATAATCTTCATGTTTTCTTCGTCTATAGCAGAAGAAGAACAACAACAAGAAATAATTCCCGTTCATATGAATTTTAAAGAAAGTGCTCGTTTCTCTCCTGAGACTTCAGGAGATATTGAAAAAATAGCAATGGAAGAGAAATATTCATCACATGAACAGAATCCTGGAGCTGGAACGCCTGCTGACACCAGAAATAAAGGAGATTGGACAAAAATGGGAGAGTGGGAAAGTGATAAAGTTCTTTTTGATGTTACTTTAAGTGATATAGTTTTCAATTTATGGTGGGTAGAAGATCCTGACGATACAGATTATGATGCTGCCCTTGATTTGAGATGGACTATATATTTGGATGGAAGTGAGATATATCAATTCACTGATGAAGAAGGTTATACCTGTGAACAAACTCGCGAAGAACCTTGTGAATATATAAAAGTCCCAAGTGAAAGTTTTCCAAGCACTGATTTGATTAAAGGACAAGTTATTTCATTAGAAGTTGAAATGAAATCTTTCCAGGCAATTTACATTTATTATGACAATATGAGCCGAGATTCAGGAATGAAAATGACTGCAAATGCAATTATATTTGGAAACACTATTATTAATGGACAAACCGTTTCTTTTGAATTTGTCGAGGCATGGCCAACCGATTGTAACGAGGCTATTGAAGGAAATTTCATAACGCTGATAGTGGGTGGTGTAGAATTAGATAATAATCAACAAGAAAGTGGATATCCACAAGTTGGAGAAGGGGAGACTTATTCTATAAATGAAACTGAATTTGGTTCAGAAAAAGTGACTTGGTTTATAGATGACGAATATGCTAAATTAGATCAATCAATTGTTAGTTTCTCATACGCAAGAAAAGCCTCATCGACTACAGAACCGGTAAACATAAATGTAGCTGATAAATTAATAGTAAATTCAGAATCGAGTGATAGTGAAGGGCTTCCTGTTCCTGGATTTAATTTCCTTTTTGTTGTTTCTGGACTTTTACTTGCAGTTTATTCTAGAAGAGAAGTTTAATAAAACGAACTGGATAGGAAGGGCCCATGAGACAAGTCTCAGCTTTAATCGCTATAGCAATAACCGCTATTTTCCTAGTATCTTTTAGTGCATCTGCTGAAGAGCCTACATTCGAGGCTCCTGAACTTGAACTTAAATTTAATTTAAAAGAGGAGAATGATGGATTATCACCTCAAAATAAGCTACCTGGAGAACCTGAAGCAACTAAAACTGTAATGGCTCAATCGGATAGCTATGTTGTAATTGAAACTAACAGACAATCTGTGGATGTCGGAACATGGACTAGTGAACCGGTTGAATTTGATGTATCCATATCTATAACCTCTTTTGATGTTTGGTGGGAAGATACTGAAAGTAGTGATGACAGTTGTGAATGGACAATAACTATTCAACATAACGGCGGAGATGTTGAAGAAGTTTTTAGTGATTGTCAACATGATGGGGGAGAATTAGCAAAGGGAACACATAATCTTGCCACAAATATCGACCTAGTTGCTGGCGATACAATCGGCGTTAAATTAGCTTTTGAAGGTTGGGATGATATTAAAATGTATTATGATAATGTAACATACGACACTGGGCTAAACATCAGAGGAACACATGTTCTATTCTTTGGTGGAATATGGAGTGGAACAACAGTGAATCTTGAGTTTGCTGAAGCTTGGGAAACTAATTGGGATACAAATCTCGATGGAGATTTCATTATGCTTATGGGTGATGAAGGTTATATGGCTGACAATTCATTGGCTGTTGTAATTACTGGAAACGAATATGAACTACAAGGAAATAATAGTACTACTATTAATGTAGTCTCAACGATAATAGAATGGGCAGAAGTAACTGGTGATGGAATTACATTAATGATGGATTATACGACGTTTGATCACATGGCAAGTAATGATACTAACAGTACTGCAAAGGCTGCAATCGTAAGCCTAAAACTGGTCAAAGCCAGTGGATTGTTGGGAGATGATGAAGGATTCCTCGGATTACCTGGATTTGAAATAATTATAGCAATTCCTGCTATATCTTTTGTAGCTAGACGATTTAATAACTAAAAGAAAGCATCTTTTTTATCGGTTTTGATGCTCTTTCAATAGTACGTTCTGATAAAACAACTTCCCATTTTGACAAATCAGACCCTGAATCAATCGCTTCCAATATTGGTCTTATCTTGTTTAACGAAATTTTAGCCATATGATTGCAACGAACTGAGCATGCCGTAGCAAACTCAACTGATGGAAATTCTTCCATTAAATTAGATGTCAATTCACACTCAGATGCAATAAAAGCTTTGTCGAGCTTGCCTTGTTCAACTCTTTTAGCAATATCATTTCGAATTTGGGTAGTGCTTCCATAATAATCTGCCTCTTGGAGAACTTCTGGTTTGCATTCCCAATGAACATAAATCATTGTATTGGGATTATTCTTGGAAATGCCAAACGAATCTCTAATTGCAATTATATCTTCTTTAGAAAATTTCTCATGGACTTCACAAACTGCGCCTCTTGCATCATTTTCTTTTCCAGGATACAAAATTTTCTTTTTACCTTCTAAAACTTTTTCTAGATTTTGTGCGAAGAAGAGATCTGGGACAAAAATCAATTCATTCCCTGCCATCTCCATAGCAATCTTTTCTGCGTTTGCTGATGTACAACAGACATCGCACTCTGCTTTAGCATCGGCGTAACTATTGATATAAATCATAACTGGAACGCCAGGATACTTTTCCTTTAGAATTCGTACATCCTCTGCTGTGAAATCATCGGCCAATGAACACCCTGCTGATTTATCTGCTATCAAAACTCTCTTATCTGGGTTTAAGACCTTAGCAGTTTCAGCCATAAATCTTACACCATTGAAAATAATAAAATCGGAATCAGCTTCAACAGCACTCATACTCAAAGCAAGAGAATCGCCCTGCTCACCCTGCTCAGAAAGGCCAAAGACCAAAGGTTCCATATAGTTGTGGCCTAGGATTACAGCATTGTGCTTCTTCTTCAGTTCTAAAATACGGTAAACGACTTCTGCATGAAGCTCAATATCTACCGGAGTCAATGTTGGATTATTTCTTGAGTAAATCTCTGCCTTTACTGACTCCAAAGTGAAATCTTCAAGTGGAACTGAACCGGACTCCATAGTTACTGTATTACAATTCTATAAGTATGAATATAAATTTAATGCCAGTGAATATTTTGAAGTGACTTTTAAATAGGACTAATTTGGTCCAATTAGTCTGGAGCATGTGCAAAAATGAGAATAAACAAACTCACCGATTATGCAATTGTAGTCATGACCGATATGGCCGCTATGGGAAGTAAGAAAATACACACTGCCAAAGAGATCTCTGAGGAAAGTAGAATTCCATTGCCGACTGTAACTAGAGTACTAAAGACATTATGTAATGAGAGGCTATTAGACTCTCAACAAGGAAGCCAAGGCGGCTATGTCCTAACAAAATCACCATCTTCTATTTCCATTGCATCAATAATTGAATGTTTTGAAGGTCCAATAGCTTTGACTGAATGTGCAACCAGCGATTGTTCATGTTCATATGAAAAAAATTGTAGTACTCAAAAACCTTGGCAGAAAATTAATGAGACTATAAAATTAGCACTTGATGAAATAAAATTAAACAATATGATTGAAACAAAGGAAGATGATGATTTGTTGCAACTAAATATGAATTTGGGGGCTAAAATTTGAAACAAGATTCTGAGACTGAGATGTTGAAAGAATATGCTGAGCAGGAATACAAATATGGCTTTGTTACAGACATTGAAACAGACACTTTGCCTCCCGGTTTAAATGAGGATGTAATCAAATTTATTTCTAAGAAAAAAGGAGAACCAAAATGGCTCACTGATTGGAGATTGAAAGCCTATAATATATGGAAAAAAATGGATGAACCACATTGGGCCAATGTTCAGTATCCAACCATTGATTATCAAGCTATTAGCTACTATTCGGCTCCAAAAAACATATCTGAGGGGCCAAAAAGTTTAGATGAAGTAGACCCAGAATTAATTAAAACCTATAACAAATTAGGAATTCCACTTGAAGAACAGGAAATACTTGCAGGAGTTGCCGTAGATGCTGTATTTGATTCAATGTCTGTAGCTACAACATTTAGAGAAAGATTGGCTGAAAAAGGAGTCATCTTCTGCCCAATTTCAGAAGCTGTCAAAGAATACCCTGAATTAATAAAAAAATACCTAGGGTCTGTCGTTCCTCAAGCTGATAATTTTTATGCAGCATTAAATTCTGCTGTATTTACTGATGGATCATTTTGCTACATTCCACCTGAAACAAAATGTCCAATGGAATTATCAACTTATTTTAGAATTAATGAACAAAATACGGGCCAATTTGAACGGACATTGATTGTTGCAGATAAAGGCTCATATGTTTCTTATTTAGAAGGGTGTACTGCACCAAAACGTGATGAAAATCAACTACACGCAGCTGTTGTTGAATTAGTAGCATTGGATGATGCAAAAATAAAATATTCAACTGTTCAAAATTGGTATCCTGGAGATAGAAATGGAAAAGGAGGAATCTATAATTTTGTCACAAAAAGAGGTGCATGTAGAGGAGACAACTCTAAGATAACATGGACGCAAGTAGAAACTGGTTCTTCTATAACATGGAAATATCCCTCTTGCATATTACAAGGCGATAATTCAAAAGGTGAATTTTACTCTGTAGCTCTTTCTGCACTAAAGCAGCAGGCTGATACAGGAACCAAAATGATTCATATTGGTAAAAACACTAAAAGTACAATAATCTCCAAGGGCATCTCCGCTGAAAAAGGACAGAATACATATCGCGGGCAAGTAATGATTAAGAAATCTGCAAGGGGTGCAAGGAATTATTCACAATGTGATTCACTGCTAATAGGGGATAAATGTGGAGCTCATACATTTCCTTATTTGGATGTTAAAAACACAAAGTCGCATATTGAACATGAAGCCTCGACATCCAAAATCGGTGAAGACCAAATACATTATTGTAAACAAAGAGGAATATCTGAAGAAGATGCAATAAACTTGATTGTAAATGGATTTTGTAGAGAAGTGTTTAGAGAATTGCCAATGGAATTTGCAGTTGAAGCCCAGCGATTGCTGGAAGTTTCGTTAGAAGGGAGTGTAGGTTAAATGATTAAAATAGAAAATTTACATGTAGAAGTAGAAGGAAATAAAATTCTAAAAGGAATAAACTTGGAAGTTAAAACTGGTGAGACTCATGCAATAATGGGCCCTAATGGATCTGGAAAATCAACATTAGCACAAGTCTTAGCAGGGCATGATGATTACGAAGTTACTATGGGAAATGTGGAATATTTAGGAAAAAATCTTCTCGATATGGATGTTGATGAAAGAGCTTGTGAAGGTGTTTTTCTAGCATTCCAATATCCTGTGGAATTACCTGGCGTTAACAATACCTATTTTCTAAAATCGGCTCTCAATGCCCAAAGAAAATATCATAAAAAAACAGAAATAGATGCAATGGAATTTATGGAATTAATTGGAGATAAGATTAAATTACTGAATTTGAAAGAATCACTTTTGAAAAGACCTGTTAATGAAGGGTTTTCTGGTGGAGAAAAAAAGAGAAATGAAATATTTCAAATGGCTGTTTTAGAACCAAAATTAGCATTATTGGATGAAACTGATTCAGGTCTAGACATAGATGCTTTGAGAGTTGTGGCCAATGGTGTGAACGCAATGAGAAGTGATAAAAATTCAACTATTATTGTTACCCACTATCAAAGATTACTGAATTACATTGTTCCTGATTTTGTTCACGTCTTAGTTGATGGAAAAATAATTAATTCAGGAGACAAGAATCTTGCTCTAGAATTAGAAGAAAAAGGATACGACCAGATTATTGAGGAAGCAAAGGCATAATGAATTCTATAGAAGCGTTTACTAAATCTTTTGAAAAGACCCTTAAAAAACCAAATGACAAATTGGAGAAACTTAGAATTCAAGCATTTAAAGAATTTAATAAATTAGGAATACCAAGCCGTAAAGAAGAATATTGGAAATTCTCAGATCCGTCCTTGATATTAAAATTGAAATTGGAATTCAGTGATTCGGGAAGGAAAATTGATGAAAATTATGATATTATATTAAGTAATGGGAAAATTGTAAAAGCCAAATTTAATGGTAAAACTGGTACGATTTCTGAGGGGATAAGCAATGGAGATATTGATGAAAGTATACTAGAAATTAAAGAAAATCCTTTCCTAAACTTGAATAACGCTTTTGCAATAAACGGTTGCTACCTTATTTTAAATGAAAATTCAAAAAATACTGTAAGAATTCTAAACTTAATTGACAAGGATGGGGAAGAAAAAGCAGTTCATCCAAGAATTGTAATTTATGCTGAAAAGAATAGCGAAACAACTGTTTTTGAAGAATTTAGAGTTGTTGGAACTGGAAGCGCCTTTGTTAATTCAGTTATGAATATAAATATGGATTCAGGCGCAAACTTAGAGCACATTATTCTAGATGATTATGCAAATGATACCTATCATATTGCAAATATATATGCTAACCAAAAAAAAGATAGTAATTTTATTTCTCATAATTTTTCAGTCGGAAAGAAATTTGCAAGAAGAGACTTCAATATTGAACTTACAGAAACTGGAGCAAACTGTGACTTAAATGGACTTTATTTTGCCAGCAATGAGGAACATATCGATCATCACACAACTATTGAACACATGAAAAGCAACTGCACCAGTAACGAACATTACAAAGGAATATTGGGAGGAAAAGCCATTGGTGTTTTCAATGGAAGAATACATGTGCACCCTGATGCTCAAAAGACTGACGCAATACAAAATAATCAAAATTTATTATTAACTGATGATGCAATTATACATACTAAACCTGAATTAGAGATATATGCTGATGATGTAAAATGTACTCATGGGGCCACTGTTGGTCAATTAGATGACAAAGCAATGTTCTATCTCAGAACAAGAGGAATTGATGAAGAAAATGCAAGGCGATTACTAATGAGAGCTTATGTGGGTGAAATAATTGAAAAGATAAGTGATAAAGATATAAGAAATGAAATGATGAATATTATAATTGATAGATTACCAAAAGGGGACAAATGATTAATCCGAATATTAAATCCGATTTCCCTGCATTAAATCAAAAAATAAATGGTGAAGAATTGGTTTATCTAGATAATGCTGCAACAACACAAAAACCTAAAATTGTGATTGATACTATACAAAAATATTACAACGAAACCAATTCAAATATCCATAGAGGAGTACATACTCTAAGTCAAAGAGCTACTCAATTATACGAAAGTTCAAGAAAAAAGGTATCTAAATTCATAAATTCAGAAAGCGAAGACCAAATTATCTTTGTTCGTGGAGCAACAGAAGCAATTAATCTTGTAGCAAATAGTTACGTAAGACCTTTGCTAGAACCAAATGATGAGATTATAATCTCACAAATGGAACATCATGCAAATATTATCCCTTGGCAAATTGTTTGCACCGAAAAAAAGGCTAAGTTAAAGGTTCTTCCAATGAATCGAAAAGGAGAATTGCTTGTTGGTGAATTAGAAGAATTGATAAATAAAAAAACCAAATTTATAGCAATCAACCATGTTTCCAATTCACTAGGCACTATAAATCCTATTGAAAATATTGTAAAGATAGCACACAAACATAATATCAAGATTTTAATAGATGGTGCACAAGCTGTTCAACATATTCCTATTGATATGAGAAAAATAGACGCTGATTTCTATTGTTTTTCCGGTCATAAAATATATGCACCTACGGGAATTGGTATATTATATGGAAAAAAGATTTTACTAGAAGAAATGCCACCCTATCAAGGTGGTGGCGACATGATTAAATCAGTCACCTTTGAAAAAACCATATACAATGACATCCCTAACAAATTTGAAGCAGGGACGCCAAATATTTCAGGAGCAATTGGACTTGCAACGGCAATAGATTATATCTTAAATTTGGGAATGGAAAATATTACTCAGCATGAAACTGAATTATTAGAATATGCTTCCAAAATGATTAACAAGATAAAGGGGATTGAAATAATTGGAAATGCAAAGAATAAAGCAAGTGTACTGTCTTTTATAATAGAAAAGGTACATCCTCATGATATTGGAACAGTAATGGATACTCAAGGTATAGCAATAAGAGCTGGAAATCATTGTACCCAACCAATAATGGATTTTTATGAAATTCCTGCAACGGCAAGAGTTTCTTTTGCAATTTATAACAGCAAAGATGATGTAGACAAATTAATTTCCTCAATAAAAAAAACTATAGAGGTTTTTGGATGAACGACTGGAATGAATTATATTTAGAAGTTATTCTAGATCACAACAAAAATCCCAGAAATAAAATGGAATTAGAAGACTTTACACATCAAGCAAAGGGTCACAACCCTCTTTGTGGAGACAATATTTCAATACAAATTATAATGAATGATGACGGCGTTTCAGAAGCTAAATTTACGGGCTCGGGATGTGCAATATCAACCGCCTCAGCTAGCATCCTTACTGAGGAAATTAAGGGCAAAAGAAGGGATGAGATTGAAAAACTGTTCGAAAACTTCCATGAATTAGTAACTGGAAATGAATCGAAAGAGGATTTAGGAAAATTGTCTATATTTGGAGGAGTGAAAAAATATCCTGCAAGAGTTAAATGCGCAACTCTTTCATGGCATGCCTTAATGGCTGCCATAGAAGGTAAAAAGGAGACTTCAACTGAATGAGTGAAAAATTGGAGAAACTAATTATAGAATCAATAAAGAAAGTTTACGATCCTGAAATTCCAGTTAACATTTATGAATTGGGCCTAATTTATAACATAGATATTGAAAAAGATGGAACCGTAGAAATTAAAATGACCTTAACATCACCATTTTGCCCTGTTGCTGGTTCATTACCTAAGGAAGTTGCTGCAAGAGCTACTGAGGTAAATGGCGTAAAAAAAGCAAATGTTGAACTTGTATTTGAACCTCCTTGGAATATGGACTTAATGTCAGATGAAGCTAAACTTAAATTGAATCTTACAGGCAACTTCTCAGTGTAACTATTATGAAGAAAATTAACGTAACAGGTTTACAATGCACTCAAGCGGTGATGGCTGTTTTAAGAGAGATTGTCTCAATAAAAGAAAATGAAGAAATGCATATAACTTATGAAGAACCAAACGCAAGGAGAGACATTCTGGCAATGGTTAAAAGGAGAAAATACAAACTTATAAAGGATGAAAACAAATCTTTGGTTATAGCAAAATAAAATATGGATAAAAGCGTAGATGTATTAGTAGAAGCAAGATTGCCAACTAGATTTGGTAGTTTCAAATTAATCGCCTTTACAGGAGATAGTAAAGACAAGGAGAACCTTGCCTTAATAATGGGTGATGTCAAAAACAACATATTAGTTAGAATACATTCTGAATGTTTTACAGGAGATGTCTTACATTCAATGAGATGCGATTGTGGAGAACAATTAGATTTGGCTATGAAGAAAATTTCAAACGAAGGACATGGAATTATTGTCTATCTCAGGCAAGAAGGAAGAGGAATTGGATTAGTAAACAAGCTTAAAGCTTACAATCTACAAGATAAGGGAATGGACACGGTAGAAGCAAATGTTGCACTGGGATTTGGCGCAGAGCTTAGAGACTACAACAATGCAAGTAAAATATTAAAGAATCTTGGGTTAGAAAAAATAAGATTGTTAACCAATAATCCCTCTAAAGTTGAGGAATTAGAAAAAGATGGTTTTAAAGTTAAACAAATTACACATAAAACTGAGGCAAACAAAGAAAATAAAGAGTATTTAGAAACAAAGGCTTCGAAAATGAATCACAAACTTTAGTATCAACGTACAAAATTTTTCTTAGAACTTTTATTTTTAGGATTGCCTGCAACAATCATTACCCAAAGAATAAAAATTGACATTATAAGTGCATATTGTCCAGTATGCCACCAAAAATAATGGAATTTATCCCATGTGCTAAATCCAAAAGTGTGAATTAAAGGATATCCTGATATTATCCTTACTAAATTTTCAACAAATATGAATATAATTGAGTAAAGAGCCCACTTAACGCGAATCATGGGTTTCACTCCTCTAAAACAAAGGATTAGTAGACTAAGAAAGACCGTTTCGTGAAGTCCCGTACATTCTGAAACTATTTCCATATCTATCATATTTTCATATGCCAGAACTGTTGAATTTTCACCTCTAATTGTAACTGGAATACCAAAAGCCCTTTCAACAACATAAATTACCCAAGTTAGGAATTGTTGGTAAAGCAAAAGTGAATTCTCCGAACGTGTGAAATATTGAAAAAGGAGATCTATAGGTAATACAAAGGCCATAACCAAAAAAAAATTGTAGGCCACCCCGACTAATACCTTTTCAGACTTTTTTGTAGCATTCACCATTCGACAAATATATACTTCAAATTTATCTAAATAGTAAGCCAAATTCTCTGCATATCTCTCAAAAAGATAAGACGGAGAAATAGACAAAGGGCCCTTCCAAAATAAAATTGAGAAAAAGAATAGAGATGTCGTCAAGGAAATTATGCCAAATAATATTTCATCAGAACTAAATGATAATAAAATGAGATACAGAGATAGCAAAAATATCAAGCCTCTTGCTAAGTCCTCCCGATTTAGAGGTACCAATTCTACGACATCATCACGGTCCACAATCGTGCAAAGATAAACATAGATAAAACTTATACATCCTCATTTTTAATTGAATTAAATGCATTTTTAAGAACATTGCGTGCATTATCATAAGTTAATTTAGTCATTGCCTCTTCATAGCATAACCATTCAAAATCTTGATGTTCAGAACTCAAAGAAACCTCCCATACTCTCGTTTTACCAACAAAGAAAATAACCTCTTTAGGAATCAATTCCGTTCCTTTTTTGACATTATAATTTATTCTTTGACGGAATCTCTCTAGTATTTCTATATCAACAATGCCTGTTTCCTCTTTCAATTCTCTCAATGCTGTATTTAATTCACTTTCATCAAATTCCACATGGCCTTTAGAAAAATCCCAATGTCCACTGCCATCTCGAAATTCATTATTGGGTGAATAGTGAAGTAGCAACACTTTGCCCGAATTAAACAAGACCACTCCGCACGACTTTTCCATAAACCGTGATTAAAGACAGGATTATAATGAATTTACGGAATTATTCTCTACGTGTTCTAGACAACGCTGTAGCAACAAGTCCTAATGCAAAGATTGTAAAAATTGGATCAAAACCTGGTAAGAAAACACCTCTAACCCAAAGAGTTGCAGTTACAGAACGGGCTTCAGTCTCACCCTCTAATGTAGTTGATACCTGCATAATAACTGTGTGATATTCATTACTCCAACCAATAACAGTTCCTCTAGGCGTGGAAACCGAAACTTGAACAGGCTGTTCCCCTTGTGTATCAATCAAATATTGCGCCGCAGATAATGCCACAACAAATCCAGAGTCTTCCAAATCCTTCAGATTTAAAATTTCTACTGCAACTGTATCCTGATAGTTACCATTGTTAACTGCTGTAAAAGTTAAGAAAAATTCTTTACCTGGCCCTATTCGTTGAAAAGGCTGAGTTGCCTGAACTGATAATCTAGCATACTGATCAATTATCACTGCGAATCCAGCATTCTTGTTAACGGAATTTAATTGTGTATTAGTTTCCCTTCCTTGAGCTATTGCACTAACTTGAACATTTTTGTATGATGACTGTGTTAACGCAAGTGCACAAATCGGTACGGTAATGCTACCTCCTGGTGCAAGAGTTACTGAAACTGCTCCTGGTGAAATAGTTACTCCACCTCCACTCAAAG
>CAZWJS010000013.1:0-33562 GCA_964634895.1 uncultured archaeon | reverse complement strand
AGGAGGGCGCGAGTTCAAATCTCGCCCGGTCCACCACTTGGTGTTGTATGGAAATCACTCCGGAAATACAGTCTACTGTTGCAAAGGGTTTTGCCCTTACCGTAGTGATGCTTTCAACAGGAGCTTTAGCACGATATCTTAACATTAAAGTAAATTACACCCGAAAAATCAACCATTTTGCGATTTTCTTCTTACCAGTCTTTATCGATAAACAATTCAATGCCGAGACCTTCACTGATTTTGTGTATCTTGCAATAAGTGCTTTGATAACCACTCTATCATTACTTGCATTTTATGGGCCAATTAGACAATTATTTCCTCCATTTCAACTTATGTTTGAAGGGTTTGACAGACCGGAGGATAGGCCTCACACATTAACCTGGTTATGGACTCAATTTGCAGCAGGTTTTGGCGTGATGCTTCCAATGATTTGGTTGTGTGGCCAATGGGGATTAGAATCGTTAGTCCTTATTCCTATTTTAATCAATGTGTTAGGAGATGGTTTGGCGGAACCAGTGGGAGTCAGATTCGGCACTCATGAATATAAGACCAGAGCAATGTTCACCAATAAAGAATATGTTAGAACATTAGAGGGTAGCGCTTGTGTACTAATCACAGGATTTATAGTAGTCGCTATGCACATTGAATATTTTACAACGACACAATTTATCCTTTCAATGCTTATTATTCCAATTATTATGACTTTGACCGAGGCATATTCGCCGCATACATGGGACACGCCTTTCCTTATGTTTACAGGTTATGCCTCACTAATGCTGATAATGCAATTCTAGTTTATTTTTTTTCTAAAACCATCAAAGTAATTCTGCTTATACAAATAAGTTCCCTGTTTTCATTCGTAATCTCAGTTTGCCAAACTTGAGTAGAACGTCCTATTTTGATTGGACTACATTTTCCAGTCACGAACCCTTTCTTAGCCATTTTCAAATGGTTAGCATTAATTTCGACACCGACGACATGATATTTTTCAGGATCAATAGTCAGAAATCCAGCATAGCTAGCCAATGTTTCGGCGAGAGCAACAGAAGCACCACCGTGCAAAATTCCAAAAGGTTGTTTTGTTCTCTTATCAACCGGCATCGTTCCAACAACATAGCCATTACCTAGTTCTGTGACCTCAATCCCAAGGTGCTCGACCATGGTGTCTTTGGTGACTATATCTTTTACAGTGTAATTATTGAACCAGATACTCATTCAAGCGCTTCGTTGATTTCTTCTTCTAATTCAGATTTAGACATGCTTCCACTTTCGGAGAAAGTTACTATTCCATCCTTGTCGATTATCACAACAGTAGGACTACTATCAGCTCCAAAAGCATCCGTCATTTCACTGCTACCTTTCATGAATCTCCAGCCCATTTCTTCAGTTCTTTCAGCTAATTTGTCTTCATCAGCGTTTTTGGTTTGAGTTACTGAAATAACTTCAACATCCTCGGGCATTGATTCATTACAATAACTTTTAATTTCATTCTTCTCAAAATCCTTGCAGGTTCCACATTTCATATTTGTGAATTCTAAGACTAACACTTTGTCACCTTCATAATCCGAAAGATTAAATTCATTTCCATCAGTGTCTTTAAGTGTGAAATCAGGAGCCTCACCACCTATTTCAACTTGCTCTACAGTATTTGTGTAATTATCATTTACAGCTTTATCTTCTACAATATAATTGTTTATTGTAAAGCCGCCAGCAATTCCAGCGACTAAAAGTACAGCGATTAATGCTTTAGTGTCCATAGTCTTATTTTATTATCAGACTTTTAAAAGTTTGTTGTCTTAAATAAAAGGCGAAATAGCCTCTTCTGAAACTTCCCAAAGCTTTCGATTATGCTCTTCATTTTTAGCTTTACTAGATCCTTTCTTGACTTCACTATTAGCAAAAAATCTACCAGTTGTATTCTCAACATCCTTTGAACATGCTAAGTAAACTGTAGTCTTTGCACCATCTTTTACGCTAATAGCCATCATCATTTTTGCAAAACCTATGAACATTCTCCATAGAATATTGTTATTATTTCCGAATTTAGTAGCTACAAAGCCAGGGTGCAAACAATTCGCAGTTACACCTTTCCTTTCAATCCTTTTTGCGAGCTCGTAAGTAAACATCACATTGGCTAATTTAGATTTTTTGTACGCATCGAATCCTTTGTATTTCTTCTCACCATTAATATTATCAAATTCAAAATCAATACCATAATGGGCACTTGAAGAGACGTTGATAATCCGAGCATAACCACTAGCTTGAACTAAGTCTAACAATTTTTTTGTCATAAGGAAATAACCAAGATGATTCAATGCAAACGTTCTTTCAAATCCTTCCTCAGTCATCCCTCGGAAGGCGAAATAAGCTCCAACGTTGTTTATCAAGATATCAATCTTATCATATTTTGCACGAACCTCATCAGCAACTTTTGCAACTTCTTTCATCAATATTAAATCAGCTTGAAAGAAATCAATTTTACACTCTTTGGAATTCTTCAAAATTTGATTAATTACTTTCTTACCTTTTTGTTTATTTCGACCGATTAGGATTAAATCATATCCTTTTGATGCCATTTGTATGGCAGTTTCTTTGCCTATTCCATCGGTAGCTCCAGTGATTAAACACAACCTTCTGGTCATTGAAACTACATGAGTTTATACTATAAGAAGTTAGTTCGCCCTCAAATAGAAAATTAAAGTAAGTTCCAATAAAAGTAATTTAATCAGAATAAAAGGTAAAATCATAAACATCAGCAGTGTTATTTAGCAATCGAATACATTTATCTTTAACTATTGGAAGATTTAAAGATTTAAAATAATTAATCATAAGTTCAAATTCAGTTCTACACTCTACATGTACAGCTTCTTGCCATATAGCCATGCTATTTTCGTCCGCACATTCTTCAAAACGTTTCTTAAGTTTCCTAATTACTTCAAAACCACTATCAGAAAGTTGCGCCTTAGCATAGTTTTCATCTATTAGTTTCAAGACTTGAGCAGTTGCCGCATGGTGCTTAGTATGTGTATAAATTTTTGAATAACCTTGGTTTCCTATTTCTAATTCAGGCTTTACTTTATTGTTTATGTATTCCCCATTCTCGAAAAATTCTCTTAAATCAAATTCAGCTGGTTTCGGATCATATTCATACCTTAGCGCTAGAAGCGCTAATGATAAGCATTTTCTACAATTGAAACACCATCTTTTGAATGTATTTTCGCACATATAGATATGCTTCAAATATTTTCTTTCTCCTTTTGCTAAAAGTTCAAAGTGCAGATAACCAGGAATTCCAAATGACACATTTCGAATTTTCGTTGAAAACCCTTTCTTTTTCATAAATTCAGTCATATGAAGAGATTTTTCAGGTCTAGCAGATGCGAATCTAATAGACTTTTTATTTTTAGCACTACCTTCAGACGTTGGAAAATCTAAAGAATCTATACTGAAATTCACATACAAGAAATTATTCGAAAGATAATAGGGCAAGCATGAAGCATGGTAGAACGCAAATCCCATTAATTGTGCAAATTCCCTTTTTTTCATGTTTCGGTAAATATCATTAGTGCAATCTAAGTATTCTATTTCAAAATCCTTTCTGAGCGGTTCCATTATTTTTTTTGTGAATAAGGCCTTCTGACGGCCGATTGATTGTTTGGACCAATGAATTCTTAATATTGACTTCTTAGCGTCAGGATATAAGTCATTAAACAATTTTAAGGCTGCTAAGGAATCTTTACCGCCACCATATAGTAATCCAATCTTTTTCTCTCCATTGATAGAAATTTGAGGCAGGGCGCTTTTTTTATCATCATGGATTTTTGATACAACTCTTACATTTTCAATATTTTTTAATCGAGTCCAAACATCTATGTCTGATTTTTTTACAGGGTCAGGAAAACAGACGTTGATTTTGTTGTTGGGTTTTAATCCAGAGATAATTGGAAAAAATTGCCCTATTAATTGAGTGTAACAGATAGATAGGTTAAGCTTTACTTCAGAATGATATTCAATTGATGCATAATTTCTGCCTTCTCTAAAATATTCATCAAGAAAACAAGCTTCCCATTCAAATATGACTTTTTTTCTTTCAATTTTAGGTCTTCTAAATTCTACATTTAGACACTCTATCATGATTTCACCATGAGATATCTTTGATAATGCAAGTTACCTGCCTTAAACGCTTCATAAACTGGCGTTCCTTGAACTCCAGCAAAGGTTTCAAAGCTTTTTCTTATAGTTCTTGGTACACTTTCTCTTATTCCCTTAACTTTACTTTCATTAATTTCGTCCAAAGCCTCTAAAACTTCTTTGGTAACATCTTTCTTTGACACAACTTCAAATCCCGCGTCCAGAAAAATATCATTTAATTTTTCCATAGTTGTTTTATCTCTAAAATCAGTCCAACAAAAATTACCTCCAGTTTTAAGTGAACGATAAACTTCTTTCACAAACGCTTCAACATTCCCATAACAATGTGATGATTCCACATTATAAATTACATCTTTAGAATTATCTTCTAGCGGAAGATATTCTGCATTTCCTACTTTGAAAGAAAGATTAGTTTGTAAAGCATACCATTCATTCGCTAGTTTTACCGCATCTTTGGAAAAATCAAAGCCTATGAGTTTTTTTGGATTATATGTTTTAGCAATCCAAGAAGCACCACCACCACGCCCTGAACCAACTTCAACAACTTCTTTTCCATTCAAATCTACATCACGAATGTTCATATTGTACAACTGAATAAAGAGTCGATTTGGTTCATCATTTTCAGCTAACTGAAGTGCCTGATTATCTTTGTATCCATAATTCATAAAGCGAAAATCCCCTTTTTTATGCGCTTTAGCCAATCTTTGATACCACCATCTCCACATCCAATTGCGCATGCGACCAGGAGATATTCGCAGTAAAATTGCGAAAATCCTAGCAGGAATACCCATTGCCATTACAAGAAAGTAGCCAATTTCTCTTTAATATTTTCTACACCAAGGCCCTGATGAAGAATTTGCTCTTCTTGCCCACAGTTCCCAGGCCTAGTAGTTCCCATGTAATCATAGTTTGGAGTTAGTCCACGTTCGAGTAACCATGTTCCAAATCGAACTCCTAAGCCAGTTCTTGAATTCAGACTTTCAATGACTAAGACAAAAGGTGACTTTCCAATTTTTTCCATAATATCTTCATCAATAGAATTTAAAGTAGGTTTGTTTATCAAGCCTATATTTATTCCATTAGCACGGTACTCCTCAATGACATGGAGGCAACGGTGTAGCATATCTCCATATGTTACAATCCATCCAGTATCACCCTCGCGAATAATCTCATCAACTCCAGGAGTAAATTCGTATCCTTTCCCATAGAATGATTCACCTTTTGAGTCTAAAACTAGTGGAGTTTTAGATCGATTTGAAAATATAAATCGAAGTCCATGATCATGAAATATTCTCTTGACAACGGCGTCCATTTGATTAACATCAGCTGGAAAGTAGAGTCCAGTTGAGCTCCCTTCCTCAACATAATTGTCAGCGAAGAAATTGTTTAATCCAAAATGGCAAGTATTATCAGACATGTGGTCAACCCCTGCGTGAGAGAAATGCGCAAGCACGTTTGTTTCGTTCAGTCTAGACATAGTTATTTCTGAGATTACCATTTCCATAAATGCTGAAAATGTAGCAAAAATGCCCAAATTCCCAGATTGAGAACCAAAACCAGCTGCAGCAAGATAATTTCCTCTCTCATGGATTCCTGCTCTTGTAAAGCACTCTGGGAATTCCTCTCTTACTGCAGTAAGACCCACAGATCCTTCTAAATCAGAGTCGAAAGCATGGACCTTCTTACGTTCATTTTCATTCATTTCTCTCAAAATAGAAGTAATTGATTTTCCAAATTGCTTTCTACAAGCATCTTTTTCTCCACTTCCTCTGAAATCAAATTCAACTTTTTCTTTATGCATTGCAGCAGTATCTTCAAGCAGCTCAACAGTTTCAGTATGATTTCTTTCTTTAAGATATTTTATGGCAACATCAAAAGGAATCACATCGTGCAATTTGCATTCACCTTCTAAGTCTGGAATTCCAGGACCCATGACCCTCTTACAAATTATAGCTACAGGACCATTACTCTCCAGAGCTCTAGTTATTGAACTATATAGCTCATTGTAATTCTCTCCATCACATTCAATAATTTCAAAACCCTGTCCCTCTAATGTTTTTCCAACATCAAACCCATCCATGTAATCATTGGGATGTCCTGCGATTGTAACGTTATTATCATCAATAATCCACTTTACATTTAGATTGTTTGCAACAGCTAAACGAGCAGCTTCAGCATTATTCCCTTCCATTTGAGCCCCGTCAGAACCATACATGATTACAGCGCAATCTGGGTTAGCCATTGCAACACCATTAACATGTCCGGCAGCGTGCCCCAATCTTCCAGTTGAAAAATCAATACAATCCAAAAGTTCAGGTTCAGGATGCCCAGCTAATCCAGATCCATATTCTCTATAATGCATAAGTTTCTCACTCTTCATTTTACCTCTAATTGCACCTCTTACGTATTGCAATGCTGAACGATGCCCTGCTTCGTCAAAGAATTCATCATGTATCTCCGCACCACCGTTTCTTAAGGAATCTATAATCAAAGTTTCTGGAACGATATCATAGGGCCCGCCAGTATGCCCACCTAACCCTTTAGCCCTAGCGAAAGCCGTCGTAGCAATTATTGCATCACGAACTAACTGTATATTCTTAGTTAAAGTCCTAGCATCACTTTCTGTAAGTTTTCCTTTGGCATCTAATTTCAAATTTACAAAACTGCTAATATCTATTGGAAAATCCATAAAAGCCTAGTTTAGAAAGAGACCTTAAACTTTCGGGGTTATCTATTATCTTTTAGAGTAAGTACATCAGACTTGCCATCATTGAGTATAGCAACAGCAGCTACTGGGAACGGCTTTCCACAAGCAGCCCCTAATTCTGAATTATTTCCGTTAAAATTGTATACACGAGTTTCACTTTTTCCTGCAAAATCAACAGTGTCGTTAGGGCAGTTTGAAGACAAAATAACCAATTTAGCTTTTCCATTTTCGATAGATTTAGACGTTTCGTTACATCCTAATTTAACATCGCCTGTGTCTATTGCCAATCTCAAAGATTTGTTGAGGTCCATCTATTTTTTCCCTTTTGCTTTCTTAGGTTTGTAAATTGCGCTAACTGCACCAGTACCCAAGTGAACGGGCTGTCCGACAATAATATTTTCAGCAACACCAGTTAAAACATCAGATTCACCAGTCAAACCAGCTTGCAGTAAGTGTGTCGAAGTAATTTCGAAAGCAGCACGAGCTAAAACAGATACTTTTGCTCCAGAAATACCATGCCTTCCTATCGCTTGAATTGATCCAGTGTTTGTCATAACATCGGATACTAGCATATTGTGGCGATGGTCGACAGAAAGCCCTTGTTCAGACAGAGTTTTATGTAATTCGTTCGCTATTGAAATTCTCGCTGCTTCAATGCCCAAAACTTCAGCAACTTCATGAATTGAATTCGTATTAGTTCTAGTAGGATCAATACCAGGAACTTCTAAGATTGCTTTCAAATCGGATCCTTCTGTAAAGATAACATATTCATTATCTTCTTTTCTTACAATAGCTCTTTGGATGTTTCCAATGCCGTCAACCATCAGGTGGCTGACCTTATATTCAAGAAGATACAGTTTTTTGAAAGAAACATCTTCTTCTTCAAGAATAATCATGTTCTTTTCAACAGTCATTTTCGTTTTCAATCTACCCTTTTTCTTAATTCTTGCAGCCAATTCAGAGATTGGTAACCTTCGTGATTTCAAGACTTTAAGATCAGGTTCAATAATAACTCTAAGATTTGTAATATCCGTACTTATTCTCGCTAATTGAGACACTGCTTTTGCTTCAATTTGACTAGCAATCTCAAGAGCTTTTTTCTGCGATGAAGAGATATCAGGTTCTAGGAACACTTCCATTATCGGTGTTTTCGGAACTCTTCGCGCATCTACAATTTCAATTAATCTTGGTAATCCCAAAGTAACATTCATTTCAGCAACACCAGCATAGTGGAAAGTACGCATAGTCATTTGAGTGCCAGGTTCTCCAATTGACTGAGCTGCAACAACGCCTACAGCTTCAGTAGCATCAACTCTGTTACTGTTAAATTGGATAAGAGCACCTTCAACAACCTTTTCAATTTGTTTTGTTTTCAGGCCATGCTTTAAACTTTTTTCAGAGATTTCCCTTATGATTCCTTGAGGAAGCATTTCCCCCTTCTTTTCAGAAATTCCAATTATTTTTGTTTCTAATTTATCTAAAGCAGCATATTCAGCCACCAAGTTTCCAATATCCTTTTTTGATAATTTTTCCGTTTCAGCTTTCTGAGCTACCTCTTCAATATACAATTCAGGCAGTTTTTCTCCTAGATTAATTGCTTGCTTTCTATATTTGTTTATTTTTTTAACAATAGTATCTTCTTCAACAATTTTCTTTTCTTTTACAGTTTTTGTTTTTGGTATTGGTTCTTGCAATTCAATTGCAGCCGCCTCGGCAGCCGCCTCTCTAAACTTTGCAACTTTGGCTTTTGGCACGCCTGCAGCATGAAGTTCATTGTCAGTGGCGGTGACTACTTGGGAAGCCATCCAAATTCCATGAGTATACAAGCCAAGAGCTACCTTTTGACTTAGTCCCATGCCTGTAAAGAGTTTTGTAGCTGAAATACGTTCTTCTTCAAATCTTAATCTTTCTCTTTCAAGATCCAACGCATCTTCTACTTGTGTATAATTCCGTGCAGATTTAACTTGAGTTCCATCCATTTTTCGGAATTCTTCTAATCGTATTGTTCTTGGTAATTCGATTAGTCGATCAATTCTTAAGAAAGTAACATAAGGTTCTTTAGTGTGTGCAGTCAGCATTAGTTTTTCTTCTTCAGGTATTCCAGGCCTATCAAATGATAGAACTTCAGTTATTACAGATTGATAACAAATCCCTCTGTTTTTTAGATAGACATATCCATTGAAGGGATATCTAAATTGTTTTGAATTAATAGGGAATGCAACACCCAGAAGAGCTTGCCCCTTCCTTGAGATGTGAGACGCCAATCCATCTATGGTATATCCATCAGGTAAAGACCATATCACTCCCAATTTCTTCTCAACCCTTCTAAGAGCCTGATCTGCAGAAATTGGCCCTTCACTGACGTCGCCCTCTTCTAATGCCTTAGCAACTATTTCTTCCCGTTCGATATTTTTATTCTTTGAAACATCGATAAGCTGTAAAATTTCTTTGTAATGAAAATCTTTCTTTAATGTCTTTAAATCACATTTTTTCAGAGTACCTAATTGGTAACCTAAATCAACAGTTTTCTCAGCTAATTGAGGAGAAAGTCCTCTTTTCTCAAGTGCCCGAACAGTATCTAATCTAGCCATTATTTACCTCCGGTTACGTCTTCAATTAAGCTATCAACATCAATTGCATTTCCAAATTTACTCTTTGTAGGATCTATAGAATCTTCACCATATTTAAATTGAACAACCGTATTGGCGGTATTTCTTACAGTTTCATCATATTTCACTCTTAAATCCTCAAGAGCATTAACTAAGCGTCTCTGCATATATCCAGATCTTGACGTTCTTACTGCAGTGTCAACAAGACCTTCACGTCCACCCATAGAGTGGAAGAAATATTCCGTTGGCGATAAGCCTTTTTTGTACGAAGATCTAACGAATCCTTTCGCATCAGCTCCTAAATCACCTTTATTGAAATGTGATAGAGTTCTCTTTTCATAACCACGAGATATTCTTTCTCCACGAACAGCCTGTTGCCCTATAGATCCAGCCATTTGTGAAAGATTCAACATACTCCCTCTTGCTCCAGAACGAGCCATGATAACAGCGAAGTTATCCATACCCAAATGCCATCCTGCAATTTCACCAGATTTATCTCTAACTTTACCTAAAACGCTCATAACTTCTACCTCAAGTGTTTCTTCTACACTTCTTCCTGGTCTTGGTTGTAATTTTCCTTTGTTGTAGGCTGCAACTAATCTATCAACTTCCTTTACAGCCCTTACTTGAGCTTGCGTAATTTGATCCAGTGCATCTTGAGGAACATCAGCATCATCTATTCCAGTAGTACATCCAGTTTCCATCAAAGCCCCAACTGCTAACCTCGTTACTTTGTCAATAAAATCCTTTGCAGCATTAGCGCCCTTAAGTCTAGATATTTCTTCTAAAATACGACCTTTAAATGCCGAAATTGAATTACCATCAACTGGACCACGAATCATATTTCCGTTAACAATTTCAACAATCATATCTAGTTTAGAATTTTCTTCAGGCGTTCTATCGGCAAAATAAACAGATGCGTTGTATTTTAGGTTCATATCATCGGGTAACAAAACAGAGAAGATTTGTCTTCCAGACCATCGAGGCCCACCTTTAGCTTTAGGATAATCTGGTTTAGGTAGAGAAATCTTGTTTTCTACACGAGACAATATGCGGACAGTTTGATCGACATCATAACTTGCTTCACCATGAGTTAAAAGGAACATACCAGTTATGTGGTCATGTATAGCACCTATAACTGCCCCCCCAAATCGTGGAGATCGGATGTGCTCTTGTACTCTCATCAAAATTCTAGCCTCAGCCCTAGCTTCTTCAGATTGTACAACGTGTAAGTTCATTTCATCACCATCGAAATCAGCATTGTATGGAGGGCAGACGCATAGATTGATTCTGAACGTTTTCCCTTTCATAATCCGAACTTCATGCGCCATCATAGACATACGGTGTAAACTTGGTTGACGATTGAAAAGGACAATATCTCCATCCATTAAATGTCTTTCAACTAAGAAACCAGGTTCTAATCGGTCATGATTGAATTCCCAGTTTTCATCCGTTAATTTGACTCTTCTACCATCAGGCCTTATCATGTAATTTATTCCAGGTATGTATTGTTCAGGATCACTAGGTTGGAAATTTTCTTTGATTAAGTTCCTCATGAAAGATAAATTATGAATATTAATTCTAACAGGTACAGTTAGTTCTCTAGCTGCAATTTCAGGCACTCCGACTTGATTAATGCTCAAATATGGATCTGGAGTAATGACGGTACGGGCAGAGAAATTAACACGTTTACCAGACAAATTAGACCGGAATCGCCCCTCCTTTCCTTTCAAACGTTGAACTATAGTTTTTAACGGTCTGCCGGAACGATGTCTGGCAGTGGGTATTCCTGCAGTCTGGTTGTCGAAATAAGTAGTGATATGATATTGTAACAGTTCCCATAAATCCTCAACTATAAGCTGAGGAGCTCCAGCATCTCTATTCTCTCTGAGCCTTTGATTTATTCTTAGAACGTCCACCAATTTATGCGTTAAATCATCTTCAGATCTTTCTCCAGATTCAAGAGTTATCGATGGCCGCATTGGAACAGGAGGTACAGATAGCACAGTCAAAACCATGTATTCAGGTCTAGTAATTTCAGGGTTGAAACCGAGACAGAATAAGTCCGAATCAGGTATTTTTTCTAACCTTGATCTAACTTCCTTTGGAGTTAATTTACGTCCTTCTTCTCGGAAAGTTGTGGGCTTGTCCAAGGTTACTTTGATTTTTGGTTCACCGCAATGAGGGCATGATTTTGATTTAGCAGCTTCTCTAATCGCTCTTCTAGATATACCTCCAATAGCAACAGTGGTTCCTGCATCAGATTTCATTAGTGCTTGAATTTGCTTATTGTAATGATCAATCCTATCCTGTGTAAGCATAATTCTTCCTGAACTGGGGTGTGTTGCATTCATTATGTCTTTTACCGTTTTGGAGTATCCAGCATGTATTACAGGCATTGCTAAGTCAATATGGCCAAAATGCCCTGGATCTTCATCCATTTTCCGGCCGCTAGTTTTACATCTTAAACCAGGTTCAATGACCCCCATGTGTAAATCCATTAATCCCATAGGGATAGGGAAACCATCATCATCATAAGTATCAGCAGTGATTACTTTAGTTGCGGATAACTTTCTAACTTCTTTAGGGCCCATTAAAGCAAAATCAATTGCCCCAATTCTCTTAGGAATCATTTCTCTCATGATAAATCCTCCAGTCTCAATCTAGCAGCAATACCTAATGATTTCAATTCTTCTAATAATAGTTTGAAGGCATAAGACATAGCAACAGGATAAATTGATGTATTATCTCCCATAGGAGATGTGAGCACACCCCTGCGATCTAAATACCCAATGTGACCAGATTGACTATCTACATATTGAACAGTCTTATCACTTTCATCTAACAATCGATCTTTAATAACCATCGAAGCACCATGCGCAATTAAACAATCACGTTCCATTTCTCCAAATCTCAAACCACCCATACGAGCTCTACCTTCAGTAGGCTGTCTTGTAAGAAGTTGGACAGGACCTCGTGAACGCGCATGCATTTTACCAGAAACCATGTGGTGCAATTTTTGATAATAGATAACTCCAATAAAAATTTCAGCATCGATACGTCTGCCAGTTTGTCCATCATACAATATTTCTCTTCCACTGTGTTTGAATCCAAAGTTTGAAAGTCCATCTCTTAAATCTGTTTCTTTTTCGCCAGAGAATGCACTACCGTCAACAACACGCCCTTCCATGCTCCCAAATTTACCACCAATCATTTCAAGAACATGAGCTACAGTCATACGTGAAGGAATAGCATGTGGATTAATGATTAAATCAGGAGTAATTCCATTCTCTGTGAATGGCATCCCTTCAGGAGGAACCATGTGACCAATAACCCCTTTTTGTCCGTGTCTACTTGCAAATTTATCTCCCATTTCAGGAATTCGTTGGTCCCTAACACGGATTCGTGCTATTCTTGATCCATTTTCCGTTTCAGAAAGCATAACTGAATCCACAGTTCCTTTCTCACCATGCCTGACAGTAAGAGAAGACTCTCTAACTTTTTGGGGACTTAAGAAATCTGTAGGTTCAGCTAAGAATCTTGGAGGACTAGTTTTTCCGATTAGAACTTCTTTACCTTTTAAATCGATTTCAGGATAAATAAGTCCATCTTCTTCTAAATAGAAGTACGCTTCTTCAGAACGAGCTCCCCTTACTTCAGGCCCAGGTATGGTGAATCTATCTTCTTGACCTCCTGGGTATCTTCTTTCTTCGGACATGTAAGTTCTTACAAAACTAGACCTTCCAGTACCTCGATCAATTGATCCTCTGTTGAAAATCAATGCATCTTCCATATTATATCCATGATATGACATTACAGCAACAACTAGATTTTGTCCAGCAGGTCTAGTCCTTAGAGTATTATATTTCATAGCTTCAGTTTGAAGCATAGGCCTCTGCGCGTAATGCAGCAAGTGTCCGCGTGTGTCAGGCCTTATACGATAGTTAGCTTGGCCCATTCCGAGCGATTGCTTTGACATACCTGCACCCATTGTACATCTGGGCGAAGAATTGTGTTCAGGGAAAGGTACATTTGAGGTAGCAACTCCTAAAATCGTTAGCGGGTCCACCTCCATGTGACTGTAAGAATGTGTCTTTTTCTTTCCCGTTAAGTCATTAGTATTTAGTGCAATTAGACAATTTTCTTCTTCTTCAGCATCAATATATTCAATAACGCCTTTCTCAATTAAATTGTTCCAATCAAGTTTGTTTTCTTGTAAAGCAGTGAGATCCTTCTCTTTTATTGTTAATTTATTATTTCGACCTACAACCATAAGCGGCCTTCTAATTCTTCCAGGATCGCTGTTGATGATAACATCATTCAAAGATTCATCATGCCGAACGTTAACAACGTTGCTAATCATGCCTTGTCTTCTTCTTTGTATCATTTCTGTAGCTAAATCGGCAGGAGCTTTATGAACGCCAATCAAATCTCCATTGAAGTAAACTTTACCCCATCCCTCTTCAGCTTTTTCAATAGGTTCAATGTTTAAATCCTCAAAACTTTCTAGTACAATATCATTAGGTATATTTTCCGAAACATCAACCATCAATGCTAGATTTTTCACTAAACCACAATTTTGACCTTCGGGCGTTTCATTAGGACAAAGCCTTCCAAATTGAGTTGGATGCAAGTCACGTGCTTCGAAGTGAGGTTGAGAACGAGTTAATGGCGATATAACTCTTCTCAAATGTGAAATGGTAGCCATGTTACACGTTCGATCCAATAATTGGGAAACACCAGCACGCCCCCCGGTCCAATTTCCAGTAGCCATAGCATGCATAATTTTGTTAGTTAGAACATCGCGGCGAACGGCGTGATGTACACGATTCTCTTTTCTTTTTGAGTATGAACGCTCCATTTGATATTTCATATCGTTCAACAAAGCTTGAAGTCCTGAACGAAACAATTCTTCCATTAAATTACCCGCAAGTTTTAGTCTTTTGTTTGCGTAGTGATCCTTATCATCAGGTTTTCTTTCTCCAATGCCTAATTCTAAAACTTCTCTTGCCATACGACCTAAGAAAACAGCTTTCTTCATTCTGGCTTCTTGATTAGTATCTAGATGAGGAAGAAGAGTATTGTCAATAATATAATTTATTCTCTTTCTACGGTATTCTTTAGATTGACCTGCAGCAAATCTTCTTTCCAAATATTCAAGTGCTTCTTGAGTTGTGTAAATTCCTTCGGTATTATGTATTTCTTCAATGTTTGCAAGAATTAGATTTTGCATATCTGGATTATTAGTTATAGCTTGCATTATGTCGTCAGCAGATTCCATTCCTAAAGCCATCATCAATACAGCTAAAGGTACTTGTCCAGAAGCTACAGGAATAGAAACAGATAAAATTCCGTCTTTTTTCTTCTCAACAACAGTTAATGCTCTGAAACCCTCTCTTTGTGAGAAAACTTTCGCTAATTCAGTTTGTCTTTGATATCTCTGTTCGCTCTCAACCATTACACGATTAGGCGCCAGGTCTTCTAAACACACAAGAACTCTTTCAGTTCCATTAACAATGAAGTAACCTCCTGGATCCTGTGGATCCTCAGATTTCTTTCTTAGGGCTGTAATATATTCATTATCGCCAGATCCTTCTCCAGTTAAATGATTCCTGTGAAGATTACATAAAATTGATTTTACCATTACTGGCATGTTTCCAATTTCTTCTTCTACTTCTTCGATTTCAATACCTTCTTCAATAATCGTAAAATTAAGGTAGATTGGAGCTGCATAGGTCATGTTTCTTAAACGAGACATCATAGGTATTGAGTCAGTTTGGGAACCATTAGCTTCGTAAACCATGGGCCGTCCGATTCTTATCTTTCCTAGATTTACAACAACATCTAAGTCACCTAATTCGAGGCGTATCGCACCCCTCAAGGATTCATCGGCCCCTACAGAGATATTGTCAACAACTCTTTGCATCCATGGAGCAGGATTGTTTTCGTGAGGCAAGAAATCGTTGAAGGAACCCAATTGATGATTAACTAATGCAGCACTTGGACCCGACGTACTTCGGCTGTCAAAAAATGCCTTGATTAATGCTCTTGAGTTCATTATTCTTCCACCACCAAACGATAAGCAAAATTAGAGCCCGCATGTTCGCTGAAGCGGTGAATCTCAACAACATCACCAGGTTTAGCTTCTTGATCCAGAGCTTTCAGTGCAGGATCTTTCAACAGAATTTTAGGCAATTGTTCTTTGATAACATTTAAGGGTTTTAGTTTACTTTCAACTTTGTCATCATCAAGTAAAACATGTTTTGGCACTAGTTTGTTTAACCACAGTACGTTGTTATTCATTTTGGCATCCTTTCCAATAAAATCATGGCGGGCCTGAAGGGATTCGAACCCTTGGCCGCCCGGTTAAAAGCCGGGCGCTCTACCTAGCTGAGCTACAGGCCCTTGTGTCCTCTAACCGTTAGTCTGATGATACTGGAGCTTGTGGCCAGTCAAGTGCTTTATTTAAATTCTACTCTCAAAACGGCTAAAATAGTGGTTTATTCACGTAATAAACACGCTCAGAAAGCTGAATATTGATTTCTGATTAAGTTTTTAATTGTTTTTATAGGGATTAGTATATAAAGCCCTTATCAAAATTTTGAGGCAATAAGATTTATCTTCACACCTCCGTCCGCCTTCATGCCTAAAGTAGGTATCTTGACTAGCGGAGGGATAGCACCTTGCCTATCAGCCGCAATAGGAGGTCTGATTGAGAAATACAATCAAGTTTCACCTGATTCTGAAATTGTGGGTTACATGCACGGCTATCGTGGTCTTTTACTTGGCAAGTCAGTTGTTTTCACCCAAGAATCTAGAGAAAATTATGAAGTTTTGTACAATTTTGGTGGAAGTCCAATCGGAAATAGTCGAGTCAAATTAACAAATGTTGAGGATTGTGTAAAGAAAGGATATATCAAGAAAGGTGAAGATCCTTTAGAAGTTGCAGCAAATCAATTGATTGAAGATGGAATTGATATTTTACATACAATAGGAGGAGATGATACTAACACGATGGCGGCAGCCTTGGCCAAATATCTTGACGAATCAGGTAGGAATTT
Organism: uncultured archaeon; assembly: GCA_964634895.1. GTDB lineage: Archaea > Thermoplasmatota > Poseidoniia > MGIII > CG-Epi1 > CG-Epi1. The sequence goes on along the minus strand of CAZWJS010000013.1, from coordinate 17,033 downwards.
GACAGTTGTTGGTTTGCCAAAGACTGTTGATAATGATGTAATGCCCGTAGAGCAAACACTTGGTGCATGGACGGCAGCAGAGCAAGGAGCTATTTTCTTTGATAATATTGCTAATGAAAATACGACCAGCCGTCGACAGTTAATAATTCATGAGGTAATGGGCCGCCATTGCGGGTGGCTCACAGCAGGAACAGCTTATGAGTATAGAAAATTACTAGAAAATAGAAAATATCTTCCAGAAATGTTTATTTCTAAAGAGAGGTGGGACGTTCATGCAGTATATCTTCCAGAAATAGATGTTGATTTTCAGAAAGAAGCTAATAGATTGAAGCAATGTATGGATGATAATGATTGTGTAAATATATTTTTGAGTGAAGGCGCTGGAATGGATACGATAGTTAGAGAATTAGAGTCGCAAGGAAAAGAAGTTCCTCGTGATGCTTTTGGTCATGTTCGCTTAGATGATATCAATCCAGGACAATGGTTTTCAAAACAATTTGCAGAAGCATTAGAAGCTGATAAAACGTTAATTCAAAAAAGTGGTTACTTTGCACGTTCAGCAAAACCAGGGGTAAGAGACTTAGCATTGATTAAAAAATCCGCTTTTATGGCAGTTGATTTTGCACTTAATGGCCAAAGCGGTTTAGTAGGTTTGGACGAGAATAAGAAAGGAGAATTAGGGTTAATCGATTTGCAACTAATAAAAGGCGGTAAACAGTTTGATACGACTCAATCTTGGTTTGTTGAAATGTTAAAAGATATAGGTCAAATGTAGCCCACATAGTTTTATTCAGGCGGTAATGCGAGATTATGAACAAGGAAAAATTGACCGAGGTAGCGAGCTCCATAGTTGCTTCTGGGAGGGGGATTCTAGCGGCAGATGAGAGTACCCCTACTATGGGAAAGAGGTTAGCTCTAATTAATCAAGAAAATACGGAAGAAAATCGTAGAGATTTCCGTCAAGCATTATTTGAAACTGATGGGATGGAGCAATTTATTTCAGGCGTCATTCTTTTTGAAGAAACTTTAGAACAAAAAACAGAAGATGGTCGAAGGCTGGCAGAGATTCTTGAATCAAATGGAGTTTATCCAGGAATCAAGGTTGACAAAGGAGCCCATCCTATGGACAGTTCACCTGCTGAGAAATTAACGAAAGGGCTTGAGGGCCTCTATGAAAGATGTTTAGATTATCATAAATTAGGTGCTAGATTCGCTAAGTGGAGAGCAGTCATTACAATTGGAGATGGAATTCCAACTAATGATTGTATCAGAGCCAACGCCTCAGCCTTAGCAAAGTATGCCAAAGCGTGTCAAGATGCAGAATTAGTTCCAATCGTAGAACCTGAAGTTTTGATGGATGGCGATCATACGATTGAAACGTGCTATGAAGTTTCTAAAAAAACCTTCAAGGCAGTGTTTGAAGAATTAGATAATGAAGGCGTTCATTTACCAGGAATATTATTGAAACCCAATATGGTTGTTTCAGGAAGTGATTGTGAAGTTCAAGGAGATATGAAAACAGTTGCAGAGATGACGGTCAAATGTCTAAAGGCATCAGTTCCAGTAGAAGTTCCAGGGATAGTCTTCCTTTCAGGTGGCCAATCTGAAACAGAAGCTACAGAACATTTGAATGCCATGAATATGATGGGTGAATATCCGTGGGCATTAAGTTTCTCTTATGGAAGAGCATTACAGCAATCTGCGTTACATGCTTGGAATGGAAACAATGCCAATCTCGAATCCACCTACGCCGTGTTTTACCATAGAGCTGAAATGAATTCCAAAGCATGTCATGGAGAATACACTCCGTCATTAGAAATATAAGATGAAAAAAACCTCCTTACTTTTAGCTACAGTCCTTCTGATAGCAGGAGTAAGTGGAACCTATGGTTATTTTTTCATTTTCAGTGATGATGAACCTGATTCTCCAGCAGTTGAAATAAAAGAAGAACAGACACAAGGAACTAATGGCACTGTAGAAGAAGAACCAGATGATTCTCTTGCCGAAACAAATGACACTTTCTTTAGAGGAATTAAAGATGAATGCTTTGAACATGGCGGCATGGAAAGATGTTGGAAACTCTATGTTCCTGATGAAACAGATGAAACTCAATCAATTCCTTTAATTTTAGATATACATGGTTTAGAGCGAAATGCCGATAATCAATACGAAATGACAGATATGGATCGAATAGCTAGGGAGAATAATGCGATCATAATCTATCCACAAGGATATGGGAACTCTTGGAATTTTGGAGCTTGTTGTGATCCAGCAAAAGATGAAGAAATAGATGATATCGGATTTCTTCGTTCTTTAGTTACTTATCAACTAGATATTTTTCCAATAGATTCCGATAGAATTTATCTTACAGGGTGGTCTAATGGTTGTGCCATGTCTCAAGTTCTTGCAAACGAGGCTTCAGACATGTTTACGGCAGTTGCCTGTATGTCTATGTATTTTATTGGAGAAAAAGATTCAAGTTATTCACCCATACCAGTGATGGAGATACATGGATTCTTTGATCCTATAGCAATTTACTCTCATGTAGCTGCAACCTCTTTTTTCTTTCAACAAGTATTTTGGAATACAGGAGCGCTTCAGAATCTTCAGGCTTGGAAGGATATGAACGAGTGTTCAGGCACGTTTCCAGACAGGAATGAGGTATTTTTACATTATGATATTCTAGGTTTTACAGATTGTAAAAACGGTGCAGAAGTAGCTCTTGTAACTATTCATGTAGGAACACACAATGTATATTCGAAAAATGATCCTGTATCATCCGAGCCAGGAACTCAAGGAAGGGTAGATACAGCTCAAATAGCCTGGGATTTTTTAAGTCCTCATTCAAAATAATAAATTTTATATTAACTGATATGGTGAGCACATTTCGTGGTAGCAAATAAGAAGGTTAAACTATCAGAGGGTGAAGGCTTAAAAAACAAGGATGCTAAAGGCTCCGACAAGAAGATACAAGTGTGGATTCCTAAGTCTACAATAGCTTACGAAGAAGAGAAATTAAAGCTACAAATTGAACTTCTTAAATTGCAAACTCATGTTAGAAAAACTGGTCAAAGAATAGTAATGTTATTCGAGGGCCGTGACGCAGCAGGGAAAGGCGGTACAATCAAAAGAATTCGTGAACATTTGAATCCACGAGGTGCTAGAGTAGTAGCTTTGGAAAAACCAAGTGATACTGAGAGAACCCAGTGGTATTTCCAAAGATATACAGATCACCTTCCATCAGCAGGTGAGATTGTTCTTTTTGACAGAAGTTGGTACAACAGAGCGATGGTTGAACCTGTAATGGGCTTTTGTACAGACGAACAACATAAGCGCTTTTTGAAGTATGCGCCAGTTTTTGAAAGAATTTTAGTTAAAGAAGGAATAATTCTGATTAAATTATATTTCTCAGTTTCAAAGAAAATGCAACTTAAGAGATTTAATAAGCGAGGTAAAGATCCTTTAAAGCAATACAAGTTATCTCCAGTCGATTTACAAGCTCAAGATTTGTGGGGAGAATATACAATGCGTAAATTCCAAATGTTGTTAGAAACAAATACAACATTATCTCCTTGGACCATCGTTCGTTCAGACAACAAGAAAAGAGCAAGAATTAATTGTATGAAATATGTTCTTTCACAGATAGATTATGAGGGAAAAATATCAGACAAAGAATTAACTCCAGATCCAGAGATTCTAATAAGCGGTATAGATGAATTGAGGATGATGGAATCCAATTTAGCTAAGCCACACAAATTACCCGGTTAAAGGTCCAATTTCATTACCGATAAACAGAACAATCGTAGCACTTACTGTAATTAGTACATTGTCATCTATAGGTCCATATTCGTATCTTTCTACAAGAGTGGCGACAATTGCAGCTATAACTCCCCAGATTGGTAAGGCCGGGTCTGACAATCCACCTAAATAATATCCCATAGGAATACAAATAATTGCCATGAATACATTTCCAATTGGATTCTTGGTTCTGTACCCAAATTTTATATTTCTTGCAATCCCAGTCACTCCGTCACCAAATGCCATGAAAAGCAGTGGAATAATTGCTAGATACGGATCTCCAAGTACTTCCCAAAGTATATAGACCGAAACTCCAGCCATAAAACAAAAATTTACATCATTCTTGTTATCTTTTGTTTGGATCCAATACAGTAAGTGTCCAGTATAGTATGGAATGTAAGTGATAATTGTGAATAAAATTCCAATGTACAGAGCATAAATTGGTTCACTAAGAATTGAAGGAGCCATCATGCCGATTAACCCTCCACAAAACATGTGTAAAATTTTACGATTGTAATAGATAGCTACATTCTCCTTCATATTTCGAGCCATCATCAATTCAAAAACCCATTTTGTTCCAAAAATAATAAACAAACCATAAACCACAATTGCGGAAATAAGAACAGTTTCGTTCATTAATTTGCATTTGAAATCATTCTACTTAAGATAATACGTAAAAAGAGATTGATAAGTTAGAGTTATGCGCCCCTTTCATTTAGCTTTTCCAGTTGACAATCTAGATACAACTAGAGAATTTTACACAAATGTTCTAGATTGTAAGGAGGGCCGAAGTTCAGATAGATGGATTGATTTTGATATGTATGGCCATCAAGTCGTGGCTCATTTGGTAGTTTCTATGGAAGAGGCAGAGACTAATCCTGTTGATGGAGATGATGTACCAGCAAGTCATTTTGGTGTTATTTTGACTATGGAGGATTGGAATTCTTTATCTAGCAGATTGAAAGACTTAGGTCAAGAATTCATTATTGAACCTCACATTCGTTTCAAGGGAGAGCCTGGTGAACAAGCTACCATGTTTTTCCTAGATCCTTGCGGCAATGCCTTGGAATTCAAAGCATTTAATGATGACAAACAAATCTTTGCAAAATAATTTCATAGAATTTGGGACAATAAAAGAAATATATCAGAAGTAAAAGTTATAACTACGCGATGTCTTGGTCATTTATGAATTCTTGGCGAATTGCTCTGCTAGCTTCTTTTTTAGCTCTTGTTTTTACAGGTTTAACATCTGCTGATGAAGGTAAATTTTCCCCACCTGCACAAGAACCAGGGGACGCTAAAATCCTAGTTGTTGATGACGATTTAGAAAGGCTTTATTCAGGCCCTTATCTGGAATCAACACATATCCTAACTGCCCTAAATGAGGGAGGTTATTCTTACGATGTATTTAGGACAGGCACTTGGAATGGAACCAATTATGAGCTTCCTGCAGGTGATGCAGGTCTTTCTATAGTTGACAACTATGAAGTTGTGATGTGGTATTCTGGATGGAACACAAATATTATGACTAGTTCAGAAACTTCCCTTATTTCAGATTACCTTGATGGAGATTGCGGAACTTTGGATTCTTTTTGCGCATCCAATAGGAATATCATAATGTTAACACAGATGGTTGATTGGTTAGATAGTTATAATGGACAATTTCTCAATAATTATCTTCATGCAGATACATATTATAGTTCATATCAAGTGATGGATGGAACTTCTAATCCTATACAGGGTGTATCCGATTCAATTTTTGAAGGTAAAGAATATTATACGGACACGGCTAGAATTTATTACCCAGATAGGCCGTGTGGAATAAAACCGTACGACGATAGTGCAAATGGAGCGTTTTGGATGGATGCACTTAAAGGCGCTTCGCACGGTCATGAGTATCATGCAGTCCAATTTCCTGTAGATTCGTATACTGGAAGCCAAACACACAAGGCCTTCCTGTTCGCAACTGAAATTGGAGTATTCAACAATGCTTGGGACAGAGCAGATTTCTTTGCAACGATACTTAGTTGGATGGAAGTAAGCAAAACTAGTGCGCAGAATATTGATTTGGGAATAAGTTCGCTTGAAATCCCTAGGCATACGCACCTTGGCGCGGTAGAAAAAATGACTGCCATAAGAATAGATGCAAAAATCACCAATTATGGACTTAATCCCGTAGATTATCTGAGTGTTCAATTAAAACTCAAAAATGAGCAGGGAGTTGTGCTTTACGATACTATTCTGGACACCCGTGCTTTCCCTGAAGGGCACCCTATGCACGTCTCGGATTCTATTTATAGCGGTGAAAGCATCTTATTTACATTTAATAAAACAAATGATTACTACCAACGCATATATGATGGCTTGGATGAAAGCAAAGCAAGGCATGTCATCTCTACCTTAGCAGGTATGAATACTCTAGAGGTAAAGTTAGCACAATCTGATCAAAATAACGTTAATAATCTTCTCAGAACTCGTTTAGGGGTTGCGGTTTTTATTGATTCAGCTTCATTGCATGATCCGGGACCATTAGCTATAGCTACATTTGGTGATACTGATGATAATGGCGCGTCGTCTTACGATGGTGTTAATTGGCACAGACTTGATTACGAAAGTGGAGGCTATGACTGGGATGCAGATGGATGTGGTTGGGCGCCAGACACTAATGGTTGTCATGAAAATGGCGATACATTTAACAAAACAGGTTATCCCTCTACAATTTATTATGGAGATTCTTCATTCGCTTCTTTCAATACTAATGGTTGGTACAAAACCAGTAGTGATAGCACCTGCGATTGGGGGAACGAATCGTTATCTGATTCGGGTTGCCCAAAATTCACACCAAATCCAAATCAAGATGATTATATCCGATTTGCAATGATGGATTTGTCTGGAATGGAAGAAGTCGTTATTCATTTTATGATTTCGGGCTGTACAGAATCAGGTGATTATCTTAGACTCCAAGTTAGCAAAGATGAGGGAGCCTCTTGGACCAATTTGATTAGCCATTCAGGCCTTTGCCCTGCAGAAGGTTCATGGACCTATCTCACAGGAGATGATCCCAAATATCAAGGGTACGTTTTATCAAGTAATTATTATGGCACCGATGATACAGATAAAATCTTATTCCGCATACAATTTGATGCAGATAACGATCAAAACACCGAAGGGTCTCGTCCATATTCGGGAGTTATAATTGATGAATTTGTAATTAGAGGTACTGAAAAAATCACTAGAGATGTTGCAGTTGGTAGCGTTACAGTAGATGATGAATTCGCTGTCAAAAACCAAAATGGTAATTCATTATGGAGAGAGATTAATGCTACAGTATTAAATTTAGGTAGTGCCCCATGGTCAGATCTTCCAGTCAAATTTAGCGTAGTTAATTTTGAAGGACACGATCTAACAGACTATCTTGATCAGAGCGACTTTTCAATTACAAATCTTGCGAATTACTCTAGTTATGGAGATATAAGACCTGGAGAAGGAACTGAGGACCAACGTGATTTATTTGCCTTATTTCAGACCCCTAGCGCAGGCGTTTACTATCTCACGGTTGAGGTTTTAGTTCCGGCAGGGAAGGATTACTTCCCTTGGAATAATACCATGACTTTTGAATTCCGTATTTTTGAGCCTTTCTTTGGAGACGATGTAGACAATCCAAGCGATCGCAGTGATGTTTATGCTTATACTATAGTTGAAAGAACAAGTTCAGAAGAAAACAGTTGGAGAGTGCGAGATATTGATAATATGGCATATTCTGGGCAGTATGTTTGGCAGTATGCTAAAGAAGTAAATTACGATAAAAACAATCCAACAACAGAAGCTGGGTCCGATGATGGTTTAATTACTCAGGATGAGTATGATCGTGATTGGGATGGCGATAGGTTCCAGACCGATGTCAACTTAGATCTTAGAGCTGCTTACAAACCATTTTTGACTTTCGCTATTAAATGGGATTTAGCAGAGGGCGATAGACTTGAAGTTAGGGCTGCAACTGATTTCGATAGTGACCAGAAAATCACATCCGGCACTTGGATAGTTTTAAGAACATATCAAGGAAGTTGTGATTGTATATGGTCAAGCTCTGATGAAACGGAGTGGATTATTGAGGAAATCAGTTTAGAAGAATTTGAAGGTTACCAAACCTGGATTGAATTTCGCGTGACAACTCAAACAGGAGGGGGCAAGGGTGTGATGATAGACGACTTGTATGTTTTTGGTAATGAATACAGAAATGAACTAGCAATCCGTGAAGTTTCCACAGAACGTTTTTCAGCTGCTGGTGTCGACCATGATTTATCTGTTGTTGTTAAATCAGGGGGATTGGAAGGCCAAAACTCAGTAACAGTCAGAGCTAGAATTTTAGATTTAGAAGGTAATAAAAAATGGCCTGAAAGCAGCTCACATGTATTTTACACAATACCAGTAGAACTTTCAAAGGGCGAGTGGTATACTGTATCTCCAGATTTACCAGATGGAGCAGGTGATGATTGGAGATGGGGGTCTGACCTCACTCCTGGCATTTATTATCTAGAAGTTCAGGTTTGGCGAGATGATGAGGCACAAGTGCCAGATCAAAAACCAGATAACAACATTCGGATCATATCGCTTTGTTTAGGTTCTCTTTCTGAACTATCTTGGTCAACAGGTGACGGTTGGTATGATGATGAGCAGTCTTATTGGTGGAATGCTAATGATGATGGTTCTTTGACCTCAGAGACTTTCACGACTACAGATAGTAAACCCGTTTTCATTATAGAATCTATTTATGATCTGGAAAATGCTGATGTCAAAGCCCAGATTCGTGTAAGTTCAAGTAGTGCTTGGTATGATATCAAGTGGAGAGATGTAGATCAACTATCAACTCTTTACTCTATACATGGATTTAATTATACTGAATTGCCAGATACATGGGAAGGTAATAGTGATTTATACCTATTTTTTGCAGATATTGGCGCAGTAGAACAAATTGCTACAGGTGGAAAGGTTGAGGAACAATATCTTGGAGATCCCTGGCAAATTCGTTTAGTAGGATCCACTGATCAAGATTCCAACGGATATTTCAGAGTAGATAATGCATTCATATTAGTTTCAACCCCTCATTCAATGGACGTCAAGGAAGTATCGCCAAACACGCAAAATGCAGTTCCATCTAGTTCAGGAGATATGCAAAGTAGGACATATACAGTTAAATCCCAGAATAATGGAGCTTCTCTAGACTCTCCAGTAATAGATGTTCTAATTACATTTCCAGAGAATTCTTTCATTACTTTAGATGACGGCACATTTGCAGTTCTTAAATCAATCTCTCAACAGGGGCGTGACACTGTGGTTGCAATATTGCCAATAACGGGTTCTTGGGGAGATGATAGAGATGATGCAAATGGTGGCGATCAAACAGCTTTCATTATGGATTATGGCCAAGTTAATTGGCCTAGTGGCTCTCAAGATCAGATGAGTTCAACAGGATGGAAAATATTTAATCCAACAAAAAGTAGTTGGGATAATGCAGCTGGCAAACCAACAGAACCATCAAACTTTTGGATAGAACCAAGTGAAATTTCTGCAATTTCAATTGATTTGGTAGTAGGCTACGCAGAATGGGCGCCTCCTGGGACATATTCAATTCAATTTGATGTACGTTCATGGAGCGATTATCACAATACATTTACTACAGAGGATCTAGACGGTCAAGCCACAATGGTGATTGCAAAGCCAGATATTTTAATTGGAAATTTTTGGTATACTAGTCATGCTACAGGATCTGGAAAAACTGGACAAGGTTGGGTTAAGAATTCCTGCGGGGGTGTAGAGGACCCATATTTCAAGTTTATAGTTGAAATTATTAACACAGGAACTGAAACAGTAGGAACTTTCAAAGTAGGTTTAGATGATTTTGAAGGAAATCCACTTGGATTTCATGTAGGAATTTTCTGGACTGGTTCAGGTTGGGCTATAGATGAATCTAAAACCACAGCCGAAGGTGCTGAGATTATCGCAGACGGTAACAAAAAATATGTCAAGTTCAAGGCTACAGCAGCTAATCTTGGTATGTCTGCAGGGCCCGGAGATTACCATTATGGCGAATATTCGTTCTATCTGGCAGTAGATACTTACCTTGATATTTCTGAGTCAGATGAAAATAATAATATAGTTCCAATTACAATAACGGCCGTAAAATCAGTGACTACAATTGGCGGCGATCCAGGAATAATAGGATATGATATTGCCTTAGCTCGTTCTTCTGAAACAATTGATGGAACTCCAACAAGCAGTATGGTAGCCATGGAAGATGGAAATGGCATTTGGACGGTCCAACATGTAAAAGTGAACCCTCATGTTTCTGTAAACACAGTGCTTTGGTATCTTTTGGATGTAGAGGGCAATACGAAGTCACAAGGTTTGGTCTCCGATATTTATGGATGTCATTCAGGTTTTGGTAATGCAGTTGTTTTCGTTGACAACGATTTCAATGGAAAACTAAGTCCAGGAGATAAATTTGTCATCGCTCCAGGAGCTCCAGGCTCAGATTTAGAAAGTATTAGTGACGTGACAGACTACTCATTTAGGTTGGAATACGTAGGTGCTACTGGAGACAACAATCCTGATTCTAATTCAGAAAATACTCCGATTGGTGAACCTCCTTCAGCATTTGCAGGAGATGATATTGAAGTAGAAACTGGAGAAATTGTTCCATTTACAGGTATGGGAGCAGATACGGATGGAACAATCATTCTTTATGAGTGGGATTTTGATGGAGATGGAGAATATGATTGGTCATCAGTTACTAAAGGACTGACTACTTTTACTTATGATAAAAAAGGTAAATACAAAGCAGCTCTGCGTGTGACAGATATTGATGGAAATGTTGCAATTGATACCAGAATGGTTACTGTAGTTCAAGGAGCTGCAGTAGAAGAGGAAAATGAGCCTATAGACACCTCTTCAGATGAGTTGCCTGGAGTAAGTTTACTTACAACTTTAGTTTTAGTAAGTTTAATTGCGTTTTCTCGACGTAAAAATTAGCTGCTATTGAAGTAACTGTCCCATTTCGCATCTAGTAAATTTATAGCATAATCTAGAGGCACAGTTTCTAATTCTAGTCCTTTTCCCATTGCCCATAAGTTACTAGTAAGTTCAGGATTTTTAACTTACCTATCCTAAAAGAGGCAGTAATTATAATCCTTCAATTTCCGATCTTTTTCTTTTGACTTTGGTACAATTTTATCTAACTCATCCCAAAATTCATTTCCGTGATTCTTAACTTTAGTGTGGACTAATTCATGTACCAAAACATAATCAATTAAGTCTTTGGGAAGATGTAGTAGATTCATGTTCAAGCTGAGATTATTTTTTGTTGAACAACTGCCCCATCTTGTTTTCTGTTTACGGATAGAAATACGATTATAGACAAAATCATGTTTTTTTGCTAATTGAGCAACTCTATTTTCTAATATTCGACGAGCTTCTTTTTTATTGATTCTAGTCAATGCTTTAGCTTTTGCGAGTTGACTTCTCATTTCACTAGTACGCTTTTTCACCCAGTTGATTTTTGATTCAAAGAACTTCTCAGCGTTTTTGAAAGATTGCCGTCGAGGAATTATAACTCTTACATATTCAGGTTTTACAGAAATAATTATTCTTTTGGCCCTATTATTTCGAAAATAGCAAACTTTTCCAACTTCAGGGTGTTCTATTTCATGATGCACAGTGTAAGACAGAATTAGCTGTTTATAACCATACCACAAAGGGCTAAGCCTAGCAATCCAAAGACCATTCCTACCCTTAGAACGTCAGCAGCTTCTTTGTAATTTCTTTTAGATAAGAAAGGTTTGCTAGAGATGACGCAAACCATAGAGGGTAAAACAAACATAATCATTCTCCAAGGTAGAAGCCCGAGTGCGAATGGCAATGCCATAAAGAGAGTTGAAGCCATAGCTAAAATCCATATAGTTTTTCTAGCTTTTTCGAGTCCTAAAACTCTTGGCAAAGTCATTCTGTTGAAATCTCCGACACTGTCTTTGGTGTCCATGCACATTTCTCTTGCAGTGGTGAGAATCATAGCGCTAGCAGCCACAGACCAAAGGAGAGGATCTGCTGCATGATCAATTGCTGCAGCTCCAAACAGAATTGTAATTGCAATAGTGCTAGCTATAGCTAAATTACCCCAGTACATTCTTTTCTTTAGAGCAGGATTGAATGGCCCATCTAATTCGTATGCTAACATTATCAGTAGTGCAACTACCCAAACAATAACGGAATCAATCCATGCCATTCCTTCAATGTTTTTTTCATCATTCATAATAATTGCAAGTAAACCAACACTGGATAGAATAATCATTCGATGGCCGTATTTTTTTGCTCCAGTCTCTGTAATACTTTCAGAGGGTAAAGGCCTTTTTGGGTGATTAATCCGATCAATTTCAATATCTAAAAGATCATTTATCGCAAACCATCCTGCAATGAAAGCTCCGATACAGAAAGCGTGCAATGCTAGTGAAAGAATACTTTCTTTATAATCAACACCTATCATCAGAGCCCCTAAGCCAATGGTAGCAATTCCCCAAACAACATTTCCTCCTCTCGATAAATCCCACCAATTGCGAAGATATTCTCTCCTATTCACGAGTCCACAGGCAAGTGTTTCTATAAATGAAACACTATGCTCAAAGCCTGTTATCTTACTTTAATCAATCGTTAACAGTAATTGTGGCAGTCATTGAGCTGTGATAATCACATTTGTAATCATACGTTCCGGCTTCAGTAAAAGTAAAGGACCAAGTGGCACCAGTAGCTATATTTCCAGAATCAAAGGAAGCCGGCCCATCAGTACTGGTCGCAGTATGTGCTCCCCCATCATCATTTGTCCAAGTAACAGTATCTCCTACATTGATGGTTAAGTCTTCCGGATTAAATTTCATATCGTCCGTAATAGAAATTTCATGATCTTCATTGGTTTCTTCACTATCCTTTTCATCATCATTATCTATTATTTCCCAATAATCCATTGGATTCCATTGTTCTTGACTTACTACTGGCCACCCATCTGAATCCCAAGTCAAAGTACGGGCCTGAGCGTATGCCCAAGGCGCACCGTCATCTGGATAATAATGATGTGTGAAAACTTGGACGGCCCTATTATCAGCCTCATATTCGAAAATTCCTGCATGACCTGGACCTATTACATTATGTGATTCAGGAGCCATGACTAATGTTCCACCGTAATCTTTCATGTCTGTTCCACTATTGTCAACATACGGGCCTGTAACAGATTGTGATCTTCCTACAACTATTTCATAAGTTGAATTTGCACCTGCGCAACATGAATACCAATTAACAAACAAATAGTAGTAATCTCCCTCTTTGTGAATGTAAGGAGCTTCAGCCCAGGGATCTTGACCATCTTCTGTGTAAAGCGGATCGTCGCTTGCTCCGTTAGCTAAATGAACAAAGTCACCATTGTCGCCATTATCCCAAGACAATGAATCTCCACTGATGTGTTCGCCTGTTTTTGGGTCTAATTCTGTAATCCATATGTGCGCTCCTCCATAGACCATGTACATTCTTCCATCATCATCAATGAAAATTGCAGGATCTAATGCTGGCGGTTCTGGATCATCATTGTTCTCTTCTCCTTCAGCTTGACATAGAATTGGCTCTCCGTAATCCGTCCAAACAAGATTTGGAGCTGTGCCTGTTGCAGTTACCATTCCAATACAACTTTGTGTGTCGCTGTGACTGTCTTCATTTGACATTGGTAATGTGTAATACATCGTGCGGCTACCGTGGAAATTTGGTGCCCATAATGCTCCGTCATTACTTGGAACATATTCTGCGTGCCAAGATGGTTTTTCAGACAACAAACATTGGCCTGGAGTAAACGTTGATTGGCCTAGAAAAATATACCAAGTCTCAAGGCCACAATTGTATCCGTCCTCTTGGGATTTACCGGTAACGCCAAACATTAGCATACCATCAATTTCCACAATTTCAGATATGTCGTGTATTACCCATTCTTCTTTAGTGTAGTAATATTCTCCATCATAATTCATACTATTGAATACATCTTCAAGTGAATCTACTGTAACATTATATGATATTGTGGAATGATTATCATGACAAGGTTCACCAACATCATAAAGGTTATTACCATTTTCATCATCGTAATCTATGCATCCTGAACCTTCGCCAGGTGGATTCCCGTTTTCATCTACAACAAGTTCTCCTGTCTTAGCGTCGTCAAAACAACCGGTGCATGGTATGAACGTAGAACCAAATGACCAAGTTATGTTGCCCGAAACTTCCAGAGTTCCCTCTAATGATTCTCCGTTTCCGCCTCCTATAATGGAATTCTCTCCTATAATTATGATTATATTAGAAGAGCTTCCAGAAATTTCAATACTGTAATCGTGAACCGTACCGTCTAAATTCACATGTAGCTTCCCATCGGCATCCACAATGTTGTAATTTACATTACATTTCTCAGTGTCTGTATCATATTCTGAATCTGAGAATTTGAGGTATCCTTGGGTCACACCATCTTCAGTCTCTTGTGACTCATATTCTCCAGAAAGGATTTCGCATTTGATTTCGTCAGATAGATTTTCTTCTACTTCTTCTTCTATGCATCCAGTAAAAACTACTGAAATCATGAAAAAAGCGACAAGCAGCGAGCTTACATTCTTTGAAAACATAATCCAAAAATAACCCTCTAATTTTAACATTTACTCTAACAGAAAAGTATTTATCGGAAGAAGGTGTAGAGAACCTAAGCAGGGATAGCTATAACCTATGGAAAAAACAACAATTGCTAAAATAATGCACAAAGAGGTCATGACAGTCAGATCAACAACATCAGCTCAACAATGCGCAGTGAAAATGACTAAAGAGAGAGTTGGTTGTCTTGTCGTTTTAGAGAAAAAAGAAGCCGTTGGAATAATTACAGAACGGGGTTTTGCAGATCTCGTAAAGAAAGGAAATTTTGATTGTAAGAAAGTCACAGCTCAAGATTTTATGACTAAACCGATTATTTCAATCGACGTCAATTCAAGTTATGAGAAGGCAATGCAGACATTTGAAAAGAAAGAAATCAAACGAATGCCCGTTGTTGATAATGAAGAAGTTGTTGGACTTCTTACTCTACGCAATCTAGTTACCCATTCTAAAAAAGCTATGAGGACGTTGAAAAGAGAGAATAATGTCCTTAAGTCAATGGCTGAACAGCGCGGCATGACTAGAGAATAGTAAAATTACCAATTAGCAGTCTCAAATATCCAAAGTAAATTGTCGTTATCTTGGAGTTGTAAATCTCCTGCTCCAACCATTGCATATTCTCCATTATGATAAAGTCCCCAATAATGGGTGCTGTCTGAAACGCTATCAATAGTATGTATGTAAGGCCCAAAAGAATGCCATGTTACCTCAACAGAAAATCCACCTATTTGTGAGGCTACAATAGTAGCTGCATAAGCGGACGTATCATTTTCAACAAAGATATTTTCAAAAGTTATAGAAGTTTGGTTAGTATTATTGAAATTACTTTCAAAGAAAGTTGTAGAATTGGCACTAAAATTTCCAAACTCAATTGTTACAGTTACATTAGCATTACTACTTACAGTATTTTTGTATTTGTAAATTATTTCAGGCTCATTCTGTAGGGTAGAGTAAGCTCCCCAAGCAAGCAAATTCACTAGGGCTAAAGCTATAGCGATTTGCATAGTATTTTCATTCATAGATTGTAGTTTATTGGCTGCTGCTTTATTTATTTTGTGCCTAATTATTTATTAAATAATATAATTAGAATACAATCGTAATCTTTTTATAATAGATTATTAACTAGCAAAACATGTCAAGACGTTCAAGGTACGCCTTAGCCAAAGTTTCCGCCGATCTTCCTGCCTCATTAGTTCAGCGGTTAGATGGTTGGAAAGTATCAATCGAAGGAATAAATCGTTCTCAATTGATTTCAGACTTATTGAAGTGGGCTCTAGATGAAGGAGCTATTGATTCACTATATCCTGAATGTGAACATGATCACAAACATGGGGCAGATGTGGATTGTAGCTGTAAATTAGGATGCTGTTGATGGAAGCGCAGACGCTACTCTTTGTTTTTGCAGCCATTATGTTCCTCTCAGTAGCTGCTTTCGGTTATATCCCATTAACTTTAGAATTATCATCTAAAAATCTCAAACAATTTACGGCAATAGGCGCAGGAGTTTTAATCGCATCAGCTTTTCTTGTGGTAATTCCCGAAGCGCTAGAACTATTTGAGAATCATGACGATGAAGATAGTAAGATTGCAGGATCGATTGCTCTGGTAATGCTCGAAGTTGAACACGGAGATATCGATGCAGAACAGGCTATAGAAGAAATAGAAACATTAGTCGGAGGCCATGATGGCCATGAAGACTCACATGATGAATCCACCGAAGACTCACTTTCTGAATCCGTACTTCACGTGATAGAAGAAGTTGAAGAGGGTGATATCAATGCTACGGTAGGTCTCGAGGAAATTGAGGAGTTAATTACAACTGCAGCACATATTCACGATGAAGAAGCTCATATTGAACCTTCGACTCTAGGTTTAGTATTACTGATTGGTTTTGTAGTAATGCTTTTGCTAGAGACTTTTGGTTTACCACACGCAGTACATCATGACGAAGATAAAGATCTTTTAGGTCTTTCAGCCACAATCGGCCTAATAGCTCATGCGGCAGCAGACGGACTTGCTGTAGGGGCTTCAGTGTCTAGCAGTACAGAAACAGGTTTGATTGTATTTGTAGCAATTATGCTTCATAAGGGACCTGCAGCTTTTGGTCTTTCTTCTTTTTTAAAACACATCGATATAGAAGAATCAAAGGCAAAAATGTATTTGGTTTTATTTGCATTATCATCACCTTTAGTAGCAATTCTTACCTTTTTTGCGCTTAAAGACACTTCCTTTGCTACTGACGATAATATAGGACTAACACTGTTATTTTCAGCAGGCACTTTCATTTATGTTGCAACGGTAGATGTACTTCCTGAAGTCCATAACCATGATCACAATCATGATGCTCCGGTTTGGTTTGTTATATTAGGTATGATTTTAGTATTTTTAACAACCTTAATTGGGCACAGTCATTGAAATTAGCCTGCCGTTTGTTTTATATGGTGTCCTCCTCGATAAGAGACCATGGAAGGATATTGCGTAAAGTGCAAAGCCAAAAGAGAAATAGGTAACGGACAGG
>CAZWJS010000012.1:0-39677 GCA_964634895.1 uncultured archaeon | reverse complement strand
ACAAAGACCATCTCCAAATTCACCCTTTTTTTCTTTCCAAGCAAATGCAACTGAATCTGCTAAACCGGAACCATAATCATTGGTCATGTGAAGGATAGCTAATTCGCCAGTGTCAACGCCACCATATGCCATCATGTCAGCACCTGCAGGTCCTTGAATCGCATCACTAGGCACTATACGGTAGAACAAGGGATATTTTTCGTCATCGCTTAGACCTGGATTGGTACTAGCATACGAAATCATTGGGATTCCAGCTGCTGATAATACTGCATTAGCGCCCATTGACGCTCCTGAACAAGCAGCCCCAACAACTGCAACAACTCCAGCTTCAACTAAAGTTTGAGCACCGTCTTCTGCAAGGTAACCGTCACATCCTGAATTAACTTCAATGAGTTCAAAATTCTGTTCTGGATACATTGCGTTCAAATCATTAATGGCTTGATCTGCACCCCACCAGAATCCATATGCATCCGGTTCCAATGGGCCCGATAATGGGTTCATAAATCCAATTTTTATTGTATCATCATCATAAATTGAACATGCAGCATTATAATCTAAATCGTAGGAAGCTGATGCTTTTCTCCCATCATTATCATACACAGTAATTGTTATGGTTTGATTTACTTCTTTCTGAAGATCTTCACAAACGTCTAAATGGAACCAATCATAGAGGGCTAAACAGTCACCATCATCATTCATCAAGAAATCATCACATATTTGTGTGCCAGACATGTCAATACTATCAGCTACAGACGATGACCAAGCAAATCGTTCTATTGCTCCATTAACATCGAACGCTTTAGCAATTAGATAACAGTCTTTTTCTTCATAATAATCGTCATCATTATCTTCACAGAATAAGGTGCTGGTCTCATTATGATCTATGAAATAAACCTGTGGCTTTTCGTATGCACTAATTTTTGCATTTAGAGTCTCAATATCTTTCTTGAGACTGGTTATATTTTCTTCTCCAACAGGCACCAGAGTTTCTTCCTCGTTTTCTTCATTTTCAACATCCTCTTCAACAGGAAGTTCTTCTAAATCCTCTCCACCGATGCAACCAGTAAAAGAGGCTGAAAGCAAGCACAACATGAGCAAATAGACTTTGTTCATAAATTTATGACAGTATTGTAGAATATAATGTTATTGATTCTTTTTTTAAACAGACCGACAAAGATATATATCGTCAACATTTCGGTAGCAACACATGGCCCGTAATATTTTGTTCACAGCTGGCGTCGTTTTAGTGGTTTTATCGCTATTTTTGCCTTGGTTTGTAATGAATGATAATAATGAAACTACAGTACACGATAATCTTTATGAAACAGGTACTCCGATAACGGAAAGCACTGAAACTTCATTCAAATATTCCTTAGATCATTCTGTTGTTGAGGTTAAGACCGAAACTACCAAGGGTTCTAACACAAATAATAGTTATAGTGGAAGCAATGATCACTATGAGGAACAGCTTGTTGGCCTTAGCCCGTGGGGTGGCGAGTTATCAAATATACAAAGTTTCCTTTATACACTTTATAAAATAGTTATGGTTGTTTTGCTTTTATCTTTTACTGTTATAGTTTTAGAAGGATTAAATCCAGATGCAGATTTGAGTTCTATGAAAATGGGAATTGTCCTTCTATATTTGGTTGTAATACTTGTTTATCTTGGCGGAATTAGGGGCGCAATCTATGAAGACCAAGGAAGTGAGACGGTATTAGAAAGTCCCAATTCAAACGAGTACGTGAATATGTCGCTGCCTATTGGTTTTGGCAAATCCCTTGTTTCCAACGACACGTATCTTGAGTATTACATTCTAGCAAATGATACATCCTTTGGCTTTGAAAAGACAATAGTAGACACAGGAACTTATGACGATACAGATTCAGGTGACTACTTTAGAGTTTATACAGGCCCAGGCCCTGATGAAATTGATTGGGATAAAAATAATTGGAATCACACTTTCCAGTATGAAAATGAGACAGTCTATTACATTTGGTTTGATAAAGAGCCTTTAGATAACAATGTTTCGGACCGAGACCCTACTCCTGAAAGTACTGAGGAGGATCCAACCGTAAGTATGAGAATAGATATAAGTGATTTAAGCGAGAATGAAGATTCAGATGTGGTAATTCGAAATCGTATAGTCCAAGCTTTCGATGCAAGTACGGCACCTTTCTCAGCAACAGCTAATCAGACTGATATGAATCGACTGTATATTGAATCTACCAATTATGGGAATCAAAGAAATTCACTTAATGTAGATTATTGGGCTGGTTCGGTGTTTACCGATGTCAATGGTTACTTAGATTATACTGAATCGGAAGGAGATTCAAAATTAGGAGCTAGTTGGTATCCATCTACTGGTTTTGTTATCAGCTTAATTGGTCTTGCTTGTTTTGTTGGAAGTAGATTTGAAGACTAATTAAACTTCTAATTCTCCTGAAAAACCGCAAGAGTCGCAAGTCAAAGTTTGCATAGCGCCTTTCTCTTCGATTGAAATAACGGTAGAGCAATTTGGACATTCTATTTTTGTCATTTTAGGCCCTTCCTCTTCAACTTCATCAAATTCTGGGATTTCGCTAGCATCTGTATCTTCTTCTTCACTAGGTTCATCATATTGAGTAGCGACAGCTGATGCAATTACAGGTTCGCTTTCTCCTGAGAACCGGTCCATTACCGAGGAAACATCATCAATGCCTGGAAGCTTTGTTTCACTTACCGAAGAGCTCCTAGCAGTACTAGTTATTGCGTCGCCATCCCAGCTCTTTATCAAGGAAAGAACGGCGAAACCAATCGAGAGGCCAATTATAGCTAAATCAACGAGCGCCATAATTGGGGTATCTCTCGCTTAGTTATAATGTTTCACCTAAAGCAGTTTAGCGGAGCCGACTATGTCTCCACTTGCATCAAACTGAATGTCTAATCTCCAGTTATCTGCTGCTGGCCCGTCAGCTGAATTACCTTGTCCATAGACCATGAACTGGTCACCGGCTGACAGTTTTCCATCGCGGTCGTTATCAGAGAAGTGAACTGGATATTCAGATCCATCATCGTCTGAGACGTTACTTGCTCTATTCTGTAACTGCGTGTCTTCACCAGCATAACTGGTGTCGATACCGTGCTCTTCGCCACTAATTATTTGACAAGCAATTTCACCAAATCCATTTCCGTAATTGGCGCCTCCACCGATGTAGGTCACACCATCCTCATCTTTCAAGAAGAAGCTGAATTCAGATAAATCGACTTGCTCAGTGACCTTAATCACGTCTATGTGATATACTCCACTGCTGCTCTCCTCTACCCAGAAGGTTATCATTGGTTCTGGTGGTTCTGGTGGCCCACAGTGGTCTTCGGGATATACATGCTTATACGAAGCTGAAGCACTATTCCCATCATTGTCGTAAACGGTAAGAGTCAAGGTCTGATTTTCTTCATAATCACAAACACTCAATGAGATGAAATTAACCCACAATATGCATTCCTCATCGTTAGCCATAGTCATATCACAATTAGATCCATTGTCATCAAAGTTAGGGTCAGATGATTCCCATTTATAACTCTCTATAGCTCCGTCAGTATCATAGGGTATGGCCATAATATAATATGAATCTCCATATTTATCATAGAAAAAATAGTCGTTGTCATTGTCCATCATAAAATAGACATTGGGCTTCTCATAATTTTTAATTATTACTTTAATATCTTCTATTTCTTTCTTAAGACTAGTCATGTTGTCTTCTCCAACTGCTTCTATGGTCTCTTCTTCTTCTTCAGTGACGATTTCTTCTATTTCATCTTCACCAATACATCCAGTGAAGGATGCAGCTAACAAAAATATTGCAAACAAATAGGCTTTGTTCATAAAATTGCAACCTATGTCTCCCCTAAAAAGTAGATGCCCTCGAAAAAAAGATAATAGTATATACTACACTGATTTTTTTGAATGCATGTTATCTAAGCTCGGCTTTTCAGATTTTTCACGGAAAATCTACGCATTTTTACTTACATTTGTTCTTTTGGTAAGCACTATAACCTTGTTTTCACCTCAATCCGAAGCTGAAAATGATGAAATTTGGATGGAAGTTTATTTTCATCATGACGATGGTCATTTTTGGAGCGACGTATGGTTTGAAGGGAATTATTCTAAAAACTATACTGTAGTTTGGTCTATCTTAGACGAGGGCGGTACGGTTATGGACTATGATTACAAGGAATTCAGTGACAATGGTTCAAGTGAACATTACATGTGGATAGAGGTCAATATGTCTTCTTACTCATCTGGCGTTTACAATTATACTGTAGATTTGTATGAAGAAAATACAGTGGTTGCAGAGTTCGAAGATGACTTTGAAGTACATCCATGGCTAATGATCGATTTCCCATACCATTTACTCGAAGCAGCAGATGTTAATCTTTCAGTATCAGTCGCTGCAGCAGTTCCTAATACTAATTATTCAATTGAATGGTATTTAATGGACTATGATACAGAAGATAGTTTAATGGATAATTCTACAAATTTTACAGACTATAATTGGATTCTCAATCTTTCCGAGGGACATTATGAGTTAGAAGTGTCTTTGTATGAAGAAGTATCATCAAACAATAGTGGTAATGATACTTGGTGGGCTAAAATAGATCACGAGTATATGAGATTGTACATTGGAGGATCACTTCTGTGGATGGATGCATGGTCGGGTGACGATTATCTTTACGTTGAGATGGGAGTAGAGTTTGCAGATTTTGATACAAATTATACTGCTGTTTGGAATATTACAGATTATTTTGGTAATTTAATTGATAATGGTATAACCGGTTTTCCAAATAGCGAACCATGGCATTATCTTCAGATACCTACAGCCAATTATTCAGCTGGAGACTATTGGATAAATGTAGATTTATACAGTGGAGCTGCAAATTCAACTGATACATATGAAAGCAGCGCTCACCAATCTTTTTGGATACATGCGGAACTTCGAGCCTGGACTGAAGGAGATGATATTGAAAATGACAATGTTACTATTTTCTTTACCAGTTATCACATCAATGCAAGTAGAGATTATCGAATAGAATGGTATCTCTATGATTGGGATGAGTATGATATGATTGTTGATGATACATTTAATGCTTCTAGCGGAAATGTTACTATAAATTTCTTAGAAACAGGTGACTATCGTGTTGAGGCTAGGCTCTACGAGTGGGCCCCTATGAACAATGGTACAGATTGGAATTGGACATATCTTGATTATGGTAGTCATCATTTCCATGTTGGTGGAGCACAGCTAGACGTCTGGTATTGGTTTGGAGATGATCAGGACCTGCATTTCGAGGGATGTGTACAATATGCTGATTGGGAGATTAATTACACCGGTAACTGGACAATAACTGATGGAAACAATATGCTTGTAGACCAAGGAGCCATTCCGTTTGATGATTGGGGAGAGAATTGTTTCTTTTTTGATTTGCCAGCAGATGACTTTGAATGGGGAGAGAGTTACACCGTCGTCTTTGATTTATATGAAAATGGAACTTATTTGAACAATTATACGTTTGATTTTGACGTATACCTTTTGTTTTATTTTCACATAGATTATTCTTGGGATGAAGGAAGTTATGTTAATGGCACCTATTTCATAAACACAGATAGTGAAGATTATAGACTTGCTTGGTTCTTAGATAATGAAGATAATTTTATGACGAATGGTTCTTTTGATTCAAATAGTGAAAATGGAATGTTGGAATTTTTTAATATTCCAGAGGGATTCTATAATTTACATATTCAGATTAGTTTAGACCAATTTAATTGTAATAATTGTACTAACAATACTTACTACAATGACACCTATTACTTCTACTATTATTTTGAGGTCGAAGATGATCCATTCGTAGAACCTAATACTGCACCATATTGCGATTTACATGGAAATATAGCTTCCGGAGACAATATTAACGCCTTGACTGGAGACACATTCACTTTTGGCATGGATTGTTTGGATGATGATGGAGACAATATGATATTGTCAGCTGCAGTAGATTCTTCTAATTTCCCAACTCCATTCTTGTTTGGCGACGTCACAGTGAATACTAGTTCTTGGACTTACACTTTTTCTACAACTGGCCTTTACATCTTTGGTCTGTCTGTAGTAGATGTTAATGGAGGCCAAAGTTCGTATACCTTTACAGTGAACGTTTTGGATAATAATACTGGCTGTCAACCAAACAACGATCTTAATGCAGTTAATCTTACAGATGGCGAATGTTGCTCTAGTGGAGCACAGTGTGCGTCTGGTAATTGTAATTATACAACTTGGACTTGTGAAGCTGACAATACAACTAACAACAATACAACTAACAACAATACGGCTAACAACAATACGGCTAACAACAATACAGGAACTAATGAAACCGAAGAACTTCTAGAAGAAATTGAAGCTAGCGAAGTCCCTTCGATTTCTGTTTTAGTATCTGCAGTCACAATAGCATTGATTGCATTCAGACGTCGTAATAATTGGTAGATGGCTAAGGATTATAATTCGGCTAAGAGTAACACATCAACGTCAGTTAGTGGCGGTAACGCTTGTACTGCCTGTGGCAGACCTCGTGGTAAACCTTCTTCAGAAGGTGGCTGCTGGTGTGTGGAATCATCTTCCGAGGGAACCGATTATAATAGTACAAGAAGTAGCACTAGTTCAGTAAGTAGCAGTGGTACCACTACCGGCCTCAAATCTACATTGGCCATGATGAAATCCGGTTTTACACTCGCTACAATTGTAGTTGTGATTGCTGGCGGAGCTGATGTTTACAAGATGTATGATGATCACATAAACATAAATTTAGAAGATCATGTCACTGATGCAGATTTCAGATTAACTGAGGATAAAAATTCGATAGTAGGCAGCATTGGTTTTGATATTCCAAAAATGGGTTATTTTGAAAAAAGCACAAAGTTTGAAATTCATTTAAAAATCTTAGAATCAAATCCAGTTACCGAGGATGATTTTTTGTTTACATATCTTTTGGGAAGTGGTGAGGAAATTTATGATAAATTTGAATTGAATAATTTAGATCCAATAACTAAAGATAAGATAGACAAAGAAGAACCATTAAGAATAGAATATACAATAACGATGACAGTTATTTACTTGGGAGTTGAATTAGGCCCAACAACATCTGAATTGGGAACTAAGGTAACAACAATGCAAACAGCTTAAGGCATTAATGCATTCGTAGCATTGATTGCCATTCGCGTTTTTTTAACATCATGAACTCTTACTAAATCTACGCCTTCCGTAGCTCCAATCATCGCGGATGCTAAACTACCAGTTAATCTATCACTATCATCTGCACCAGTAAGGAAACCAATGAACGATTTTCTACTTGCACCTAGCAACACTCCTCCGGCCATATCTTTGAATTGACTCAGGCCACCTAAAATCTCCAAATTATGTTTCAAATTTTTACCAAAACCAATCCCAGGGTCAACAATTATGTTAGAACGCATGATTCCAGCCATTTCAGCAGCACTTATTCGCTCTTCAAGCCAATTCTTGATATCTTGCACAGTATCAGCATATTGGGGATTCTTTTGCATGTTTTCAGGAGTTCCTTGCATATGCATGATTATCACTGGTATCTGTAGTTCAGCAATCAAAGAAATCATATCATTATTTCGTAAACCACCGACATCGTTTACAACACAGGCACCGGCTTCTACGGCCTTTCTTGCAACTTCGGCTTTTTGCGTATCAATTGAAACAGGAATATCAGAAATACTCTTGACAAATTTAATTGCAGGAATTACTCTTTCTAATTCTTCTTTTACATTTACTGGTTTGGACCCTGGTCTTGTAGATTCACCACCAACATCTATAATTTCAGCACCCTCTGCAATCATTTCCTTTATTCGGTTTTGAATACTGTCTGTATTAAAGAAGTTATCATAGAAACTATCAGGAGTAACATTCAGAATTCCCATTACATGGCATTTGCCATCTAGTTTTAGATTACCTAAAGATAGACTCATTCACGTATTACAAATTGTGAGGCACAAATTGGACATCCAATTTGTATTGGCCTTTGAGTAGTTGTGATAGATATTAGGCCACCACATGAAGGACATTGCAATTCTACCGGGCCTGGTGCCATATCTTCAAGCATATCATCGACGCCTTCTCCACCACCTCCCATTCTACGAAGTGCCATAGCACCGCCAACTAGCCCTAGAACGGAAGCAATAGCGCCACCAACCAAAGTACCAGTACTGAAACCTTCCTCATCATCAGCTTCGCTAAGTTCATAATCAGCACTCTTGCTTACACGAACTTCCACTTGCCATGTGGCATATCCTCCCCGTTCATCGGTGACAGTGACTGTAGCAATGTATGTTCCTGGTTCATTCCATGTTCTTGTAAAAGTTTTAGCATATTTATCGTCTAGTAATGCAACTTCTTTGTTTTGACTATCTTTTATGACCCATTCAAAAGTTAGTTTTGCATCATCACCATCAGGATCGGTTGATTCAGCTGCAGTATAGGTTACTTCATCTCCGGTAACGGCTTTGTCTACAAGGTCATTAAACACAACAACGGATTCAATTAGAATTCCAGCTTGCGCTCTAGCTATTGGAAGTTCATTTTCAGGCCTATAAACGTGGATTTTTAATTTTTCTGAAATTGCATACTTAATATCATCTTCAGAATTCCCTATTTCTCTGGCATAGATAGATGCATCATAATGAGCATCATCTACTCCTGCTGGAAGTGAATAGTTGTAGCCTCTTTCAGTTAGCTTTCCTTCTACTATTTCAAGCAGTTGACCATTTACTAATCTGAAAACACGTTTTGTACCGTATTCATCAACTACGGATTCGCCGCTTCCTTCATTATAATCACCACCATTTGAACCTGTAAATAATGCATTTTTATACAACCATACAGTTCCTCCTGATTTAACCCAGTCAGAGTTTATACCATTTCCAAATGCAAAGCGATATTCAAGTTCAGCCCTTCCATCAGGATCATTTGATTGACTTACATCAAACGTAATAAATCCAAAATCAGTGAGAAGTTCAATAGTTCCACTGATATTCGATGACAAAATTGCTTCAGGTGCAGTATTTGCCTTGACAGTTATATCTATGCTAAATGGAGTACTTTCCTTCCCTCTCTCATCAGAAACAGTAACTGTTATAGTCTTATTACCAGGCTCATCAAATGTCACGTCACATATCCAAGGTTCAAGTGTTTGTGTTTTTGAACCTCCATCAGTGTTGAAAGAATAAGTCAAGTCAGCATTTTCATCTATCATATCAGCATCTCCATCTGTAGTTTCATTATCGTAGGAAGTACCAGCATTTATTCGGATTGCCTCATCCTTCCATACAAGATTATTATCAGCTATAGCATGTGCCACTGGATAATCATTTGCTATTTCTATAATGTTTTCTATTACCATGAATCCTTTGTTATTTCCATATCTTGTTTCTTGCATGGGCTGCGATTCATCAGCAACAGTTGCATAAATTTCATGATAACCAGGTTCTGTATTCATTCCATACCATGTTCGTTGGAAAGTATAATTCTCACCAGGTTCAATTGCATGGCTCACATTATCTTTATCAGAAAAAAAGTTGCTAATGAACTTCCATCCACCTACATTTGGATCCCCGTCAGTAATCAGAACACTCCATTCAGAAAGGGCAACACCTCCATAATTATGAACAGTTACAGAAATTGTAATATCATCATCTTCAGTTGGATTTTCAGGCGAGTAAGAAATTTCAGAACCAGTTATTGCTAAATCAGGTTTATTTGCTTGGTCTGAGGTTGTGAACAACCACATGTATGATGTGCTACCAATCAATATTTCTTTGGGTCCTTGTTTATTAGAATTACCTATTGCGATCCCGCCATAATGTCCGCATTTAGTTGATAAGCCACTAGTCGAGGCTTCATTGATTTCATTTGCTTCAAAGAGAAAGATTTGACCAGCAGCAGTACCATAGATTATTTCAGTCGCATTATCGCCATCTACATCATCAGCACTAATACCCCATACCGAAGTAGTATCTACTTTTTTAGAAAATTCCTCGGCCCTTGAGTAACCATTGTAAATTGCAAGTCTAGGTTTTTCGTCACCATATTCACCAGTACCAACAATAATTTCAGAATCTCCATCGTCATCAGCATCTGCAATAGCGAGCCCATATGCTTGATATCGCCCAGTATCTATATTTGTTCCATGAGTCGAGTACCCAGTTCCTGATTTCTGGTAAACAATTATTTGTCCAGGATCGTCATCATTGTCTAAATATTTCCCTCCTGTTCCAATTGCAATTTCATTGTCTCCACCAGAAACTAAATCTCCACTGGCAATACTTCCTGCAATTTCACCTAGATTTCCAGAATTCCATTCTGATACATAATCATTTCCATTCCAACCATAAATCCTAACGTGTCCATGCAATTCTGCAGTCCCTGCCGTTGGGTCTGTAACTTCTTTGTATCCGGTGGCAATAGCTATCTCAGGATAAGCACTGCCATCTAATTCAGAAACAGTAACACTTAGTGCAGCACCGATATCACCACTTTGATATACTTGTTCAAAATTAGTCCCGCTACTTCCTGCTGATTTATCAAAAATATATAGATATCCTTCGCCACCTTCACCACCAACCTTGGGTTCTGCAGGTAATCCTGTGGTAACTACGATTTCATTATCGGCGTCACCATCTAGATTGGCTACTGCAATAC
This sequence comes from uncultured archaeon, assembly GCA_964634895.1. Lineage (GTDB taxonomy): Archaea > Thermoplasmatota > Poseidoniia > MGIII > CG-Epi1 > CG-Epi1. The sequence continues at coordinate 28,929 of CAZWJS010000012.1, read as the reverse complement.
CAATAGGTAATTTTTCTAGAGGTTCACTAACCCATTCAGAACTGTAGTCAGCACCATCAAAAGCATAGACTCTTCCTGAGCCACTTCCAACCAATAATTCCAAACTAGAATCATCTCCATCAATTTCCCCCATCGCAACCCCAAAAGTATTTCCCCCTTCCAATGAAAATAAATTTTGATTTCCATTGTATTGAGAATCCGTTCTCCATACAAGTGTATGGTCGATGTTCTGCAAATCATCAGCATTGACCTCCCATCCTACTAAAATTCCAGTATCTCCTCCATGTATAATCCAAGGATGATCGTGTCCATTCATAGATACGGTGACACCACCTCCAACATTCATTGGGGTCCCACCATACCATTCAGTGTAGGTATCTAGGTTGGAGCCTACTAATCCCATAATTCTAATGTTTCCATTATTGTCTGCAACAATCAGTTCTTCATTGCTATTTCCACCCAAATCTTCGTTAGCTAAGCCATATCCACTGTTTACGTCTGTTTCTTCAACTATAGTGCTAAGATCAGGTTTTTGATAGTTCTCATCGCCTTCTTCACCTCCATCACCGCCACCATCAACAAAGACAGTTAGTTTGCTTTGTTGAGGGACGACTAATTCATCTATGTCATTCCCATTTAAATCGGCTGCAATTAAGCTGTAGCAGAGGCTGTCAGTATTGCTGCTTTGATCCATATCATACTTCCATTGCAACTCTTCAGTTTGCCCATCAAATACACCTACCCAACCTTGTTTACTTCCTACAGCAACTTCAATAGCGGCATCGCTATCAAATTGACCAAATGTAAGTCCCCATACATTCTCGACGGTGTTTCCAGCTGTCTTGGCCCCGACGTCCATGTACCATTCAGCTTCATCACTAGTAATGTCTCTACCAACGTATTTTTCAGGAGTTTCAGTTTCTACAACCCATAGATATCCGCGATCACCACCCACTGCTAGTTCAGTTTGATTATCTCCATCTAGATCTCCCATTGCTACACCATACGGCCAGCCTTCAGTCCATTGAGTATGAGACCATGAGATGCCTGAAGACCAATTCGCTTCAGCTAATAGAGAAATTCCATCAATTATCTTTACTTTACCGATGTCACCATTCCAATTATACCCAATTGCAATTTCTAATTGAGGGTCGTCATCAATCTGAGCAATTTCCATTCCCTTTATAGTTCCGCCTAAATCGATAGATTGAAAAACTTCAGTGAATGCATTAGCACTTGAATTCCAATCTAGGACATGAACGAAGCCCTGAGAATTACCAAATATTAGTTCGTCTTCTCCATCGATATCAATGTCTGCACTTTTAATTGAATTCAGACCTCCCAGTGAAGTTCCCATTCCCGTGTGCCATTTTTCACTAAGATAACCCATATCGTATTCGGTTCTCTTATCATTCGAGCCTTCTACATTCACGGAAGGAATTAGAGCAGATAGCAAAAACACGATAGCTATTGCTATAGACCTTATCGTATTCATAGAGGTACTGGACAAAACCAACTATATCAAACCTGCGCTCTACTTCTCCTTATCATTCTGGTTCATTTATTTGACAATTTCTCAACTACAGCTTCTTTTATTTCATCTAAGTCCATTCCGGCTGTATCAATATCTAGTCTTTCAGCCGATGCTCTAACTTTTTCAATTTCGCTAACATCTTTAGCCCCTAAGGCTAAATTAGCCCCATACCCTCTGAATTCACGAAACGCTTTTCCAAAAACTCTTGCCCCTTCCATGACCTTCTCGGGCCCTAAAAAAACCCAAATTAGAAATACAATAACAATTAATTCAATTAATCCTGGAGAGTTCATGAACTTGACAATGCTTGTTCTAAGTATGCTTTCATTTCAGTTTGATTTTGTGCATTGATACCGAAATATTCCATAAATGCAGTTGTAACACTTAACTCAAAAGTGCGCCCCTTTCGCTCACGCTTAATCATTCCCAATTCTAGCAATTCGCTTATATGTTCGTATACTTTGTCCCCTAACTTGCGTTTTAATTCAGTTTGTAGCATTGGTTGTTCATGAGCAATTAAGGCTAGAGTTCGTAAGAGGTATGAAGGGATTTCTTGGGGAGCAAGCCTACGGCCATATTCCACAGCCTTAGTTTTTAGTTGTAAAGCATATTTGTGCCCTAATTTTACTACTTCCAAAGCCCCTTCACGTTTTTTGTAAAGCTCAACCAATGCATCTAAAGCACCTAGCGCTTTGTTTCTTGATAGTCCGGTTGCTTCAGCAGTTTCAGTTGGATCCAATGCCCTTCCAGCAGAGAATAGTGCGGCTTCTACAACTATTATTTCATTCATCCTGCACTCTCCAAATTTTTAACATAAATGCTGTGACTTTCTAAATCTTTTTGAATGATATCAATACGGCCTTCTCTTGCTAAGAAAAGGGATCCTACAAAAGTGCGAACAACGCTTGCTTTCTCTGGCCTATCAAGTAAATCTTCTATCGGTATTGGTTTTCCGTTAAATTCATTTATTCTTTGCCACACTTTTTCCTTGTATTGAGTTGGATCGTCATGATGTAGTTTCTCTCCCAATCTTTCAGCCACCTCAGATAATACTAATTCTCGAGCTTCTCTCAATTCCTTTCTTCTTTGGAGCCGAGCCTTTCTTTCAATTTGAGCATTTCTAGCATCTTCTAGTGCTCCAACAAGTTCCATTAAGGTTACTCTCCTTTCTCCACGGAAGAGAACGCTTTCTTCAATCGGAGGTTCCATGCTATCTTCTAACTGTTCAGCGTAAGTAGGTTCCCATCCAAAATCGAACTCAATCCATTCAGGTTGAGGTTCTGGAATTGGTTCGGTAGCTTCAATAGCTCCGTTTGCCCTCATTCTAAGGACATCCCATGCCCATCCTAGGACCGAACCTGCTAATGGCAAGTCCAAATCATCACTCTTTACGGCATATTTTTGATACTCAGTAATCAAGTGCTTCAAATCAAGAGACCAAGGATCAAGTTCATTTTCTTTAACTAACATGAACAAAAGCGTCACACTTCTTGTAAAAGGATCTTCAATTGTAGAGACTTCTGCAGCAGAACTTGCCCCACCTGCGATTTCAATATATTGATCAATTTTTTCAGTATCTACGCCAATCATAGCCTTATGAAATAATAGATGATTTACTACTAGACTCATGCAGCAACCTCCATTTCACTTGGTAGTGATGCAAGGAACGAGTCAACATCTTGAATTTGGTGTAATCTTGATACACCATCATCTCCCATGAAAACACCAATTACATTTTCAGCTTCTCTCAATGCTGCATGATGTAAACTTACTACAAGGAATTGAGCTACATTTGACTGGACAGCGATAGCTCTTCCAATGTGTTCAGTGTTAACGCCATCCAGATTTTGGTCGGGTTCATCTAGTAAGTAGAATGGGCTTGGATCATATCCTTGAATCGCGAATATGAAGGCCATAGATACCAATGATTTCTCGCCGCCCGATAAAGCTTCAACAGGATATAATTTCTTTCGTGGCATTCTAGCTTTAATAGTTACACCTCCCTCAAATGGAGATTTTTTGTTTTCTAAAACTAGCCAAGCTTCCCCGCCTCCTGTGATTTCCTTAAAGGACGTTTTGAAACTCTCGCCTATATTGTTGTAAACGTCCATAAATTTAGTTTCTTTTTTATCTGATATTTTCTTCTCCAATACATCTAAGCGCCGAACTTCATCATTTAATTGTTTACGATGCTTCTTAATTTCACTGAAACGCTCAGCTTCTTGTCTATAGTGTTCTAAAGATAGCATATTGACATTTCCTAATTTATTTCTTTCACGTTCTAAGCGTTCTTTCTGTATTTCCAATTTTTCTCGGCTCAGAACAGTCTTAGGTGTTTTTGTTCCTTCTGGAATCCGTTCTTTAGCATCGAGTAGTTTTGGTTCTCTGGTCCTAACCTCTAAATTCAAATCATCTTTAGCATGTTTTCGATTTCTTTTCAGTTCTTGACTTATAGACAAATCATTTTTCAAATCAGATAATAAATCATGTAGTTCATCACGTTCATCTCTCAATCCTTTTAATTCCTTGAACTTATGCTGTTCTTCTTTTCTTAGATAATCTAGTTTCTTATTAAGCACCTTTACATTTTTAGTTTCAGATTTCTTAGTAGTTTGTAAATCTTTTTGCTCTCCTTGATTTATATTCAATTCTCCTTTAAGCCGCCCAACTTCAGATTTCATAGAATCTTCTTTGGCTGCTAAAGAAGCAAATTGAGCCTGGAAAGTAGATAATTCTTGTCTATTTTGTTCTACTTCCGTTTGCAAATCACCTATTATTTTTGATGTCTTTCCACCAGCTATAATTTGAAGATCTTTAGATGATTTTGTAATTTTATTTGTGACCTCTGTAATATCTCCTTCTAGGCTTTCAAGGAATCCCTGTCTTTCAATTATTTCACCTTGCAGAGCTTCTACCATGCCCTCTCTAGCTTTGACAGCTTCTTTAGATTCATCTAGACGTTTTTTGATTTCATCAGCTCTTCCATCATAATCAGTAACGCGTGTTTGGAATGCAGCTCTTTCACTCTCTAGCTCTTGTCTAGTGGTAGCCAACTTACCTGCTTCTTCCATCATATTGCTTATTTCAGAAGCAATCTTCAATTTCTCAGAATCTAAATTTTTAATTTCAGTAGTCAATTTGTCGAGGTCACTTCTTTCAGAAGTACCGAAATGAATTCCGCTCTGTGGAGCAGTACCTCCAATCAGTGCCCCACCACTCTCTAGTAATTCACCCTGTAGCGTCACCATTCTACTTTTTCCAAGGTGTCTTCGAGCATTAGTTAATGAGTCCATGATTACAGTATCTCCGAAAACATTTCCGAAAGCATCTTTGTATCGCCTATCAAATTTCACTAAGTCTTGCGCAAATCCAAGAGCTCCCTCTTTTTTTGATACCAGTAAAGCATTAGCTCTAGGTTTGTATGAATGAACTTTGTTAAGAGGAAGAAAACGAACTCTTCCAATTTTGTTTCTTTTTAGAAATTCAATAGCTTCAGCAGCAGCTTGATCATTTTCAGTTACGATGGATTGTAGACTAGTTCCAGCTGCAACTTCTAATGCAGTAGCATACTTTTGGTCAACTCTCCCTAATTCAGCAATCGTTCCAATAATTCCACTTAATTTCTTTTCATCTCTACATTGAAGAATTGCAGTCACACCCTTTGCATATCCTCCAAATTCTTCTCTAGCTCTTTGGGCAGCTTCTTGGGAAGCTAGTTTCATGGATTTTTCTCTTAATTTTATTTCAATTTTAGATAATTTGTTTTGGTGCGTTTCTATAGTAGCCAAGATGTCCTTATGTTTTATTTTTATTTTATCTAAATTCTTAGCAGTAGAATCTTTTCCGACTTGTAAATCCTTCAATTGGAAGTCAGCCTCCTTTACATCAATTTCAATTGATTCTAACCATTTCTTTGATCTAATAACTTGTTCCTCAGCAGTATTCAGTTGAATTTCAAGCTGTTCTTTTTCACCTTCAAGTCGGTGCCTTTGCATCTCCAATTCCCCAGCTTCTTTGCGCAATTTTTCTAAATCATCTCTGTTCTTTGACACAGTCTCAGAATTATTGGCAGCAGCCCCTTCTAATTCGCTAAGTCTGCCCACTTTTGTGCCTATTTTGTTCTCACACTTCTTAACTTCTTTTTTTATTTTTTTTATTTCATCAACAATTTTTTTCAATTCGCCTGATGCAATTTTAAGTTCATCATTAAGAATCTTCCTAGAATTCTCCAATTGTTCTATTTCTTTGATTGCAGCGCTTGCGTTACGTTCAGATAGAGCATGTGCAACTCTTACTTTATCCAATTCTTCTTGCAATTCGCGTGCTCTGTCTCCACCAGAAACCGCAATGTTTTTTTCAACATCTTCAAATTTCTGTTGATTTTTATCAATATCTAATTTTAATTTGCCCTGTTTTTTCTCTAATTTCTCTAATTCTTTCGTATATTTCTCAACAACGCCTTTTCTTGATTCAATCTCAGCTTCTAAGTCAAAAATAGTCCTAAATTTAAGAAAAATATCATTTTCTTTAATCTCATCAATTATCTTTTCTAATTTTTCCGCATCGTGTTTCTCTCTTTCAAGTTGATTTAGATTTCTTTTTGATTCTTTAGCCCTTTCGTTCAATAAGGTTACATCAGCCTCTACTGAATTTCTAGCACTTCTAGTTCTTCTAAGTCTGTTGTCATAGGCTGTGATTCCAGCTACATCTTCAATCTTTCTCCTTCTTTCAGTACCGGACATCAATGAGGTTTGAATGACATCACCTTGTTGAATTATGTTATACCCTGTTGCGTAGAGGCCAGCCCTTGAGAACAACGTTTCAAATTCACTTGCTGAAGATTTGACGCCATCGATTTGATAATAAGTAGTAGTATCTTTTCCTCTTAATTTAATTCCTTTTGTAAAAGTTATTTGGTCTCTTTCTATGGCTAAAAAGCGGTCTTGATTGTCAAAGACCATAGACACTTTACATGATTTAGGTCCTGTTCTTTTTTTACTTCCTTCTTGAAAGCCGTGAATCAGTTGCTTTAGTTTTCTAGCTCTCAGTAATTTTGTAGATCTCGAACCGAGAATGAAAAGTATCGCATCCGTAATATTGGATTTTCCTGAACCATTAGGGCCTGTTATGCATGTAAATCCAGGTCCGAGAGGGACGGTAACGTGGCCTTTGAAAGATTTAAAATTCTCGAACTCAAGTTCGAGAAGTCTCAATCAGAAAGCCTCCAATTGAGATTGTCGAGGTGAAAGATGCAGCGCATCTTTACTTCCATCTACAGTTGGTTTGTGTTGATTACAATAAGAATTCCAGAAAGCAGCTATTAAATTAGTTCTATCGCCACGATCTCCTGCAACCAACCCTGATAAATATTCAGAACGATTTTCTTTTTGCCACTTGGTCGTTGAAAGTCCAGCTCTCAAAAGCATGCCGTCGAGTATTAAGCGCCCTACTAAACCATTACCTGTTTCAAAAGGTCTAACTTGTTGGAATCGGTGATGGAACAAAACAGCCCTTTCAAAAGGATGTAACGGCGAGGGATCATGCCACCATTGTAGGAGCCCTTCTAACTCATCTTCAACAAGAATTGCAGGAGGAGGCATAAATGCGGAGCCCGGCAAGCTTGCAGAATCTTCTCTCAAATTTCCTCCTTTTCCAGTGCCTTCAAATAATTCTTGATGAAGTCTTAGAATAGTTCTTTTTCCTAATTTAGAGATTCTATCTGAAATATCATTATAGAGTCTTCTTAGTGAAAGGACTTCAAGAACTTTAGAAAGAGGAACACCAGCTGGCGCTCTATCTTGATTAAAAATAGCCTCAACATTTTCGATTGTAAGTGGATTAGATGACAAAGCCATATTTCCAGAAATAGTTTCGATTAAATTCAATGAATTCTGTCTAGTTCTCTCATCTACGTCTTGGAGGCGATGTAAGGCTCTATTCAAAAAGCGCATACGTTCTAATCCTAACAAGGCATCTTTGTCAAGATACGGCGTTCTGTATGTTTCAGAGGACATCATGGCCATTCTTTCAATTGCAGCTAATTCAAGTTCACTAGAGTGTACTTGTTTTAATCGTTCTAATTCCGATTCATTAGGTTCCTCTGAACCTAAGTATCTTTGGACTTTTTCAACGCGTCCATCATACTTGAAAGATTTAACGAGGTAGTAGTATTGTTGCCCTCGTGTAGTCTTCTTTGTTAAGTACACCATGAGTTTGTTCGTATTGGTTCCACCTTTTAAAGTTTTTCCATAGAGGTGCCTAGGGTAAAAGAGTCTGTTGGACCACCTTTTTCCACCTATTTTTAGATGGTGGAACATCAGTTTATAGTAACAAGCCTTTTGCTATTTTATAGACGATTGCAATGCCCTAATGTGTCTTTGATATTGTTTGTTTGTACAGGTAATGCAGCTAGGTCTCAAATGGCAGAAGGATTGCTAAAAAACATGAAACCTGATTTTTCAGTTCTAAGTGCCGGTACTAAACCAGAAGGCCTTCATCAAACTGCGATAAAAGTCATGGAAGAAATTGGTTTAGACATTTCAAATCAAACATCTAAAAGCCTTGATGATACTAATTGGAAAGATGCAGATTTTGCCATTACTCTCTGTAGTTCAGCTGACGAAACCTGTGTTATGATGCACTGGCCAAAATCATGTAAACGAGAACATTGGCCAATTGATGATCCCGAGACTTTAGAAGAGTTTCGCAGGGCAAGAGATGAAATAAGTGAAAGAATTGAAGGCTTTCTAAAAAATTCAATTAGTCTTTAAATTTTCTTCTATCATACACCAATAGACTTTCTTTGCACTATTTTGTTTTGTACCTTTGCTTAGTAGCGTTATTTTAGCTTCAGGGAATATCGTTTTTAGTTTTCTAATATCGAATTTTTGTCGGTGAAATTTACTTAGTGGTTCCTCACAGTATGGAACAGTGATAATCAATTGTTCTTTACATACTCGCCTTAAATTAGCTAATCCTTTCTCAAAGGTTTGATCATCAAGATGCTCAAGAGTTTCCATACAAGTAACAATATCGAATTCATTATCAGCATAATGAAGGTCAGATATTGAAACATAATCAATAGAATAGTTATCGTAAAATCGCAAAAACGAAGAGTGAGGTTCAATATCCACGCCATATAGTTTAGAGAAGCTTTCTTTTGCAGCTAGAGTATTAATGAATTGACCGATTCCAATGCCCACATCGAGCAATGATCCACGAGATTTAAGGAGCCCTTCTACATGTGACCATCTAGCATAGTCATCTCTTCTCAAGAAGTTAGGTTTTTCTTGTTGATACTTTTCCTTATATTTTTCTAATATATCTAGAATGCCTGAAGACAGCTTTATTTTTTCAAGCGGGACGGCAGTCAGTCTGAGATAGATATCTTCTAACTCATTAGTTACATATTCCCAGTTGCGATTTTCTTGAACCCATCCACGAGGATTAAATTTTTTTCCTAAATCTGGTTTTTTAATCAATAATTCCAAATTATTGGCTAAATCATTGACGTTATCCTTTTTGAACAAGAAACCGTTCACTCCATTATCAATAATTTCTTTCAAAGCAGCAACGTCTGAGGCTAGAATTATTTTATTGAGAGCCATTGCTTCAAACGGCTTCAAAGGTGAGACCATTTCAGTGACTGGCAAACTTTTGCGTGGAAAAGGTGCGATATCAATTAGTGAGTAATAGTTAGTTACTTTCTCATGAGGTACTCTACCAGTAAATGTCGTTATGTCATCTAATTCTAATTTTGATGATAATGCCTTAATATCTTCTAATTTGTCTCCATCTCCAACAATAAGTAGGGCTAAATTAGTGATTCCTCTTTTTTTTAGGATAGCTAGAGCTTCAAGTAAATAATCTAAGCCTTCGTATTGTACAATACTTCCTACATAACCTATTACTTTTTTACCATCAAGTTTCAATTCGTTTTCAAGTTTCTTGTCTTTATCTCTGGGAACAAATCGATTAATATCTACTCCATTTGGAACTACACGAATTTTTTCTTTGTCAACCCCTCTACTTATCATCTCATCTTTCAGAGCTTCTGTAATACAAATAACAGTATCAGCTTCATTCGCAGCCTGAGCTTCTAATCTCCACATCATTTCATAATATTCAGAGTTTTTCCAATAAGGTTGACGAGAGATGCGTGTAATTTCCCATAATCCTCTAACCTCGTAAATGCTATGAATGCCCAATGCATTAGAAACAAAATTGGCAGCCAATCCATTCATGAAGTTCGATGCCGCGTGAATGATTCTAGGTTTTTCTTGCACCGCATAATCATAAATCATATTAACATTTTCATGGAGATATTGATTGAGCGGCAGCTTTCCATGACCTATATTTCCTTTTTTAATTCGTTTGTAAAGAACATCATCAATCAACGAGGATTCTTTCCATTTGACCTCTTTATGTTTTTCACGGTCATTAGGATAGCCAAGTCTAGTTACGCCTTGTATTTCCCAACCTCTGCGCTTGATTTGTGACAAAATTCCGTGCGTCCTAGTAGCATAACCTCCCGAGTCGTAGGGTAAACTGTTATGAAGAAGGTAGAATATCTTCTCAGACTTCGTTTCATATTTGTTATCCATTTTTTTAAATTTATGAGTAAATCCATTTGTGTAAAGCTCTAGTAATTCACTTATTGATTGTTTTTTTAATTTCACAAAGTTTATTTGTTGGTCAGGATGCTCCTCGAGAATTTTCAGGGCCTTTGTGATATTTCCTCTGTAAATATGAGCATCAGAGACCTGGCGCCTTATGTAGATGCTTGATTTGAATTTAGTTAATATTTTTTCTCCATATTCTATAATTAATTGAGAATGACGTTTGGTTTTTTTAAAATCTTCAATAAGTAATTGATAAGCTAGGCGATAAGCTTTGATTTCATCTTTAGTCTTATCTTTTAACATAGACACAAATGCCTTAATTTCCTTGTCGTCTAATGAAATAAGAGAGGCAAGTTCTTCTTTGTATTCTCCTTCAAGTTTTTTCAGAAATAAGCGTTCTTCTAGTATAGTTTTTGTTTCAATATGCCAATCATCTATTTTTAATTGTTCTAGCAATTCTAGAGGCCTTTCTATATTTTCGGTGTGTAGGTAAAACTTTACAAGAGAATGCACAGTCCGCACATCATTAAAATAAGTAAGATATTTTTCTCCGAAGTCTATGGCTTCTTGGTTATTGTAGAAGGATAAGGCACGGGTTGTAGCAGTATAAAAATTACGAGAATTTTCTAAAGAGACATTCTCTTTTTGGCAAAACTCAAGAATAATGGATGCTCTATCAATTACAGATTTTGAACCATGCAAATCGATTATGTTTCGTACAATGGCCTGCATTTCCTTTAAGGGCAAGCCAGAATCAAGTGTTTGTTCAGTTAATTCAATAACACCCTCATCATTCCCCCTTCGTAGTAATTTTAGTGACGTTTTCTCAGATTTAGTTGTTTTGCCCCCCCATCTGAACCATCGCATCGTTTTACTCAATTCTCTTGGGGTTAATTAGTTGTTTGTATACGGCGTCTACTTTTTTACTAGCATCTTCCCAAGTACGGTTTTTTACAACCCATTTCTTAGCATTTTCTCCTAATTGAGCCCGTAGTTTTGAGTTAAGAATCAACTTTTCGAGCTTATCAGTTAGATTATTGATATCATCTCTTGCATGAAGTAAGCCAGTCTGTTCATTCATGATCATCTCAGCAAGAGCATCTACTTCTGAAGCAATTATGGCTTTTCCCATTGCCATAGCCTCAAGAGGTTTTAATGGAGACACGATTTCGCAAACGGAGGTGCCTTTACGAGGGTAAACTGCGACATCTATTACAGAGTAGTAATCCAAAACATCACTATGCTCAATTCTTCCCGTAAAATGGATTATATCTTCTAAATTTAATTCTTTGCTAAGGCGTTTAAGTTCGCCATACGCAGTTCCATCACCCACTAGTATTACTTTGACTTTTTCATAATATTTCTCTTTTAAAATAGACAAAGCTTTCAGGAGATAATCTAATCCTTCATAGTCTGTAAAGGAGCCAATATATCCAATAGTTATTTTGTCAATTAAACCTAATTTTTCTTCTAATTTTTTATTTTTTTTGATTGGTTTGAATTGAATAGGGTCTACAGCATTAGGTAAAATTGTTATATTTCTTTCATTCACACCATTTTTAGTTAAGACATTTTTTACACCCTGAGTGATAGCAAAAACGTGATCTGCATTCTTTGCAGCCTGCGCTTCTAATTTTTCAATCATTCTATAATGATCGGAATTTGCATATTCAGATTGTTTTGATGTTCTTGTTACATGCCATAGCCCTCTAACTTCATATATTGAAGGAATTCCAAGTAATTTGGCTGCAGCTGTTCCAGCCAATCCACATGAATAATTAGAAGCACAATGTATAATGGAAGGCTTGAATTTCTTTGCTTGTTCAATAATTAATTTAACACTCTCATCCTGATATTTCTGTATGTCTAGTAACCCAATTCCTTTTTTTCTAGATGGGACAAAATGGTAATTTACTCCGTCAACATTGTTTAACGAATCAACAGTCCTCAAACCTGTAAAATCATATCTGTCGTTAGGATATCCAATCCTTGCATATGCTTCTATATTCCAATTCTTTTTTTTTAAATTTTTTAGGAGTGACTGGGTTCTAATTGCATACCCGCTAGAATGATGAGGAAGTGATTGGTTTACATGATACATTATGTTTTTAGGCAATTCTTCAATTTCAGCTGAGTCGTCATCCTTGTAAAATATTCCATTTTGGAGCAAATCCAGTTCTTTTTTTAATTTCTCTTCTTCTTTGTCCTTCCATCTTGATGATTTGATTTTTTTTAATAATTTGTAAGGTTTTTCAATATGCCCGCAACGTTGATAGAACGTAACAAGTGATTGAATAGCATTCTCATCAGCAATATCATCAAGGTATTGTTCTCCAAATTCAATACTTTTTTGAAGGTTAAATGTGGAGAGTGCTCTTAAACCGGCAATATACAATCTTTCCATAGATTTGTTTTCATTTTTTTCATTTAGAAAAGACACAGCTAGTTCTAATTTTTTAAGAACCCTATCAAAATTGTGATGTTCGATATTTTTGGTAATAATCTCTTCAAGCATTTTTAATCCAATCATTCTACTTGAAGAGATTTTGATGAATCTCGTTTCCAATCGCCTTTCAACAAATATAGTATTGCCTAATCTGAACCAAACTAGAGTTCCTATTACAGCCCTTCTTATTTTCGTATTTAATTTTTTTATAGATACAATAATTCGTTTCCAGATTGATCCTTCACTTCGAACCATCAAACTCTTTTATTCCAATTCCGATGCTTTTAGCATATTCGGTTTATCCTTGCCTTGGTAGACATCTACTACATAACTTGGGTCACCCATTGCAACAAGACGACCATTTTCAATCATAATCATACGAGTACAAATTTGTTTTAACATATCAAAACTGTGAGAAACTATTACTACAGTACCCGCATCTTTCACCATCTCCTGGATTCTTTCAGTCGATCGTTTTTTGAATTCAATATCCCCTACTCCAAAAACGTCATCAATTAGTAGAATTTCAGGATTAATTATTGAAGCCACTGAAAATCCTAATCTAGTTCTCATTCCAGATGAATATGTTCTTAGGGGTTCATCAATGAAATCATGCAAGCCTGAAAAATCAATAATTGATTCTATTAAATCATTCATAATGCTTTTAGAATGTCCCAAAAGACTTCCGTAGAGGTAAACGTTTTCTCTTCCAGTAAGATTTACATTAAATCCAATTCCTAGTCCAGCTAGTAATGAGATTCGTCCTTTTGATTTAGCAATCCCTTTGTCTGGCCTATATATTCCCGAAATAATTCTTAAAAGAGTACTTTTTCCAGCCCCATTTCGCCCTATAATCCCTATGATTTCACCTTTCTTAATTTCTAGACTTACATTTTTTAAGGCAGTAAAATAGTCTTGATTTTTTCTACCCAATTTTAGTAAACTAATCAATGATTTTTCTATAGTTCCTAATGTGACTCTTGTTTTTGGAAATTGAATAGTGACATTTTCAACCTGAATAGTAGTTTCACTCATAGTTTTTTGATTACCTCCGATTCAAAACGTTTGAAAGTCATTGTACCCAGTATTAAACTTGAGACGCAAAATATAATGGAATAGAGAACATAAAACATATCAATAGTAAGAGCCTGTCCAGCAATTCCATTGCGTACCATTGTAATTGGAACAACCATTGGATTTAGTAATAGATAATCTATAACTGAAGCTCTTGAAGCTGGTATCATTTCTACAGTCCACATTACGGGTGAAAGGAAAAACCCCGCTCGAGTTACAAAACGGAACAAATGTTCAATATCTCGGTTTACGACATTCAATGGTGCCAATAAAAGGCCAATTCCTAAAGACAAGCATGATGCTAGAAGTAAGCCAACTGGAATCATTAAAAGATAAATTGTTGGGGCGATATTGAAATGATACATGAAGGGTATTGCCACAAATAAGCTTAGAAATGCAATAACTAAATGTGAGCCTACCGCATTAATTGCAAATAATTCCCGTGGAAAATAAATTTGTTTTATCATGGCTGAATTCTTTGTAAGAGAAGCAATCCCTCCTGTTAAACTTCGGGAAAAGAAGGTCCAGGTAATGACTCCTAAAATTACCCAAAGAGGATATTCTTTTTGAGGATTATTTGCAATTATGATGAAAAGCAAATAATATACTGCAGACAATAGCAAAGGTTCCAATAATGACCAAAAATATCCAAGGAATGAATTCCTATATTTTAGTCTTAAATCTCTTTTAATAAAATTAGAGATTAAATAGTTGTATTTTCTTATATTTTGTATAACAGTGACAGTCCCTAACAAAAAATGTTTAACAGGATTTTTTTCATGTAAAGATGTTTTTTCACTCAAATTATTTCTCCCCTCCTGAAATACCTCTTGTCCATTTCATTTCTCTTATTGTTAGTATAGAATAAATTAATAATATAGGTAGAAGAATCTGATATAGAACATTTATAACCGCTCCAAAGTGAAACTGTTTCTTACTTGCAAATGTAAGATTCATCAGATAACTTATCAGAACAGACCCCATAAAAGCAATTGTAAGTAATAAAATGTAGTTATTCAACACTAAATATCCAATTGCAGACAGAATGATTATAGGCGAGAGTAAAACATAAAGTATATGAGAATAATAATACAATGCAGGTATCAAAGGTTGTTTCCAATAGAATTTACCTGTGAAAAATATGTTCCGGATGAAACTCTTATTCCATCTGATTCTTTGATTTATCATTTCTTTTAGATTATTCGGAACAGTCGTCCAGGCTTGAACTGATTTTGAATAGACAATTTTCCAATTCTTGTCAGGATAAGTTTCTTTTGTTATAAAATCAGAATCAGCATATTTTTTTTTTGTTTCAGGACCTAAACTAGCTCCCCCTAGAGCAAACCCAGTCATGGTTCTATCTGTCGCAAATCTAAATTCTTTTCCTAAAAAAGTATCATTTTCCCAACTTGGGATATAGTTGTATATCGAGGATCTTCTGTAACAAGCTATTGGCCCTGAAACGCATGACACGGATCCAAATGTTGATTCAAAACCTTTTCTAAAACGGTATTGTTTTTCATACCATGCATCTTGTAATTTTGTCAAAACATTTTCATTTGCATTAATTACATTACAATGTCCACTGATTGCGCCAATCTCATTATCATGGTTAAAAATTGCAGATATTTTTTCGATAGCATCTTCTTTCCAAATAGAATCACTATCTGTAAATGCTAGAATTTCTCCCTTTGATTTTTTCAGTGCTTTAGCGAGAGCCTTTTTTTTCCCAATATTTTCTTTTAGAAATATGATTTGAATTTCAGGATTTGAGCCGAATTCTTCTTTTATTATTTTCGGAGTATTATCTGTGCTGGCATCATCAATAACAAATATTTCTCGATTTTTATATGTTTGATTAATCATAGAATTTATACAATCTACAATTAATTTTTCATCATTTCTGACAGAAACAAAAAATGAAATTAGGGAGTTATTTTTTACTTTAGTAACTTTTGAGTAAGGATCGATATAATTTTTTGAAATAGTAAGAAAAGTAAAGGTAATTAAGGCAAAAAGTCCAATAATTAGTAAAATTATAGCTTCAAATCCTGAGGTAATCGTTTCAATGTCGTCATACGCTCGGTCCAAAATATCTGCTTTTAAATCAGATAATGACATATATAGAAGATAAGCAAAATAGGTAATTATCTACTCAACTACTCCTTACAGAAATTTTACTTTCTGTATTAGAATTACGGCTTAACCAATTATTTTGTTTAAGCGTAAAGAGAGCCAAAGGAATTAAAATGATCGTAGTAAAAACCCAAAATGGAATTGCAGGCATTAGAGTTAATGCACCTATTTTTAGGACATTCGCTTCTTTGAATATAGAGAAGAAAACTTGATGGAGAATTGAAATTGCAAGGATAGCTGTAACATAACCAGTAGGCATAGTTCCAACAAGGAGCGTTGAAAGAACTAAACAGTACACCAATACAATAGGTCCCATTATGACTAATAGTAAGCTCAAATAGAACAATACGACAGCACCAAATGGTCTCTTCCACATATGTGTAGAAGCCATCATAGCTTCAAACAAATATCCTCTTCTCCATCGGCTTTGTTGATTGATAAATGAAACCAAGGTGTCTGGAACAACTGTTGAAGCATTCGCATGCGGTTGATAGACTGTATCATAACCTTTTGATAAGACCAATCGAGTAAGACTTCTATCATCTCCAAAGGTCCTAGTTTTCCCTAAGAATTTATGATTGACCCAATTATCAGTAGCGACTTCCTTCAATACATTAGTTCTATATGCAGAAAAGGAGCCAGTACAGCATACCACAGTTCTGAAATATGATTCTGCAGATCGGAACAATCCATAACTTAGGTAATAGTATAGTTCCTGCATTCTAGTAAGTAAATTTGCATTTGCATTGCTCACTCCTGTATTTCCACATACAATGGCAATCTTTTTATTACTGAAACCTCTAACAATTTCTTTTAGTCCATTCTTAGAAAGTTTTACATCAGAATCAATCAATACGCTAATCTCAGAATTATTGTTTTTCATTGCAGTTTGAATAGCCATTCTTTTGCCAACATTTTTTTCCAGAGTTATAATTTCGCAGGTAAAATCTTCTTTTGCTTTTGAAAGCCAAACGGGCGTATCATCCGTGCTTCCGTCATCAACTACAGTGATATTAATCTTATTTTTCGGATAATTCGATTTGAAAATAGATTTAACAGTTGAATATACACTTTTAGATTCATTCAAGCATGTAACCACTGCATGAATTGTTGGTAAATATTTTCCTTTAGCAAGTAAAGTGGGCTTTTCAAGCATGAAAAACACATATCTACTAACTATAAGGGAAGCTACAGCTACGCTGTATATAACAAAAATCCAATGAAGTTGTAGCGCTTCTGTAATTTTAACATAGATAATTAAGAGTATAGAGGCAACCGCACACATCCAGAATGCAATCTCATAAGGCATGTTATCCTTTGAGACTGTAGATTGCACAGTCGTAGTGGGCGTATTTTTCAGGCTTTTACCGACAGCTTCCATAGTGCGTTCTCGCTCTTCAGTAAGTGTATTTCAAGAGTAGCCTATAAATAAACAGAGCCTGCTTCAGAAGTATCTCAATTCGGCAATAGCTGTATATTGAAGCTAAAAGGTATGGTAACAAAATAAATAGAATATGTTTAAAATCTATATTTAGTCACTTTTCATTATAGTTGAGGTAGGGTGTTTTATGGATAAAATAGAAGGAATGAAATGGCTAGGAACAGCATTGATTCTAAGTGGAATCTTGTTTACAAATTTGAATGTATATCCAATAAATATATTTTTGCATGGTTCAGGAGTAGTCTTTTGGTCGATTGCAGGTTACATTACACAGGATAAACCAGTGCTAGCAAATTTTGGTTTACAAATACCACTTTTTGCGATTGGATTTTCAAAAGTTTTCTTAGGCTTATAATTCTCTAGGCCAAAGCAGTTCTTCAAGAATCCAATTCTCACTTGTCTTCCATGACTTATTTTGATCTTTTATTGTAAGTAATGCAGCAGCTGCCGTTGGCATTCTGTGACATTCACCACACAAATATTCGAGAAAGTCAGCACATCCTGGGTTGTGACTTAGAATCATTATCGTTTCATAATCTACTTCATCAGGTATATTTTTCATGATTTTCTTTGGTTTGCTATGGTAAAATTTACGAGAGTATTCAACATCCACGTCTCGAATATGTTTACTCATTCTTGCCCAGGTTTCTTTTGTTCTTGTAGAATCACTAGAATATAATCTGTTAGGAATCCAATCTAGTCTAATCAATTCTTTAGCAATTTTGACTGAAGCTTTCCGCCCTCTTTTGTTCAAAGGCCGTTCGTGATCACTGAGTTCATGATATTTCCATGAACTTTTGGCATGACGCATCAGTATTAGTCGAGTTATCATTTTTTCCCTATCTTAGCTGAATAATTTATTGCAGCTTCAGCGATGTCAGTTGAGTATGCAATGGTTCTCATAATAGCATCCATTGCTATTGAGAATTCAAGAGGGTGTTCCATTTCTTTTTTGTATCGGTTTTCAAAGTACGTTTGTGCTTTTTTCACAGCTTTCTTTCCTTTGTCAATTACAACTGTAGCTTTACGAGGCTTATTATTGATAAAACTTTTCATAGAATCTTTCATTATTTCACCTGCATCTTTTGCCAGTGGCAGCATTTTTCTTCCAGGAATAAGCCCTGCAACATATCCTATCTCTGCAAGTCTACAGGCGTGATCGGCAATCCTTTCTAGATAACGTGCAACATTTGAGTAAACAACACCTTCGAAAGAAGAAGCTTCTAATTGACGAGATAGACTAGAATTTTCAAGCATCATATTGAATTGCCTTTCAATAAACCATTGTAACTTATCAGCTTCTTTATCTCTGTCAACAACGTCTGCAGCTAAGTCTTCAGAGCCTTCTAGGATTAAAATTGAATCGTTGTACATAGCACTGACAATTTTGTATAATCTTTTGATTGCTGTTCTGAAGGGCAATGCACCAGGATTAGACATATCAGTTAGGATCGCTTCAGTAGCTTCTTCTTCTATAATTTCTAATCCAATAACGCTTGCAGAGAATTTACGTATAGTTTTCCTTTCTTTTACAGTTAGTCTAGGGTTTCCTATAACTTTTATTTCAGTGCTACCTGCGAGGTAGGTTCCGATTAAATTTCTAAATAGATGTTGACTTTCTTCATTGTCACATTTTACAATTGACATTTTTTTACTAGATTTAGAGTAGCCTGGATCAATAGATATTGTCCCGTCTGGTTGTCTTAGTATCCTAACTTCAGTTCCCGCTTTTAGCTTATTTTTTTTTGTCCATTTTTTTGGCAATGAGACTATTAAAGTAGATCCGCCAGTTTTTTGTAATTTTCTACTTTCCATGTTATTCCTTCCACTTCTGTTCTTGACCAAATATATAGTCTATATATAATATTTAGCATATATTTATTTATAGGGTGTTTAAGCCTGAACTAATGTTTGGATTAGATTTGATGATATTCCTAGCGATAGTAATCGCAGGATATATGGCCTGGAACATAGGGGCCAATGATGTAGCGAATGCTATGGGTACCAGCGTTGGTAGCAAAGCCCTGACATTACGTAACGCGATAATTATTGCTGCTGTCTTTGAATTTCTAGGCGCTTTTTTTGCAGGTGATGCAGTCACAGATACAGTACGAAAAGGAGTTTTGGTTATCTCTGAGGAAGAAATGGCTGCATTGTCGACTGAACTCTATTATGGATTTATTGCGGCAATGCTTGCAGCAGCATTATGGATTACATTAGCCACCCGTTATGGCCTTCCAGTCTCTACAACCCACAGTATTGTGGGAGGAATCGTCGGTATCGGGTTCTTCATTGATTCAGACATGATTGATTATGTTAAAGTAGGTCAGATAGTCATCAGTTGGATTGCATCTCCACTTCTTGGTGGAATTCTGGCCTATGGCTCTTTTTACATTATAAAAACGATGATTTTGGATACGACAGATCCGATTGAACGATCAAGATGGATGGCACCTATACTGGCCCTCCCAACTTTTTTTGTGCTAAGTCTCGCATTGCAGTTCAAAGCCCTCAAATATATATTGCCTAGCGATTGGCTCCCCTCGAAGAATTGTGCTGAAGGTTTGAGTTTCATTGATTCTTTGGGAGCATGCCTGCCTGCAAATAGTTTGATAGCAGCTTTAGTTCTGGCCTTATTCTGTAGTACCATTCTCTATGTAATTTTACGTAAGTATGAGTTTGAGGAGACGGGATATCAGGGTGTTGAGACAATTTTTGTTTGGTTACAGGTAATTACAGCTTGTTATGTTGCGTTTGCACACGGAGCTAATGATAGGAGTAATGCCATAGGTCCTATGGCTGCAGTCTGGCAGGTCTTTAAGGCGGGTTCTTTGGGCTCCGAAGCCGAGGTCCCCCTCTGGTTGGTACTTCTTGGTAGTTTAGGGATTGTTGTTGGAATTACTACGTGGGGTTATCGCGTAATGAAGACAATCGGTGAGAAGATTACACACATTACACCTACTCGGGGTTTTGCAGCCCAATTTGCAGCAGCGACCACTGTTCTGATCTTTTCTATGCCATTTTTAGCCATTCCAATCTCTACCACACATACGCTTGTGGGGTCTGTGGTGGGAGTAGGACTTGCAGGCGGAGCTTCATCGGTTGATTTTCGGGTATTTGGTAAAATAGCAGCTAGTTGGGTTGCCAGCATACCAGCAGCAGGTTTCGGGGCAATGTTCCTGTATCTCATATTCGGGCTCAATGAAACCCGTTTCATTATCACGGTCTTGGTTATAATGTCAGCCATATTTTGGCTTCTCTATCATTCAATAAGAACAGGACCAAAGGTTGAAATTGATGTTGGGAATGGGGCCTAATAATGAAACTGTTTGAAAGTCGGATTGGCCCCAGCGTATTCAAATCATATTACAAGCACGCTCAAAAAGTTTTTGAAACAGTTGAAAACATGAATCATTGTGTGAAGGCCGCTTGTGCAGGGTCAGCTGTAAAGAAACATATCAAAGCCACTTCCAAGTCCGAATTGAAGGCCGATAAAATCAAGAACAAGTTAAGAGATATGGTACGAGGTAATGTAAGACTGGCAGTTGATAAGCCGGTCTTTCTGGATCTTGTCTCCCGCCAGGATCGAATAGCAGATTATGCTGAGAATGTAGCCGAAATATTGTCTTTCAGGGATTTGTATGACAATACTAAGGCTCGGTCACTAGTACTTGATCTGGCCGAAGCTGTAACAGCTACGATAGAAGAATATCAAATAACAGTAGGAAGATTCGAATTTTTGTTGGAGTCTGCTTTTGCTAATAAAGAGAAAGAGATAATGCATGAGCATATTGCTAGGGTAAATGAATTGGAGCATAAGGCAGACAAGGCTGAGGCTAAAGCAGCAGCATATGTCTTTACTAATGGTGATGACCAGCCCTTAGCTGCAGCTCATATGTACCGTCTAATCCAGAGACTTGATGACGTTGCCAATGCGGCAGAAACAGCAGCTAATAGTCTTCTTCCAATAATTTCAAAATAGGCAAATGTTATTTGGCCACTCCTTGAGTGGTTATTTGTGAATTTAGACGTCCCTTTGTACACGCAAACCATGGATTTTAGTTGCGGTTCAGCATGTGTAGCAATGGCTTTGAAATATTTCAATTTTGTAAGTGAAATGGATAGAGACCTTGAAGTGGAATTATGGAGAGAGACAAATGCCGTAGAGATGAAAGGTGCCGGAAGATATGGAGTTTGTGCACCTTTAGCAGTTAGAGGTCTCTATCCTCACATAATAACAGATAATGGTGATTTAGGATTAATCGAAAGAGCAAAAACTTATATCAAAGATGGGAAAGGAAGTGAGAATTATTTAAAATTCTTCCATGATATGCAGAAGCGGGCTTGTGCTCTTAATGGCACTACTCAAGAAATACGTAAACCTACTTTGAAAGACGTTCGCGATGCTTTACAAGTCGATAGAGTTTTGATAGCTTTAGTTTCAACAATTATTTTTGAAGAAGAGGATGAGAATATTCCTCACTGGATTGTTATTAGTGGAGAAGACAATGAAATTCTTACTGTAAATAATCCAATAGATGATGATCAATCTAAGGCACACCGTCCCATCTATTTTGATGACTTGTATACTAATGCAGAAAGATATATGGAAACTACACTGATTAGTGTAGGAAAGAAAGCATTTGGAAAAGATTTAGTCCCTGAACCAGAATTGCCAACTAAATATCTAGAATATCTCGGTTGAAAGGAAATAATAAATCAAGTAAACGCCGACAATCATCATAATAGCTCCACCAGCCATTTCGATTTGCCTAGTAGATGCTTTGAGCTTGTCTACAAGTGTCGATTCAGATGCAGCAACCATCATTGTAAAACTAACCATCAAAATTCCAGCAGTTACAGAGAATATCACAAAGACGAGTAATCCCGTCACTAAACCCCGGTTAATGCTAGCAGTAAGCAGACCTATAACGACTGGAGCTACACATCCTGCTGCAGCAGAACCATAAGCAACACCATACCAGAAAAGACCGGTTTTTGTTCCAGCTTCACTATCAGAAAAACTGAATTCTTTACCTGTAGTCTTGTATATTCCAGTTTCAATTCCCTCTTTGATTGCCACTGCAGGCGAGGAGCTTGCAATAGTTGACATTAGGTTTCTGAAAGGTCTAACTATCTTTTCAGAGTCATATTCCATTACCATTACAGCCCCTAATCCTAAAATTAGAATTCCTACTACTAATTCTAATACAGGAATAAATCCACCAATTACGCTTACAAAAGGGACTAGTAGAATTCCAATTAGCAATAAAACACCCATTAGTCCAGCAGCAGCAGCTAACCCGTCAGGAAGTGTCTCTCTCGCTGCTTTTTCGTCAAAGGTACCAATACGCTGCTTCTTGTTTGAAAGATAAAACGACATGTAACCAGGCAACATTGGGAATGAGCACGGGGAAAAGAAAACCATTACACCAGCCCCTACTGCAAACAAATATATTGAAGATTCTTTTACTTTGACAAGAGTTCCTTGTCCACTCAATGCTTTGTCAACTTCTAATTCAAGGTCCTCAGGGTTATCAGGAACAGATTTCCCAGTTGTGCCTCCAGCTTCGTAAGTTATTTGCCCATCCTTATCAATTATGAAAACTTTAGGTGTACCTGTAACCTCATATGAGATTTCAATATCTCCGTTTGGATCTCCTAAGGCATGTTTCCAATCATGCTGTTTCGCAAAGTCTCTTAGTGTTTCTTCGTCATCATTTTCAAAAACACTTATGGATATAATAATCACTTCATCTTTATCCATACCTTCAGCATATGGACCGAGAGAGTCTTGTACAAATTTTTCACAAGGCCCACAAGTAGAAAACATAAAGTCAAGAATAACGACTTTTTCTCCTCTATAATCAGATAATCTGAACGTGTTTCCTTCAGTATCCTTTAATTCAAAATCTGGAGCATCTGACTCTCCCCCAATCATGCCATAAAGAACGATTGCCAAGATTAACATTACTGAAGTTCCAATTCCAAATAGAATTTGATTCTCCATTACAGTATTGTTCCAGAAACCTTTACTATTTTCAACAAGTACATCCCAATTTGTCTTCTGAACAGCTTCTGCTTTCTTCTTGGCCATTTTAATTTCAGTCTCTTCTTCTACTTAATCCAATCAATAAAGCCATTGCTACAGCAATGAAGCCAAAACCAGGTGCATCCTCACTGACCTTTCCTCCACCAGTTCCCTCAAATTGTTTAGCTTCGCTAGCTGAGAAACCTTGTTTTCCGTCTACCAATAAGATTCTATACCATACAGGATCTCCATCAGTAAATTCGATTGAAGCTTTGGCAACATTATTTTCATCAATTTCCATTGGCATTACTCCCCAAGGTTCATTATCATATGAGCCGTTGTGAAAGTTGTAGATAACATAAGCAGAGCCGATTCCATCTTCATCCTCGAGCGTAGCTCTAATCTCAGCAAGATTCCCATTAAGATTCTCTTCGTAAGTAACTACCTTTGGGGGCTCATTTTGTTCATCGTATGCAGTTGTTTGTGGGGTTGCAGAGTTAGCTGCTCTTGGCGTATCTGCAGCATTGCCAGTTTTTCCTGATGATGTAGTTCTTGAAGTATCATCATTATCATATACAACTGCTACAACTGAAATTTTAGCAGGATTAATTGGAGTAGGAATAGGATGTTCACCTTCTTGAGGATTTCCATCTCTGTCCTCATGTCCACTTGTATAGTCAATGGTGTCTGGAATAACCCATTCTACTTGATGACTCCAAGTTTCTGCAGCTTGTAATTCAACTTGTTCATTGGTTAAGGCATTTTCTCTGAATACATTATGCGTAAGGACTTCCTTTTCTTCTACAGAACTCCAAGCCATAATATCATCCTCCACTACAAACAAATACACACTTGAATCCAAGATGTCTGGATTGAGTGGTGTAGTGAGTCCGCCTTCACCTAGGTAAGTCAGATTTACAGTAAAAACAAATCGATCTTCTTTAAATTCTTGCCATACTCTCAATTCGGTTGGTTTAACATCTCTTTCACCGCATTCGAAATAATGATCTTTGTAAGTATCATAGGTCCCATCACCGCCACCTAATTCTTCTATGTAGCCACCATCAAATTGCGCATCAGGCGTACCTTGAACAGAGTAGTGATTATATCGGTCTTTTGCTTCTTGACTAGCAAATTCATCATCAGAGCCACCGTTGACTTGGTGGAATGAAACAAATGTTACAGGTTGTGCCGGATCTTCTCTGAATTCTTTCCATAATTTTGCTACATCAGGGTCAATTCCCATACATGGAGGGCACCCTAAGCTGGTAAACTGTTCCATTATAGGTCGATGTGTCCACCCATTAGGATATTCATCAGGTTCTTGATTAGTAGCTAAACTTGGCGCTACAAAGGAAGAAATAACAAACAAAAAGCAGACTGCCATTGCGGTAAAATTTCGTATAGTGCTCATACTATCACTTTGTTTGAGATTATAAGGGACGTATTTTACAGTTGTGTTTAACCTATACTAGGTTTTCTTGCCCAAACAACAAAGCCTGCAATTAGTGCTATGATAATGGCACCAATTCCAATCATTAGAACTGGCAATTCTCTTTCTTCAGCAGGAGGGGCACCTCCATCGGCACCCACAAACTGAATGACTTCAGTTTTACTGGAAGTTTTGTTTCCATCAACAAAAAGAATTTGATAAAATATTGTATTATCTTCAGAATATGGCAATACAGAAGTTCCTGTAGCGCCTGCATATGCATAACAAATTCCAGTTTCTTCATCACAGACCTCTTCACCTTCAATTTTCATTTCATCAGTTATCCATTCCCCAGTAAAGTTGCTAGATTCATAATTGTAAACAACATAAGAGGTTCCGATCCCTTCATCAGCATCGAAAGTAGTTTGAATTTCTGCACCTTCATCTATAAATTTTTCAGTCTTTGTTTTTATCTCGGGAACGTCTCTATCGGGGTTGTCGTACATCGTAGATTCTGGTGTAGCAGACTGAATTGCTCTAGGTGTAGGATATGTATCATCTCCATTTGAATCTTCATCATTTCCTGAATCCGTATCATCTCTATCGAATACTGCAGCGATTGGTATAATTCTACCAGGATTGATTGGAATTTTGATATCACTTGATATTCCGTCACCATCAACTTGAGTTGTTGGTACTTTCCAAACCGCACTAAATTGGGTATTGTCTCCTTCTTCCAAAGTGAATTCTTCGTCATCGATTGCATATTCTCTGAAAACCATTCTATTGGTCCAAATTTCATCAAGATATGAAGAATAAGCGGGGACTCCATCTTCTACCATAAATACAAAGAGCTCACCATTTAGTTCCGGACTTTCACCAAGAACGTCATCAGGTTCGGTTGGTACTCCACCATCTCCTCCAGTTTGCCCATGGTACTCAATATCTACAGTTATTTTGAATTGTCCAGCTTCACCTTCACTCTCAGAACCAATGAATTCACTGTAGATATCCAAATCCACTATTTTGAAAGGTTCATCATTCCCATCACCTTCTCTTTGACCAGATTCAGACATCGCATTAGTATAGTCTTGGTAATTAGATTCACCACCACCACCAACGTAGCGGTAGTTTCCATCAAATTGAGCGTTAGGAGTACCTGTCTGGCCGTAATGATCTCTCATTCGGGATTTAGAATCCTCAGTATGGAAAGGATCATCTCCTGCACCTCCATTTGTTTGATGGAATACAACAACATTGTAAGGATTTGCTTCATCTCCCTCTCCGTCGTGAATTACTTCTTCCATTGCAGGGTCAGCATAACTCATGCAGTAGACGCAGCTTAGACTTGTAAATAATTCAGCTAATGGTCTGTGAGTCCATCCGTTAGAATATTCTCTGTCAGATTCTTCAGTCTGAATTTCGTAAAATTCATTAGCTAAACCAGACGAGCAAGGAGCGCAAAGCGAAAGTGCCAGAGCCATCGCTACAGCTAGTTTAATCGATTCAAGCATATATGCTGATTAGTTAGCTAATATATTAGATTATTGTCTGTTGTACTAATTATAGTTAAATACGGAGAGTATATCGGTACTATTGAGATGATTAGAAGATATTTTCGGACTAAGAAATTTTACAAGGAAGCCTTGGAACTCAGCAAAGTCAAAGAAAAAAATTTGATGGTAATTGGAGATCCCTGCCATGGTAATTATTTCAGATTCATGTCGCGTTTTTTCCCTAATTGTAAGCATGGTGACGTTACGATTGACCTTAATGGTTGTTCCAAGTGTAATCGAATGAACATCAATGACATGGCAGCATGGTCACAATTTGATACCAATTCTTTTGTGATTATGGAATCTGGAACCATCTCTTTTTCAGAAGATATTGAGGAAGTTCTTAAAGAAATAAAGCGGGTTTCTGGAGGTGATTTTTTCTCAGGAGGAGGTACATGGGGCTTTTTATGGGAGAATTTTCTGTACAAAACCTATGATAAAGACTTGAATTATGTTACATATCCTTTTGATTACCGAAAAGATACTTTCCATAGGTCTAAGACTTTAGTCGGGAAACAAAAACTAGAATTTGATTTTAAAAATATATAGGTTTATATACCCAAAATAATACGATTGTAATATGGAGCTTCTTAGGATATTTCTGTTATCCTCGCTGATTTTGGTTGTTTTTGGTTTTACTAATGCACAAGCTACTCCTTCTGATGATCTCGAAATTACTAGTTTGTACAAACCACCGAATAATCCACCTCCACGACTTAATATATCATATGAAATTATAGCCGAATGGGCTAATAATGGAAATTATGATTATAATGCTACTGTACGTTTGTATTCAGATTGTGATCAGAACAATTTAACAGACGAGTCTGATACAATTACAATGGGGGCCGGCGAATCAGATACTGTAACTCTGGAGATTACTTTTGATGAGACTGGAGAAGTTTGCTACTCTGCGACTATTTATTATTCCAGTAGTAATTATGGTATATTTGAGAATTATATCGATGTTGAACCTGAAACAGATGAAGCTGATCTTTGGGTTGATCCTAATTCTACGTTGAATGGTAGAAACGTAATATCAGGCGAAAAAGTATCGTTCGAAGTTGAGTATGGAAATCGTGGTAATGTAAGTACATTGAATCCAGTTACTATAACTGCTTATTTCGGTCCAGATGACGAAGCGCCTAGTAATTTATCTGATATAGGTAATTATATGTTTTATTACATAAGCCCTCTAGAATCTGAAATTCCTCCGGATAAAATAGAATGGACATATACTATCCCTAGTGACGCGGAAAAAGGAATATATGTATTTTTAATTATCATTGACTCAGATGAAAACAATACTGAAGAAGACCCCTCCTTAAGTAATAATTTGGCATATATGGAAGTTAATGTAGAACCTCCTAGAGGAGTTGAAATTGATGTTGATGTTACAACTTTAGAGCGTATTCCTGGCGCGAATGCTTCATTTAACGTAACCGTAAAAAATACAGGCAATGTATCAGATACAATTCTTTTATCAATATTGGATGATGATCTTGGTTGGGCATCAGTATATCCTGAATCTGTTGAGTTAGATGCAAATGAAACTGTCACTGTCATCGTCACAGTAGCTTTACCTGAATATGATGACAACTGTACTTCTCAAGAAAGAGATGCACTTGAAGGAAATCAATACGAAGTTCGAATAAAAGCTAAATCTGAAAGTGACTTAGCGGTAAGTGAAAACGAAGAATTAACAACCGAGATTGGTGATATTTATGGAGCTTCTTTAACTGTGATTGGAGAAGATGTTCGTACAGCTTATCCCTCAGCTGAAGATAATGAAGAGGATCGAATGGTAAAATTCACACTGAAATTGCGTAATCTTGGAAATAGACAAGATAGCATACTTGTTGAAACAATTGAAACTACCTACCCCGACGATTGGGATGATGTTAGTATTTTCACTAGCTCTTCATGCTCAGGTTCCTTCACTGGATTAATTGCTGCTGGAGCGACAAGAAATCTTTACCTTTGTATAACTCCTAATGAGGATGCAGATGAAGGTAATTACACAATTATTACTGAAGCTTCAGCAGGAGATGGTCAAGAAGAAGCTGTTCAAGCCTCAGTTACAGTAGATGTTCGTGACCCTATTCGGGACCTTTCTCTGACACCTATAGACACTATTAAGGAGATTTATCCCGAATATATGGGAGGGGGCAGTTCTTCAAAGAATAAAGTAAAATTTAAAGTTAAATTGGAGAATACAGGATCGCATAAGGATACGTACATACCAGATATAGAAAGTACCCTAGACGATGACTGGTCAGTCTCTTTCTGGCAGGATAGTGGCCAATCTCAGATATGGTCTTCTTCAGGAGTAGATATTGAGGCTGAAGGAATTGATGATTTATGGGTGTTTGTTGTGGTTGATGACGAAGCTGAGGAAGGTAATCATACAATTGAAATATCAGTAAGGGACACAGAAGATAATCCAGATGCCCGTAAAGAGGTTAGCCTTAGAGTTGTAGTTCAGAGACCTGAGATAGTAGTATCTCAAGAAAATATTCAATTAGAAATTGATGGAGCTATAGGTAATGCAAGTCAAGTCAAGGATGGGGATACAGTGGTTGTGTTAGTTAATGTTCAAAATATAGGTAACGCAGACGCAGATGACGTAAAGATAGAAATATATTATTATCCTAAGAA
>CAZWJS010000011.1:0-39914 GCA_964634895.1 uncultured archaeon | reverse complement strand
TGAATCTCTGAGCTAATTCCATAGTCCTACAAGCTACATGGAAAATTGGTGATTGCCCTTGAAGAATAACAATCGAATTAGCAGGAATCTTTAAATTATCGAGAGCTTTTTTAACTTCTTCAAATTCAACAGGTCTATGCCATGTTTTTCTTAATTCAACCGAATCTTTACGGCCTATATCAGGAAGAACAATTAATTGCAATCGACCAGCACAGCTAGAAGTAGTGAAAATATCAGGATGTGAATTAAAAGCATTGAGAACTTCGATTACACCTTCATCAACTAAACCTTCTGATTTAGCATAATCTAATTTCTTCATTGCATTGGCTTTATATTGATTGAATTCCATGATTAGACACCAACCATACTAATCATTACAATCCTATTATGAGGTTTATCTCTGTGCTCCCACAAATATATTCCTTGCCAAGTTCCCAATGAAAGCTTACCATTAGTAACTGGAACGGCCTCCGAAGTGCTAGTTAAAGCTGAACGTATATGGGCTGGCATGTCATCCTTACCCTCCATATTATGAACATAAGGAAAATCTTCAGGGACTAAATGCGAAAATATAGTCTCAAAATCTTGCCTTACAGAAATATCATAATTCTCCTGAATAATTAGACTTGCGCTTGTATGCTTAATGAATATATGGCAAACGCCATTCTGAACCTTAGATTTAGTAACAAACTTCTGAACATTACTTGTAATATCTAGAAAAGATTTAGGATTCGTACGAATCTCTAATGAATCTTGTAATAACGCCATGATAACTAATTAAGAGAGCCTCAAATAAGGCTTCATGTTAACATTAATTGGTCTAGGGTTGGGAGGGCCAAATTCCATCACCATGGATGGAGTAATAGCACTCAGTCTTTCAGACCACATTTTCTATGAAACATACACTTCACCAATCCACTCAGAAACATTAGAATGGATCAAATTAAAATCTCAGAAAGAACCAATACATCTTTCGAGAAGTCAAGTAGAAAAACCCACTGAAATAATAGATTTAGCAAAAGAAAAAAATATTTCATTCTTAATTGTTGGTGATGCCTTATCGGCTACGACACATGTTAGTTTGTTGCTTGAATGTAAGAAACTCAATATCGAATATCAAGTAATACACAATGCTTCAGTTCTGACGGCGGTTGCCGGTGTTTTAGGATTGCAACACTATAATTTTGGACCTGTAGCAACACTTGTTCTACCGGAAGGAAACTACAAACCCCTAAGCCCCATCGACAAAATAAAAGTAAATATGAAAAATGGAAACCATACTTTAGTATTACTAGACCTTAAAGCAGACCAACCAGATGAAGAACCAATTTACATGACTGCATCGCAGGCTGCATGCCAACTTATTGAAGCAAAATTATCTGGTGAAATAAAAGTTGCAGCGGCAGCTAGAGTGGGCCGTGAGGAACAAATATTATGGTACGGGAAATTGAAAGATTTAGCAAAGACAGACTTAGGAAAAGAACCACACAGCCTAGTTATTCCTTCTAGATTACACTTCACTGAAAAGGAATTCCTCGAGAGCCTATAACCGTTCCTGTTTTAAGCCCCCTCCAAACTGCTTCTACCTAGATGCAGGGATGGATTGCACTAGAGAACGGTTCTGTTTTTTTTGGTGACACATTTGGTTGTCCAAAAACAGTAGAGGGAGAACTTGTTTTCAATACATCAATGACGGGCTATCAAGAAGCCCTTACAGACCCTAGTTACGCAGGTCAAATTCTGATGTTTACATTTCCACAAATAGGAAATTATGGATGTAATAAAGAAAACTACGAATCTGAAAAAATACAGACCAAAGCATGCATTGTAAAGGAATGGTGTCGGTACCCTCATCAAGGTGAAGAAAATTTCGATGAGTGGTTGAAAAGAGAAAAAATACCTGGACTAGAAGGGATAAATACCAGAGAATTGACAATAATAACTAGAGAATCTGGAACTCTAAGAGCTGTTATCAGTACTGATGGAAAAATGACACCAGAAGAAGGTATAAAACGAGCAAAATCTATGCCATGGCCTTCGGATTCAAATTTAGTAGCAGAGGTTTCTACAGAGAAAGTTTACAAAAAAGGCAAGAAAGGTCCAAAAGTAACACTTTTTGATTGGGGAGTAAAACGGTCTATTGTAACTAATTTAGCAGAAAAAAACAAAGTAACAGTTGTACCCTGGAATTACACCGCAGAACAAATAAGAAAAACAAAACCTAATCTTGTATTCATGAGCAACGGGCCAGGAGATCCTGATCATTCCGAAATGAAAGTTGTTGTTGAAACAATAAAGGAATTGACAAAACAATATCCAACTATTGGAATATGTTTGGGCCACCAAATCCTTGGTCTTGCATTAGGCGGACAAACATACAAATTGAAATACGGACATAGAGGAGGAAATCAACCTGTAAAAGATGTTAACACGGGAAATGTTTACATAACATCCCAGAACCATGGTTTTGCACTTCACAAACTTCCAAAGAATGTTGAGGAAACTTTCATAAATTTAAATGATGAAACTTGCGAGGGAATCAGTGGAAAGAATTGTTGGTCTGTACAATTTCATCCCGAAGCTGCACCAGGACCAATGGATGCAAATATTTTATTTGAAAAAGTAGGTGAGATGATTAATGAATAAAATGAAAATATTAGTACCTGGCGCAGGACCTATAATTATAGGACAAGCTGCAGAATTTGACTATTCTGGATCGCAGTGCTGCTCTGCCTTGAGGGAAGCAGGGCACACCGTAGTTCTCGTTAATTCGAATCCTGCAACAATACAAACAGATCCGGGCACTGCCGATATTGTCTATATTGAACCTCTAACTGTAGAATCTGTAGAAAGAATAATTGAAAAGGAAAAACCTGATGCTATTATACCTGGAATGGGAGGCCAAACCGGACTTAACCTCACTGTAGATCTAAATAAAAAAGGCGTTCTTAAGAAATATGGAATAAAAATTCTTGGAACATCATTAAAGTCAATAGAAATGTCAGAAGATAGAGATCTTTTTCGTAAACGAATGGAAGAGATAGGCGAGCCTGTAGCAAAAAGTGGAATAGCTAATACTATTGAAGATTCACTAAGGCTAGCTAAAAAACTCAACTATCCGGTAGTAGTGAGACCAGCATTCACGCTAGGAGGCACTGGTGGCGGAATAGCTTACAATAAAGAAGAATTGGAAATTATTGCCGGAAGAGGTTTGGCTCTCTCACCAGTAAAACAATTACTGATAGAAGAATCAATATTAGGTTGGTTAGAATTTGAATTTGAAGTCCTAAGAGATGAAGATGACAATGCAATAATAGTTTGCTCTATGGAAAACTTGGATCCAATGGGAGTCCACACTGGTGAATCAATTGTTGTTGCACCAGCACTAACATTGCCTGAAAGAGCCTATCAAAAATTAAGAACATCTGCACTAAAAGTAATAAAAGGATTAAAGATTATTGGTGGATGTAATGTCCAATTCGCATATAACTCAAAGACACAAGAGTACATCCTGATAGAAGTCAACCCGAGAGTGTCAAGATCTTCGGCTCTAGCCTCTAAAGCTACAGGCGTCCCAATTGCTAGAATTGCTTCTATGCTCTGTTTAGGATATAAATTGCATGAATTATCAAACCGAGTTACAGGCAACACGAGTGCTGCATTTGAACCATCTATAGATTATGTAGTAACGAAAATACCAAGATGGCCTTTTGATAAATTCAAATTGGCTAATAGAGAATTAGGTACTCAAATGAAATCTACCGGTGAAACCATGTCAATTGGAAGAACCTTTGAGGAATCTTTAATGAAAGCTTGGAGATCAATTGGTCAAGGAAAAGGATATCCTGAGGATTTAAAGTGGAGTAAAAAGAAATTAGAAGCTAATCTAAGCAAACCAAATGATAGGAGATTACTTGCAATATGGATGTATCTAAAAAATAAGGGAGCGACTCAAAAGAGTATAGAAAAAGTATGCGAAATAACTGAATTTCATGCATTCTTTGTAGAAAGAATTGCTAAATTAGTGAGATTAGAAATTGAAACTACAAATTTCAATAAAAAGTTGTCGGACAAACTGTTGAGAAGGCTCAAAAGAAATGGATTTGGAGACAAACATATAAGCCATCTAACTGGGATAAGCCAAGACAAAATAAGAAAACAAAGGAAGAAATTAGATATTGTATCTAGTTTCCTGATGGTGGACACCTGTGCCGGTGAATTTGAAGCAAAAACTCCATATTTCTATTCAACATATGCAGATCAAAAGACTAAATTAAAAACTGGAAAGAGCATAGTTATTCTGGGATCGGGGCCAATACGAATAGGTCAAGGAATAGAATTTGATTATTCAACAGTCCATGGCGTACAAGCTGCAAGAAATGCAGGATACGAGGCTGTAGTCGTAAACAATAATCCTGAAACTGTATCAACTGATTTTGATGCTTCCGATAGACTATACTTTGAACCATTAGATCGGGAGGCTATTTTTGAAATACTTGACTTGGAAAAACCATATGGAATTGTATTACAGTTGGGTGGACAGACTGCTGTGAACTTAGCTGCACACATTGAGAAATATATCAAAATTGAAAAACTAAAAACGAAAATTTTAGGAACCAAAGTTTCCAATATGGAGTTGGCTGAAGACCGAGGTAAATGTGGTAAACTAATGGATAAAGTAGGTATCAATATACCTGACTGGGCTGCAGCAGAAAACTCAGATGAAGTAATAACCTATGCTGCAAAAATAGGATATCCTGTACTTGTTAGACCTTCCTTCGTTCTTGGGGGAAGAGGTATGGAAATAGTACACAATAAAACACAACTATTGAAATATCTAAAATTAGAAACTCATGCAACACCAGACAAACCTGTTTTGGTGGATAAATTTCTGGAAGGGGCTGTAGAATTAGATGTCGATCTAATCTCAGATGGAAAGAATGTGGTTATTGGAGCAATTATGGAACAAATTGAAATGGCTGGAGTACATTCAGGGGATAGTGCTTGTGTAATGCCTCCACAATCATTAGATAAAAATACTGAAAAAGAGATTATTGAAATATCTAAGAGAGTAGCCAAAGCCTTGAATATTATTGGGGCTGCAAATTTACAACTAGCAATAAAAGATCAAAAAATATACCTTCTAGAAGCAAATCCAAGAGCTAGTCGAACACTACCCTATGTCAGCAAATCTACTGGTTATCCTCTGGCAAGGATTGCAGTCAACCTGATGTTAGGAGAAAAAATCAAGAATCTACCTGATATTATACCTATGAAAGGAGCATCTGTCAAAGTACCTACTTTTTCTTGGTTAAAGATAACAGGACTAGACACCGTATTAGGACCTGAAATGAAATCAACTGGTGAAGCAATGGGCCATGGTCCAAATTTTGGAACTGCATATCTCAAAGCAATGAAAGGTGGAAACAAAAAATTGCCAACTAAAGGAACTGTGTTCCTTTCAATATCAAATAAATTAAAATTAGAATTTAGCAATATTGCACAAGAATTAATCGATTTAGGATTCAAATTCATCGCAACAAAAGGAACTGCAGCCCATCTTCGCAAGAATGGAATTAAGAGTAAAGTAATTTGGAGAATCTCTGACAAAAAACAACCCGATATATTATCTGTGATGAGAAAAGGAGATGTGGATTTAATCATTAATCTTCCTACAGGTAGGAGAGCTGCCACAGATGGAGCTCAAATGAGAAGATTAGCTGTTGAATTAGGAATTACATTCATAACTACATTAACTGGAGCAAAAGCTGCAATAGACTCTTTGAAAGAAGGTGAATTGGATTATCTGAAACCTCTCAGAAAAATAAAATATTAGGCACCATTAGTGGATGTTTTATATAGTACATTATCTGGAAGAAAATATAAGATATATGTCAGAATCAGAAAACATCATTAGTGTAATAACCTGTGACATGGAAGGACGCATAGAAACTTTTAATAAAAATGCGGAAAAACTATTTGGTTATCCTGCAGAAGAAGTGATTGGAAAGAAAAGAGTATCTGTATTCTCACCAGGTATGGTCGTTTTAGGCCATGTAGCAAAATGGTTGAAGAAAGCTAGACAAAATAAAGAAGGCTATACTACCAAAACAACTTTCATAAAAAAAGATGGAACCAGATTTGCTGCTGAATTCACATGTACTGCTACAATGAAAGATGGGGAACATATTGGATATTGTGGGAGAACAAAAGAATTAATGGGCATGTCTCCAGAACAAACAATGCCAAAAACTTCACTACTTACTAAATTTATATCAATCGTTGCCATCACAAGATTACCCTTTCTAAGTGCTACTTGGATACCGATAATTGCAGCCGTTGTTTGGGGAATTCAAGAAAACTTAATCACAATGGATTGGACTACTTTCACACTTGTATTTTTCGGAGGTTCATTCCTACATCTAGCTGCCAATACTTACAATGATTATTTTGATTGGACGAGCGGGACAGACCAAATTAATAATGATTATTTCTTACAATTGTCTGGAGGAAGTCGAGCAATAGAATTAGGCCTTATAACTGAAAAACAGTTGTTTAAATTAGCGACGAGCTTTTTAACATTAGCTGGTATTATGGGCCTTGGAGTAATGTATACCTTAGGTGATAATCGTCTCGAATTATTTTATTATGGATTAGCAGGAGCTTTCTCCGCATACTTCTACACAGGATATCCGCTAAGATTAGTTGCAAGAAAAGGTATAGGTGAACTATTGATAGGACTAAATTACGGCCCATTAATGACGATGGGGGCTATCTTTGCAATGAGTGGAATACATAATTGGGATGCATTCTTATTTGGTATACCATTAGGAATCTTGACTACAGCAATACTTTGGATTAATCAGTTCCCAGATCGTGAATCTGATGAAATTGCAGGGAAAAATCATTTAGTTGTTGTTCTAGGATTAGAAAAATCTAGTTGGGGGTATCTCCTGTTAATGATATCTGCATTTAGTTCAATATATTTATTGTTCAATTATGGCATTATCAAGCAAGGGGCCTTACTTTCAATGCTAGGACTACCCTTTGCCCTCTTTTTCTCCTACAAAGTAATAACTAGCTATGATACTAGAGAATTGGCAATAGCAAACTGGGGAACAATTGGAATACACTCAATAACAGGAATATTGATGATTTTAGGATTGGAGTATATTAAATGAAGAATAAGACAAGTGTAGAAAATGGACTAAAAATATCTGATGAGCTTAGTGATTATTACAATACAGTAAAGAATGAATTTAATGACCATTTAAAGAGAGAAATATCTAAAGAACCAAAAGAAATTGCAATCTTACTTGAAAAAGGTCTAAAAGGCGGTAAAAGACTGAGACCCATCCTTTGTAAATTAGTTTCAGATGCTTTAGATGGAGATACTCATTTAGCTTTTGAATGTGGTATAGCTCTAGAGTTACTCCATTGCGGTGCTCTTATACATGATGATTGGATAGACGGTGATAAATTTAGAAGAACTGCGCCGTCATTATGGAATGAACTTGGACCAAGAACTTCGATACTCGTTGCAGATTTAATGGTGGCTACTGGTTCCCTTCATGGAGCAATATCAATACCTACTGGGAAATCACTGGCAAGATGTGCTAGAAACTTATCAGAAGGAGCAATTGCAGATTTTACAGATAAGAAAAATTACAGTGAATCAGTATATCTTGATAGAATTAAGAGAAAGACAGGTGCTCTTTACAGTACTGCTGCAGAATTAGGGGCTCTAATTTCTCCAAAAACTGATCTTGCTCCTAGCATGTACAAATACGGAGAATGTGTTGGCATTCTATACCAGATAACTGACGACTACTTGGATTTACTAAATTCCTTGATAACAAAAACGGCTGTTGGAGATTTAGCTCTTAAAATACCAACTTTACCTCTGACAAAACTCAGCAAGTATCCACAATATCAAAATATAATTAACGATTTTATATATAATGGAAATACGGAAAAAATAATTGAAAGGGTGGAAATAAAACATGCACAAAAAATCTTTGAAGAATTGATAATCCCATGGCAAAAAATGTCCAAACGTTTTTTGGAAGAGGCACCTGATTCAAATGCCAAAAAATTGCTAGAACAAGTGCCCTTATCATTTGCAAATAAACTTTTAAGCAGCGATAAAAATTAGAATTTGCGCAAATGTCTTCTAGGGGGACGAATCATTTTAATATCATTCCTAATTATAGAGGCAGCATCTAAATTCTTATATTCTCCTGAGAAAACTAAATAGGAATTAATCTTACTAAATTCAAAACCTTCCTGTTGACAATTATTTTTCATGCGTGATCTAAATGCATTTTTTTTATTTACATTAACGCCTTTTGGAGTTAGACCATCCCAAAGTTTAGCAAATTGGCAATACTTGGAACTTTTTTTGTCAATCATGACAACAGAGCTACAGTAGCACCCTGACAGATATCATATAGTGATTGCCAGAATACAGGAATTATTAATGCCAAAAACAGAACGGACATCAAAGCCACGTATCTTATAGAATTAGAAAAAACAATAGCTTCAGATTCAAGAGGATCATAAAGATACATATATCTAATTATCCTCAAATAATAGTATAGTGATAATGCAGAATTCAAAACCCCTGCAACAACTAGAACTACAATCCAAGTACTACCATCGGCAAGACCTGCTTCCAAAACTCCATAAAACAGTAAAAACTTACTTATGAAACCCGCAAAAGGAGGTATTCCGACCAATGATAAGAGACAAATAGTCATTGACAACGCAAGAAGTTGGGATCTCTGTGCCAGACCCTTATAGGAATCAATAGTGTAACCCAAACCTACAGCTCCAATACCTGCAACAATAACAAAAGCCCCGCCTTTCATAAATGCATGAACTAATATATGTGCAATCGCGCCTGAAATAGCGTCTTCTGTCAAAGCTGCGAATGCTACTAAAATATATCCAGCTTGGGCAATAGAGGAATAAGCAAGCATTCGGCCTATATCATTCTGAGATATTGCAATTAAATTACCTAATGTCATTGACGCTAAGGCTATTATCCCAAGGACTAATTTCCACTCATCACCAAATGGCTCTAAAGAAAAAGCAAATACTCTAAACAACGCAACAAAACCCATCGCCTTACTACCTGCAGCGAGTAAGGTAGTCACAGGTGTAGGAGCTCCTTGATAAACATCAGGTGCCCAAGCATGGAAAGGAATAACTGCAACTTTGAATCCTAAACCTGCAATTATAAATAAACTCGAGATAAAAATTATTTCACTGAAATTACCAGATACAACTCCATTATTGAGACCTATCAAAAAAGCATTGATACCATCAAAACTGGTGGTTCCTGTTAACGCATAAATTAGAGACATACCATACAAAGTAAGCGCCGAAGAAAATGCTCCAATCAATAAATACTTCGCCCCAGCCTCTGTAGACTTATCATTTGTCTTTCTAAATGCAACCAGTGCATAACTACTAAAAGCTGAGATTTCAATTCCTAAAAACAATGTCAGAAAATCAGTAGCTGAAGCAACAATTAACATTCCTAAAGTACTAGAAAGAATCAGAACATAGTATTCAGCTTGATGAGGCTCATCCTCAGTCAAATACGAAGAACTTATTAGTGAAACAGTCAAAGCAGTTAAAACAAAAATTATTTTAAAAATTTGTGAAAAATCATCTATCCGGAAATGATCATAGACAAAATACGAATTACTTTCCTTATCCAGAGAAAGATTTTCAGGGTAGAACCAAAAGATCACTAATACTATTAACGAAATAAAAAGGGAAATATTAGAGCATATCGAAAATGACTTGTTGTTTTCTGTTGCTATATACAAAGCTGGTATAGCAATAATACTTGCAATCAACAATAATTCTGGCAGAAATAAAAGTGTAGCATCCATTTTAGAGGACCCCCATAAAATCTAAAATATCATAACTTGCTACAGCAATTGGATCCATCAGATAATGAGGGAATATTCCAAAAAATGTAGCGAGAACCACAATC
Source organism: uncultured archaeon (assembly GCA_964634895.1). Lineage (GTDB taxonomy): Archaea > Thermoplasmatota > Poseidoniia > MGIII > CG-Epi1 > CG-Epi1. Next base: position 29,905 of record CAZWJS010000011.1, on the reverse strand, counting down.
AAAAACATAGGATAATATTCATACCAATGAGCTTCATGAACAGCGTCTATGTCTATTTCCTTACTGTCTTCCCCAAAAATTGCTCTTTGCAACGCCCACAAGTGATAACCTGCAGTCAATACCATGCCAAATATAGGCAATATAAGCCAATAACCATGCGATTCAAAGAAGGCAATGAAAACTGAAAGCTCAGCCACAAAAACAGCCATACCTGGAAGTCCCAAACTGCCCATAAATATTACGACAAAAATACCTGCAGTAGTTGGTTGGTATCTAGCTAAACCTCCCAACTTAGGAATATCTCTAGTTCCCACTTGATGATGAAGAACTCCTGCAACCATAAACATTGCTGGACTCAAAATACCATGAGCAAACATCATGAAAACTGCCCCTGCAAATCCCAATTCAGTCATTGTTGCAACTCCAAGTAATGCAACACCCATATGCGATACACTTGAATAAGCAACTAATTTCTTCAAATCTGTCTGACCTAAACTCAAAGCCGCACCATAAAGAATCGAAACTATAGCCAAAAGAACCATAATTGGAACAAAATATTCAGCACCTAATGGCAAGACTGGAAGTGCCGCCCTCATTAATCCATATAGCCCCATTTTCAGCATAACTCCTGCCAAAAGGATTGAACCTGCAGTAGGGGCCTGAACATGAGCATCTGGCAACCATGTGTGCCATGGTACTGTGGGGATTTTAACTGCAAAACCAATGAAGAGTGCTGCAAAAACCCAAATTTGGAAATCCTTCGAAAATGTGTTATTGTATTTTGCTATTTCAATCATTGAAAAAGAATTAGCTCCAGTTTCAAGATAAAGAGCCATAAAACCAACAAGCATTATTACCGATGCTGTAAAAGTATAAATGAAAAATTTAATCGAAGCATATCTCCTATTCTCCCCACCCCATATAGCAATCAAGAAAAACATAGGAATCAGAACAACTTCCCAAAATATATAGAAAACAAAGTAATCTAGTGTTATAAAAACACCATAAAGCGCCGTCTGCATGATTAATAAAAGAGAAAAGAACAAAGCCGGTTTTTCTTCCTCATGCCAAGCAAAAATAACAGTAAGTGGCGCAATGATTCCAGTAAGTAAAACTAAAGGTGAACTAAGACCATCAACACCCAACAATAAAGAAATACCTAATTTGGGTGCCCATACGTACTCTTCAACCAACCTGAAACCACTCCCTGACCCTGCCTTAACAAAAACAATAATAGATAAACCTAAAGTAAACAAAGTAGTTCCCAAAGCAATCAGCCTCGGAGCACCTGGGTTATTTCTAAAGGCTAGCGTCCAGAGGGCACCGAGCAGTGGAAATACTAAAAGATAAGAAAGCCAGGGAAAATCTCCTAAATCCATAGACATCTCCGGTCTGCTCTCTATTATTATCTGACCTCTCATTTGCAAACCCACATGAGGCTCACAGATGTAGTAAAGGGTTGATTCTTCTTGAGTATAATTCGATTCTAAAAGCCACGTACCTCCATCTACAGGTTCTCCTGAACGAAATGGGAGAATTATATCTCCTCCTTCGATGTAAGCCAAAGAAGTAGAATCTGTTACCTGAGTTACATTATGTGGTTGTCCTGGTGTCCAAACAAAAAGAACAGTATCGCCAGGGGCTATGCGCAGACTATCTGAACTAAAGACATAGGGATTATCGTCTGTTCCAACGTAAACTGTATGCTCCTCAGCAGAAGTAGAAGAAGATGCAAAAATCAGGGCTGTAAACAAAATTGCTACAAAAGCTAAAAATTTCACAGAGACCATCCCATCAATGGCATGACAATTCGAGTGATGACAACAAGAAATCCAAGACCACCTATACTCAAAGAAGCATAATGGCCTGTAAAACCCGAAGTAGATCTTCTGAATATGTTTCCTAATTGCTGAGCTGAATAAGCTATGAAATTAATGACACCATCAATTATATTCCTATCAAACCAATCACAAATTGCTGCTAACGTATCCCAAGTTCTCCAACCAAACCAATCGAATAACTTTGCCATATACATTCTGTTAGATAAAAAAGTATGAAGATTACTTGTAACAACATTCGCCGATACAAATTCTGTAGAGAAAATAGTTTTACCTTCAGAATCCTTCTTGTAGAAAAGGTATCCTAAAGAAACTCCAGTTAAGGAAATTAGAACTGAAAGAAAAGTCAAACTCGAAGAAAGTATATGATCCAGAATGGCCCATTGAATAAAACCTTCTGATGTGTGATGAGACCCATAATATACCTTACCACCAAAGCCCTCACCAAGAAACAAAGAGAAACCTGATAAAACTGCTAACGAAGCCAAGATTATTAGAGGAAGTGTCATGATTAATGGAGATTCATGACTATGATTAGATAATTGTCTCCTGCTAAGAACCCAATTTCCAGAAATACTATGATCCTTTGCAGGAACCATCTCCTCAATAGTTCTTTTAACAGGACCACTAAAAGTCATCATCCAAAGTCGCGTCATGTAAAATGCAGTCATCGCTGCAGTCAAAATAGCCATCCACCATAAGGCCCCAAAAATACCTTCACTTTCTCCATTATGGTGAACTGCCTCAAGAATTTCATCTTTGGACCAAAATCCTGAGAAAAACGGCACACCTGCAATAGATAAAACTCCAAGACCCATTGTAGTAGAAGTTATAGGCATGGTTTGACGGAGCCCTCCCATCTCTCTCATATCTTGAGTATGAACTGAATGAATAACTGCACCAGAACCCAAAAAAAGTAGTGCCTTGAAAAAGGCATGATTCATCAAATGAAATAAACCTGAGGTGTAACCCTGCGCATGTATTTCAAGACCAGCTTCGGCCGCATGCCAAACTGCCCAGGCACCAGTACCCAATGCCAAAAACATATATCCTAATTGAGATATTGTAGAATATGCAAGTACTCTCTTAATATCGTTCATAACCATTGCCATACTAGCTGCAATAAATGCAGTCAAACCTCCAGTTACTGCAATATAAATCGCAGTATCTGGACTATGAACTATCAGAGGATAGGCTCTAGCGACTAAGAAAACTCCAGCTTTGACCATTGTTGCTGCATGAATTAGAGCTGAAACTGTAGTTGGTCCCTCCATCGCATCAGGGAGCCAAACATGCAAAGGAAACTGGGCTGATTTGCCTACAGCACCTCCAAATAAGCATAAAGTTGCCCATTTTACTTCTTCCGCATTCTCCATCAAAAGTTGAGGATCTGAAAATAATTCAGAATACCTAAGTGTCCCAAAAGTATTGAATAATATCACTAAACCTAATAATAGAAAAACATCTCCTACTCTCGTTACTAAAAAGGCCTTTTTAGCCGCTGAGGCTGCCGAGGGCTTTTCATACCAAAATCCGATTAGTAAGTAGGAACAAACACCAACTAATTCCCAAAAAATAAACATGAGTAAAAATGAATTAGCAATTACCAAACCCAGCATTACACCCACAAACAAACATATTTCGGCAAAATACCTAATTCGCCTATCTCCTTCCTCCTCCATATATCCTATCGAAAAAACCACCACTAGATAAGAGACTAAACCAACTACAAGTAACAATAAAGATGCTAAACTATCTATATACGTTCCAAATTCAAAAGAAAATGTCTGACCTCCAAACCAAGTTCTTGTAGATTCAACAAAATCTCCATTAATTGCATCAGCAAAGAAAATATCATAAGCAACTGCCAAAGAAAAAAATGAAGACAAACCTACACCAACTAACGCGAATGTCCCGCCTTTCCTTTTATCTAAATGTCCAAAAATAAGGATTGCTACAAAAGAAAATATTGGGAAAATTGGAATCATCCAAGCAAAATCAATAGGTGAAACCTCGGTAGGTAAAATCAAAAATAATAATATTACAAAACCAAATAAAAAAGTAAAAAATGCAACATTTGCTACACTGTTTGGATTCATAGCCTCTCTAACACTTCCCAAAATTACCACCTCAACCTATTAAGGAGATCCAATTCGATGGTGTCTCTCTGTTTGAAAAGACTGAGAAGGATCGCCAAACCAATAGCTACTTCAGCTGCAGCAATTGTTGTAACAAATAAAGCCATTACCTGTCCTGTCAAATCATGATAGAAACTAGAAAATGCTACAAAATTAATATTAGCTGCAGTCAACATTATCTCAACGGACATCAAAACAACAATTGAATTTTTGTTGCGTATTACACCGTAAGCACCAATCATAAAGAGTAATGAAGAAAAAACTACAAAATGAATGGGATCAATCATCTTTCTCCTCCCTAGCTAAAAAAACACCTGCCTGCAAAGCAATTACCATAAGGACGCCAAGTAAAATAAAAGGAAGGCCCCAATTGTTGAATAATTCAAATGCTAAAAATTTAGTAGTGTCTATATTTAATTCTCTAATAGTAGAAGTTTCTGAAATGAAACCCAATTGATTACCAACGCTGTCCGTAAAATTAGTTGAACCAGTTACAGACCAAAAGTAAGTTTTTCCAGGCTTAAAATCAGAAAACAGATAACTTGTATCTTCCAACCCCTTTGCTTCATGCACAATTGGATGATAACTTGGTAAGATATCAGGATCTTCTTCCATTTTAATTTCGACATCATAGTTCATTTCAGCCGCAGCCCAAATCAAAGTTATTTTTGATGACGAATCTAAATCATGCTCATCTGTTACCAAGAGCGGATATTCCTCTGCTGCATATGATCCATAAATTCCTTTAAAGTATACAAAAGAAGTATAATTACCTGCCACAAGTTTTGATGTCATAAAAGTGGTTTGATCGGTTACATTATCACTTGAAATAGCAATTCCATTTTCATCCTCAAAAATAACTTGGTACTCAACAGATACTGGAGCCCAGTTAAAGGTTAGATCACTGTTGTAATGATAATAACCATCCTCCGGGAAAATAAGACGAGGAGGGCAGCCTGTCTCACAAGAATCAGACAATGAATCCTCCGTTTTCAAATTAGACCAAGGAGCTGATGCAACCGAATAAACCACATAAATAACTAAAGTTAATACAAATGCATCACGAAACCATATTACAGTTCTATCAGACATTTTCTCCTCCCTTCAATGTCCTTTTAGTCAACATAATTCCAAATATAATAACTACTGAAATTGCACCTACATATACAAGAACCTGAATAACCGCCAAGAACTCAGCCTCTGCCAAAATAAATAAACCTGCTGTTAGCAAAAAGACAGTAGAGAGCCAAACAACGGAGTGAACTATATCATTGCCATTAACTACGGCCCACGCGGCTGCCAAAATCAAAATACCTAGGGCCCAGAAAACAAGAAGTGCTAAATCCACAAACTATGCCTCCGTTTCCGTTGTTTCTGGTTTAAGGCCACTAGAACCTGAATTACTAATCGGCTCCATATGTAAACAAGAAACTGGGCACACCTTTACACATGTTGAGCAACCTATACAGATAGTATAATCAAAATATGGGTTTTCTACATTACGTTCCTTACCACTCTTTAATTTTTTATTCAGGGGACCTTCATCCATAATTATACAATTTGTGGGACAATTATCAACACATTTACTACATCCTATACATGGATCTATATCCAAAACAGGAGATTCCATCATATAATTTGTCAAAGGCAGTTGAGGTAATTCCTCTAAATCTACTTTCATAGAACGTGCAGGATAAATCAGACCCTCACGATTAGTATCTGCTAATTCATAGAAATCAGTCATAGTCATTGCTCCTGTTGGACAGTAATCCTCGCAAAAACCACAGAACATACAATGGCCAAAATTAATTGCTGGCCTTTCAGGCTTATTTTTCCTTTTTGCTAAATGAGATCCATACCAAGCCTTGTCTTGCTCTTCCTCGGACAAGTCAACCGGTTTCATTTTCAAACATTTATTAGGACAAACTTCACCACAGATGCCGCAACCTATACACAAATCCCAGATTACGGCGTTCATTCCTCTATACGTAGGAGGTGGGTCTCTTTTTTCCAGTGGATACATTACTGTTGTAGGCTTACCAAATGTAGACTTGAAGAATTGTTTCAGAGTAACTTTCATAGGATTAATAAAAATATCCATTAGCCCTAGATCTCTCTCACCCCCCATCTAAAAAACCTCCGGTAGTTGGACAATATCTGAAAAATAAGGATAAACCTCAACCATAAGAATTACGATAAGAATATTAATCAAAGACAAGGGCAATAATTTTTTCCAACCCAATTCCAAAATTTGATCAGTCCTTATTCGTGGAACTGTCCACCTAATAAATATCCAGAAAATTATAATTAAATAAACCTTAAGCAAAAACCAGATTTCAGGAGGGATAGGCCAAGGGCCTGCCCAACCACCTAAAAACAAAATTGTGGCCACCGCAGCTCCTGCAAAACCACGTATATATTCTGCAGCTAAAAAAAGCATATAGCGTATACCGCTATATTCAGTTGTCCAGCCTTCTACAAGCTCAGCTTCAGCCTCAGGTAAATCAAAAGGTACTCTTTCAACTTCTGCCAAAATACATATCATAAAAACGATAAATCCTATAAATTGAGGAATAAAATTCCACATTGGCAAACCAAATAACCACGTGGATTCCTGCTGTTGCTCTACAATATCTACTGGATTAAACGAACCAGCTAGGAGAAAAACTCCAGCCATACTCAAAAGAAGAGGTATCTCATATGACATCAATTGTGCAGCTGACCTCATACCTCCTATCATAGAATACTTATTGTTAGATGCCCAGCCTGAAGTTAAAACACCAATTGGAGCTATAGAAAAAGCTGCCATAATTACCATTAATCCTGCTGGAGCTGAAGATGCAGCAAACCTATCAGACAAGGGAAATAAAACCAATAAAAAAACAGAGGATGAAATAAAAATTATAGGCCCCATTGTAAACAAAAATCTATCTGCTTTAGCAGGTATAATCAACTCTTTTGTAATAGCCTTAATCCCATCTGCCATATTCTGCAATATTCCGATACCTGCATAATTCTGCTTAAACTTCCAGGAGGGTGCTTTACCTGCTAAATCTTCTCCCAACTCTCTAAATGACCTAAAGGACAGCATGGGTCCCCTGCGATCCTGGATCCTTGCTGCAATTTTCCTCTCCAAATGTATAACAATAATTAAATTAGTCATACCAATTGCAAAGGCAATATTAACTGCATAAACCCAAGCTAATGTAGTAATACCTCCATCTGTTCCTAACCAATCAGCAACAGAACCTGCAGGATTACTAAATGGTGGAAAAAGCCCTTTTTGAAAATTAAAAACGGGAATAAGTAGGTGAACTGCAGTCCACTCTGCCATTGATTTACAGACACTGAACAAACTCACTTATCAGTCTCCCCTATACAAATATCAATACTACCCATGATTGCAGGAATATCTGCTACTTTGTAACCTTTCAAATAATGTGGGCATGCTGAAATAGTTGTAAACATTGGACTCTTAATTTTCCATCTATATGGTCTGTCTGAACCATCCCCTACAACATACATCAAAGCCTCACCTCTAGAATCTTCAGTTCTTCGAAATGCTTCACCCTGCGCCCTAACAGGAATTGTAGAAGCAAGAGTTGGACCTGAAGGCATTTTCTTAAAACACTCTCTAATTATACGTATAGATTCCTTCATCTCATCAATCCTAACCATATATCTACTGTAACAGTCACTGTAGCCTGGGCCTGCTTCTCTAGTTTGAATTTCCCAATCTATTTCATCATATATCTCATATGTATCATGGCGACGAAGATCAAACTGGGTCCCACAGCCTCTTAAATTAGGGCCAGTTATACCTAGATTTTGGGCTTGAGAAGCGGTGAATTTACCAACATCTTCAGTTCTCATCCTAAAGATTTTTGAATTTTCAAAAAGATCAGCATATTCATCTAATCTTTGCTCAAAAAGTTTCATAACTCTTTCAGTTTTTTCCTCAAAACCATTTGGTAAATCTCTTTTGACACCGCCAATTCTCATATAATTATACAACAAACGGCTGCCACTTGGCAATTCTAAAAGATTCAAAAATAATTCTCTGTCTCTCCAGAAATACAGTGCACCAGTAATATGGCCCAAATCAGGCATATAGGCACCAGCCCACATTAAATGTGAGGCTAGCCTTTGTAATTCCAACATTATAGTGCGAATATATTTAGCCCTTTCAGGAACCTCTACATCCATCAATTCTTCTATAGATAAAACATAGCAATGAGTCCAAGTAGTAGAACTCGCATAACAGAGTCTATCTGTCAAGGTAGTGTTCATAAAATATTTCCTTCTCTCTCCCATCTTTTCGACTGAACGATGAAGATAACCTAACTCAGGATCCGCATCAACAATTGTTTCCCCATCCACTTTCACCTTCAGCGTCCAGAGCCCATGTGTCATAGGATGCTGAGGACCCATACTAATCCACATTTCCGCCATTACCACTCCTCCTCATGTATTTCATATACATAATCTTTCCTAAGTGGATGACCTGCAAATCCTTCTGGCAATAAAACTCTACGTAAATCCGGATGACCTATGAAATAAATACCCATCAGATCGAAAGCTTCTCTTTCATGCCAATTAGCTCCTCCCCAAAGATCAGATATTGAATCAATAGTAGGAGTGTCTCTCTCTAAAAGAACATGGATTTCCAACATTACTGCAGAAGGACTCTTATCGATAAATATCGAACCATTAATTGCCGAAAAGTGGTACACTAATTCAAACTGAGGCTGATTATCTACTGCACTAATCAAGGAACAATGTTCAAAACCATAATCCTCCTTGACTTTTGTAAAAAAATCCTTGCAACTTTCTTTCTCCAAACTAAGCTTTACTACATTATCCCTTACTAATGAAACTGCACTAATCCCCTTTGTAGTAGACAATTCTTTAATGAAAGATTTAATTTCCACCTTATCTCCTCAAAAACATTCCTGGTTCTTTTTCTCTAATCTTTTTTTGCAATGTCAAAAAACCATGCATTAATGCTTCAGGTCTAACAGGACAACCTGGTATGTATACATCAACTGGCATGAAAGTGTCTGCCCCCGCAACAACTGAATAAGAATCCCAATACGGACCACCAGATATCGCACACTCACCCATTGCGATAACCCATTTTGGTTCAGGCATTTGCTCATATAATGTTTTTAATTTGGGCCTTAATTTCTCACAAACTGGCCCATTTACTATCAAAACATCACATTGCCTAGGTGATGAACGGTAAACTAAGCCTAATCTATCAATATCGTGATCTGGCGCCGAAGCCTGACCCATTTCTATTGCACAACACATAATACCAAAATGTAAAGGATGTGGGGAGAATCTTTGAGCATAGTTGAAAATGGGCCTTGTGACTCTATCTACTAATTCTCTTACACCGGTAGCTTCTGCTACATTGTAAACTGCATCATCAATCCACTTCAATAATTGATCTGAACGAAGAATAAGCCAGTCACCTGCCGGAGGATCTTCCATTATTTTATCGGAATCTGTAGTTTTAGAACCTAAGCCTCTCCGGAGTTTTGGATTACCTTGAACGCCCCTACCACTCATATCCAAATCACATCCTCTTTTCTAAAGGCATACCACAAACCTAAAAGAGTCAATAGCAAAAATAATAACATTACTACCTTTGCAGCAACGGCTAATTCCAAATACACTTGGACCCATAGGATTAGAAACACTACAACAAGATCAAATACAAGGAATAAAATTGCGAACATGTAATACTGGAAATGAAATTGAATATGAGCCTCTCCCATTGGAATTTCTCCACATTCATATGTCGAATTTTTGAGAGCATTATCATTATTGGGTCGGAAGAACCTTCCGATGAAAAATGTCAGAATAGGAAAAGATAACGCAATAAGCGCAAAAATCCCTATAGGAACGTACTCATGTCCAAGCACATTTACCCTGTTGCCAAACCCTATTAAAAGAGTTAGGGCTGATGAACAAGTAAAAAACATAAAATGCTTAATAAATAGCCCTAGTTCTAGATAAATCCGAAAGGTAGAAAAATGAGTAAGGATTATAAAAGAATAACCACGAACGTTCTGCATGAAATGAAAATGCAAAATGAAAAGATATCAATGCTTACTTCGTATGATTATACTTTAGCAAGAATAATTGATGCTGCTGGAGTAGATGTAATTTTAGTTGGAGATTCAGCATCAAACGTAGTAGCTGGACATGAAACCACATTACCTATTACATTAGACAATATGATATACCATGCTAGCTCAGTTGTTAGAGCCGTAAAAAGAGCACTCGTAGTTGTAGATTTACCATTTGGTTCATACCAAGGAAATTCAATAAGGGCACTCGAGTCCTCTATCAGAATAATGAAAGAATCTGGAGCACACGCCGTCAAATTGGAAGGCGGGTCCGAAATAATGGAGTCTATTGAAAGAATACTTACAGCAGGAATACCAGTAATGGGCCATCTTGGTCTGACTCCTCAATCAATTTACAAATTTGGAACTTATACAGTTAGAGCAAAAAAAGATGAGGAAGCTGAGAAACTATTATCTGATGCAAAACTACTGGAAGATGCCGGATGTTTTTCAATAGTTCTTGAAAAGATCCCTGCAAAACTTGCAAAAGTGGTTAGTGAATCTATAAGCGTACCTGTAATTGGTATCGGTGCTGGTGCCAATGTTGATGGTCAGGTTTTAGTTTTACATGACATGCTTGGAATGACACATGAATTTAATCCAAGATTCTTGAGGAGATATCTAAACTTATTTGAAGATATAAACAAGGCAGTTAAATCCTATGTAAAGGACGTAAAAGAACAGAAATTCCCAAATATTAAAGAACAATATTGATTACTCATTAATGAGTAGATACCCATTATCTTTTAATCCTCACTCAATAGAATTACGTGTTCCCTAAAATAATCCTAAATTGTGCTGCTTCTGCTGATGGAAAAATTGCTTTACCTGATAGAAAAAAATTAAAACTATCCAACAAAGATGATTTTAAAAGAGTACACAAATTAAGATCTAAATGTGACGCTATATTAGTAGGAATTGGTACAATAATAGAAGATAATCCTACACTTACAGCTAGAAATAAACATAGAAATAGTAAAAATCCTATGAGAATAATTCTGGACACTAATTTCCAAATTCCTAAACACTCCAATGCTTTAAACGAAGAGAGCAAGACTATAATTGCAATCGGTGAAGAGACACAAATAAATAGAAAAGTAAATGCTGAGATAATAAGATGTGGAACCAGCGAAATAAACCTCTTAAAACTTTTACCCAAACTAAAAAAGAGAGGTGTTGAAACTATGCTTGTAGAAGGAGGAGAAACTGTCATGTGGTCCTTTCTGAATCAAAACCTATTTGATGAATTCTACATATTTATTGCAAATGTAATTATAGGAGGAACAAACACTCCAACGATTGCTGGAGGACAAGGCAACACAAACATAAAAAACATACTCCAACTGGAACTTGATAGCATAAATAGTATGGCAGATGGTATTTTGCTCAAATACATCCCAAAAAGCTAAAAAGTTAAATATGAAAGTTGCAGTTATGGCTTCTGGAAGAGGAAGCAATTTCCAATCTATTATTGATTCATCTGAAAAAGGAGACCTACCCAATGCTGAAATTACCCATCTAATAGTTGATAAAAAAGAAGCACGCGCTATAAATAAGGCAAAAAAACATAATATTGACTGTACTCTTATTGAATCAAAAGGAAAAAAAAGGGAAGAATTTGAAAAAGAAATTTTAGACGTACTCAGAACACACGATATTGAAATAATAGTACTTGCAGGCTTCATGAGGATTTTGACTCCAGAATTTATTAAACATTACAAAAATAGAATAATTAATATTCACCCGTCACTGTTGCCCTCTTTTCCGGGAGCTAATGCGCACAGAGATACCATTAATGCACGAGCTAAAATTAGTGGTTGCACAGTACATTTAGTTGATGATGGTGTTGATACTGGGCCAATAATAATGCAAGCATCTGTTGAACTCAGCGAAAATGAAACTGAGGAAAGTTTATCTGAGAAAATATTACCTTTAGAACATAAATTATTCCCAAAGGCTATTGAATTGCTTTGCTCAAATAAAATTCAAATAAATGGAAAGAACGTCACTATTAAACCCGACTAATACTTTAAATACGGCACAGTCTGGCCGCCAACCTACTTTGAGAATCTAACGATGTCGCTGAAACAAATCACCCGAAAGAGCAACTCAGAGCTAGTCGAAACCATAACTAGTTTGAAAGAGGCTTCTCGGAAGAATGAAGCACCGATTTGGAGAAGCATTGCTAAACGTCTTGAAGGACCATCTCGCAATTGGCCTATTGTAAATATAAGCAAGCTTGAATACAATATCAAAAAAAACGGAAAGGCTATCATCCCTGGGAAATTAATGGGAAGTGGGAATATTACTAAAAAAATGACAGTTACTGCATACAGCTTTACTAAGTCAGCCACCGAAAAAATAGAGAAAGCTGGAGGAAAATGTATATCTTATACCGATTTTATCAAATCAAACCCTAAAGGAAAGGACGTAATGGTGATTGGATAATGAAAATTATAGATGCTAAGAATTGTATTATGGGAAGACTAGCAAGTTCTGTAGCTAAAAGTTTGCTGAATGGAGAACAAATACACATAATAAATGCCGAAAGAGCGGTAATTTCTGGTACAAAAGATATGGTTATTAGAGAATATGTTGACAAAAGAAACTTAAATCACCCAAGAAAAGGACCATACTACCCTAGAATGCCACATCTCATGCTTAAGAGAGCAGTAAGGGGAATGATACCATACCAAAAACCAAGAGGTCGTGAAGCTTTCAAAAGGTTAAAAGTAGACATTGGAGAACCCAACGAAATTGAAAAAAAGAATATTGAAACTGTTGACAATGCTAAAATGAATGATTCGGCGAAATATATAACTTTGAGCGAAATATCTAAAGTTCTAGGAGCTAAATTTAATGGTTAAAGTAGTACACACTAGTGGAAAGAGAAAAACTGCCATTGCTCGAGCTACGCTAAGATCTGGTAAAGGTAGAGTCCGAATTAATAATAAACCTGTTGAATTTTACCAGCCGGAACTAGCTCGTTTAAAAATCAAGGAGCCTTTGGAACTTGCAGCAAAACAAGCAAATAGAGTTGATATAAATGTAAGTGTAGCTGGAGGGGGCGTTATGGGTCAAGCCGAAGCTTCAAGAACTGCAATTGCAAGAGGAATCATTAAATGGTTTGATGATGACCATTTGCAGAAATTATTCCAAAATTACGATCGTGCATTATTAGTTAATGATACGAGAAGAAAAGAACCAAAACACCCTATGGGTCGTGGCGCACGTAAAAAGAGGCAGAAATCCTACAGGTGATTTAACATGTTAATTCCAGTTAGATGTTTTAGTTGTAACAAAGTTGTTGGGGGGCTTTACGAAGAATTTGTAGAGAGAAAGGATGCAGGAGAGAATCCTGGCGAAATCATGGATTCCTTGGGCCTTGAAAGATATTGTTGCAGGAAAATTTTTGTTTCCCACCTAGATTTAATAGATGAATTACTACCTTACGATTAAGTCTCTTTAATTATAACCCATAATTATACCAAATACTGGGCTCGTGGGGTAGCTTGGCATCCTTGTACCTTGGGGTGGTATAGACTCCAGTTCAAATCTGGGCGAGCCCACCATCTGCTAAGATTAAAGAACCAACAATACCTGAATCAGAACCTAAACCTGGCTCTAAAATTAAATCTGATAAATGAGATAAGGGTGTGTAATTATTCCAAATCTCTTTAACTCTAGATCTTATCATAGGAAACAAATGTTTCTGATTCATAATACCTCCACCTAATATAATTCTATCTGGCGAATGATTACCTATTATATTTACCAAACCTATAGCCAATAATTCTGCTTCTTTCACCCATGCTTCATGTGACTCAGGAAGGTCACTTGCAGATATGCCCCACCTTGCTTCCATAGCTGTTCCACTCGCAAGTCCCTCAAGACATCCTCCATGAATAGCACAAACTCCCTTAAAACCATCGGGATTTGGAACTTGCATATGGCCAATTTCTAGATGAAAATTACCAAAATACGGCTTGCCTCCAACTAAAACTCCCACACCAATACCAGTACCAATTGTAACATAAACTAATCTCTGACATGATTTACCAGCCCCATAGTAATACTCACCTATAGCTGCAGCATTAACATCTGTATCTATAGAGATTTTTGCAATATTCGTTTTTGACAATTCCTGCAGAACATTTACTCCACTCCAACCTATTTTACTTTCAGACACTAAAAGACCATAATCATTTGATTCGGAATCAAGGATTATAGGGCCAAAAGTACCTACTCCCAAAGCATCTATCTGAAATCTACCAAAGAAGGATATAATATCTGAAAATGTACTTTTTGGATCTCTCGTTGGTATCTCTCTTTTTTCAACAATGTCTAACGGATCTTGTCCAATTGCAACTATACATTTAGTACCTCCTAATTCAACTCCACCAATCACAACTTAACTCTCTTTTTTTTAGGCCCGCCCTTCTTGTAACGACTAAAACGTTTTTTGGCTTTTTTATCTCCCTTTGTAACCCTTTTTTTGCTGTCTTCAGAATCATTGCCCATAATAACCAATATCGTAACAGTATAAATGGTGCGGGGGGAGGGATTTGAACCCTCGCACCACTAAGGACTGGGACCTAAACCCAGCGCAATTGGCCTGGCTATGCGACCCCCGCTACAGCACCTCTGAACCACACGTTTAATAATAGAATTGGTGTTGTTACTTTATGTTTAAAGATATCAAGAAGAAAGCTAAGGAAAAGGCCGGAGAAATAAAAGAAGCTTCCTCTGGCATCACTGGCACAGTGACTAATCAAGCAAAAACGATTAGTGATAGTGCTTCAGAAATAGCGAGCGGAGCTGTGAAAAGTGCCGCAAATGTAGCATCCACTGCAGGAAAGATGGCCAAAAGCACTGTAGATTCTATGATTATTACTTTAGCCACTAAAATAATTATAAAATCAATGAAGAGTGCAGGGGATAAAGGGACATCCTATATATTTAATGATGAAAAATACGAGAAATTTATAGGAAGGACCTGGGAAATACTGCCACTACCCATTAGGTTAGTTGGAAAAGAGAGCCTAGGATATAATCCAGCAATGTTCACATTGAGAAAATTGGTATTTGGAAAAGATAAAGAAGAACCAAAAATTGACAAGCAGGATGAAAATATAATTAAAAAAACTATAAAAGGTATGTTCAGTTAATATCAAATGTCAGTAATTAATTGTAAAGGCTTATCTAAAAAATATGATGACTTTCTGGCTTTAGATAATGTTGATTTAGAGATAGAGGAAGGTGAATTTTTCGGACTATTAGGTCCAAATGGAGCTGGAAAAACTACCCTCCTAAAAATATTGACTGGTCAAATAAATTCTACAGAAGGGATCGCAAAAGTACTAGATTTGGTAGTTCAGAAAAATGTTATGAGGGTTAAAAAAAAAATAGGAATAGTTCCTGAGCAAGAATCGCCACCGAGTTTCTTGACACCAAGAGAAGTCTTAGAAATGGTCGCTGCAATTAGAGAAATAGAGAACCCTAAAATTGAAAAATGGATAGAATTTTTTGAAATGGAACCACTTGAAGGCCGCGTTTGTAGAAATTTATCCAGAGGTCAAAGACAAAAAGTGATGCTTGCTGCTGCGTTCATAGCTGACTGTGACCTTTTGTTCCTAGATGAGCCCTTTATCAATTTAGATCCAATAGTACAAACAAAAGTAAGAGATTGGCTTGTTCAATTTGTAAAAGAAGGAGGTACTGTTTTTTTGAACACTCATTTACTCGAAAACGCCCAGAGGCTTTGTACAAAAGCTGCTATCATACATGAAGGAAAAATACAATCCATAATCACTCTAGAAAAACTTAAAGAGCAAAAAATAAATTTGGAAGAATTATTCCATGAAATTGTACTATGAATAAATTAATTATTTGGAAAATGTTAATTGAAGAAATTAGATTAAACACCAGTTTTACTAGTGGAAAAGGTTTCTATTCATTCCCAATTCTAGTCGTAATATCAGGATTTTTATCAGTGATATTTGCTGATGAAGTTATGGCTGACGTAGGATATAATGAATTTTTAGAATCATGCCATATTGCAATCTTCTTTTATGGAATATTTACGGGATTCTTGGCTTTCTTCGGAAGCGACTTTTTGGAGAGAATATTTGGATATCTAGGATTGATTATTGGGCTTCCCTCTACTCAACCTATAAGCCAAAAGCGAATTACTCTGCTTTATTTTATAAAAGAAATAATATTTTATTCAATATTTACACTTCTTCCTGCTTTAGTTGGCGCACTTTTTGGAACTTATTTTAGCAATTTTACCTTAACAAATGTATTCCTGTTTGGAGTTTCTCTTTTCACAACATTTATACTGGGTTTATCATTTGCATATTTTTTCTCTAGCCTTTATAGAATTTCACTTGTAAAGACGTTCTTAGGAGGGATTCTAATAATTATAACATATGCCCTTTCAATAAAGAATCAAGAAATTACACCTGGTTTAGGCTGGTACTTAAATGCAAATATAATTTTAGCCCTTAAATCAATAATTATCCCTGCAACCGTTGCCTTAGTTTCTACCGCACTAGTTAAAGAAATTAACGAATTGAAAACTATACCCAAAATAGGTTACAAGGAACGTTTTAATGAATATAAAAACAAGTTTGATTGGGCAAAAAATATATCCTCACCATTCATCATATCAAAAGAAAGAATAGATCTTCAAAGAAGTCAAACTGGAATTAAAATGTTTTTCTCATTTGCCTTCCCTCTTGGAATCTTAACCTTCATGAATTGGTTCATTGACAAAGGACTTCCAATTGATGTTGATTTCAATACAATATTTTACGGAGTTATGGTTGGTTTCTTTGGAACAATGCTGTATTCATGGCTTAACACTATAGACAGTCCAAATTTCTATTCCACACTGCCTGTGACTGTTTCACAAGTAATAAGAGCTCGGTTAGTACTATTTTTAACGATAACTTGGTGGATTCCTCTAATTTTCATGATTATTATCTCGTACCTTAGTTCAGAAATGAATTTATTACCTATAGGAATAGTTGTTATGATTACTGTAGGAATCTACATTGTTAATTATACGGCATTAACCACTGGCCTCAGAACAAATTCAGCTCTTTTTGATGCAATTATTTTTCTTAAATTTTTCTTGATATCCGTACCCCCAATGGTGGCAATGACAATATTAAGCCTAGCAATTAATTACAGTCCTTCTACAATACTAGTTGCCTTATCAATAATATGTGGATTTCTTAGCATATTAAGCATGTTCTTTTACAATAAAATCGATTCAAGATGGAAGAATGCAAGCTTTGATTAGCAATATATAGATATACTAGATGATTACATAATGTCTTCAAAAAATAAGATAAAAAAAGATGCTGAACCAAAAACCAAAACAAAAAAAAGGAAATTCCGAATTAACAAAAAACTAGATGGTAAAAATGGAATTATTTTTGTTGGAGCTGAAGATCCATTCCTCTACTTTCCAGACATAATGTCATACCTTGGAAGAGAAGAAATAGAAAACGTTAAATTAAGGGCAAGAGGAAAATCCATTTCCAACGCTGTTAACGTGGCGGAACAATTCAGAAATCGATTCAGAAAGGACTTTGATACAGATATAAATAATGTTGAAATAGGAACTGAAGATGTCCCTAGAAAAGACAAGAAAGGAACTTTTAGAATGTCTTTTATTGAGATTACTTTATCAAATACTAATTTAAAAAAAGAAGACTAATCAAAAGAACGAGTATCTATCACACTTCTATGAGTCGCTGAAGGAATAACTGACAATTTACCGTCGAACTCCTTATAGCATGCAGATTCATCCATTTTATTGAGAACAATTGCCAAAGCTGAGACTTCTGAATGTGGTTGATTTCCCACTGACACATTATAATCTGCACACTCAAAAATCCAGGGAGGGACTTTCTCAGCACCTACTACAAATAATACTGGAGATTTCTCTTCTCGAATTTCGTCCTTAAAATTATCTATGGGCAAACCAAACATTGTCAAATGAACTATTTTGCCTTCCCACTTTTTTACAAAATTCTCTGGATTCGGGATAGACTCAACTTCAAAATCTCCACCAAATTTTTCAACAACATTATTAACTGTTTTAACAATTCTACTATCTGGCCTAGAAAGGAAAATTTTTGAGGAACCAAAAGCACGAGCCGTCAAACACACATGAGTCGTTATGCGTTTGTCACGTTCAGGTCTGTGACCTATTCTCAAAACAAAGAAATTCTCCATTCAAACCTATTCTTCAGATGGAAGTTCTTCCATATTTTCAAAATTATGGTCTTTTAGCCTCTCACGAATACTATCATGTACTAAAAGACCAATAAATGCTACTACAATACCTGCTAAAATATATGAAACATTTGAAGAATTGAAATCGTCAAGTACAAACAGATCATTAAGAATCTCTACAATTCCAGCAGCTATTAAACCCATACTAGAAACTGTAAAAATAAATCTAACAATATTTATATTGAATATATTATCTCTAAGGTATGAATCAATTGTTCTTGAGACCTCAACTAATACTAAAGATGCTAATAACAATACAAGTATACCATCTTTAGATAAGAAAGCTAAGACCATGGCCAATATACCCTTACTCGAGACTTCCTGCATTTGGTCGAGGCCTTGAAGAATACCTACAAGCATCAAAAGTGAGGCTATCAACCAAGCATACGAATAAAATGCAACTCTTTCACTAGTAACTGTCAACAATTCAGTGTAGAAATTACGTATAGCTTCTTCCCAACCTGCCACTTTGATAAGCATATAGCCACCTAATACTACCCAAATAACACCTGATGCTAATTCTTTGTAACCAACCCAAGTCATTAAACCCCAAACAAACATAACCATTGCTACAGGGAGAATAAATTGTCTTTGAATCTTAGGATCTTCCATTTTATGAATTATTGTATACAACGTATCTTCTATAGGTCTTGACTGTTGAACTACAACCATTCTAGTAGAATCAATTCTTAGTCTGGATCGGATAATAGGTTCTAACTCCCTATCTTCCGCTCCATCACTAACCAAAATTGCTTTTGTTGCTTTTGTCTTAGCTATTACCTGGTCTAAAGTATTTGCAATCTTCATATCTGACTTTGTACCCACTCTCACATCACCACAAATTGTTACAACTTCTACATCTATATCTTTTTCTAGAAGCTGATCGTAAGAACTAACCGCAGCCAACATTGTATTTGTATCACTCTCTTCAGGATCTGCTAACCCTAATTCTAAGGCAGCTTTGAGATTAGATTCTCTACCAAGAACGGGGCTTCTAATCCCTGTCTTACGGCCCAAGTCGTTGTCCCTGTCAATGGCAATTACCAGAAGAGTCATGCCTGATACTGGATTATTGAGTATATAATTGTTACTTTCATAGGATTCTTTAAATATTACCATTTATGACGCCAAGACTACCTCTAAGGTGATATATGGCTGAGTTCAAAACCGTAATAGCAGATCCAAAGAACAAAATGGCTTACCAAAAAGTTCTTTCAGAAGAGAAGTCCAATGCTCTTGTTGGCAAATCCGTCGGGGAAGAAATAGATGGTATATTTTTGGATTTACCAGGATATCGATTGATGATTACTGGGGGTGCTGATAAGTCAGGAGTCCCTATGAGGGGAGACATAGAAGGAAATCAGAGAAGAAAACTTCTTGTTAGGCAATCAGTTGGATTTAAACCTAAAAAAGACGGGCAACGTAAAAGAAAGTTAATAAGAGGCAGAAATATAAGTGGAGAAGTCTCTCAAATTAACTTAAAAGTGGTAGAATACGGACCAAAAACATTAGAGGATTTGTTGAAGCCTGCGGAGGCATAAGGTGACTGCTTCGCCCCAACCCGAGATAAATATCGGAATGGTTGGCCATGTAGATCATGGAAAGACTACACTTACTCAAGCCTTAACTGGGAAATGGACAGATCAACATAGCGAAGAAATGAAGAGAGGTATATCCATAAAATTAGGATATGCTGATGCTGATTTTTACAAAATTAAATTAAAAGGAGGGAATATAAGTTATACCTCCGAACCAGATAAAGATATTTTTAAAGGTGGAAAAAAGGAACATATTAGGACTGTTAGTTTTGTTGATGCTCCAGGTCACGAAACACTAATGGCAGTTATGCTTAGTGGAGCTGCAATTATGGATGCTGCCATCTTAATTATTGCGGCAAATGAAGAATGCCCTCAGCCACAAACACGTGAACATTTATCAGCTCTAGAAATTATGGGATTTGAGAAATTCATCATTGTCCAAAGCAAGATTGATGTTTGCTCGAAAGAGAGAACATTGGAATCTTATAAAGAAATTAAATCATTTCTAAAAGGATCACTCTTAGAAGATGCTCCTGTGATACCAGTATCTGCACATCATGACAGAAATATTGATTTATTAATTGAAGTCATCAATGAGATTTTTCCGACACCAGAAAAAAATCTAAAAGATGATTTCAGAATGAATATAGCTAGATCCTTTGATATAAATAAACCTGGAACATTGCCGAAGAAGATACAGGGTGGAATTTTAGGAGGTACTGTTAGTAAAGGACTTGTTAAGATTGGAGATGAACTCGAAATACTCCCTGGAAGAACAACTAAAAAAGGCCTTGAGCCTATTACTGCAGAAGTTAATAGCTTGCATAGTGGTATTTCTAGAGAAAATATCGCCCCAGGGGGGCTTGTTGCAATAGGAACTAGCTTAGACCCAGCTATGACTAAGTCAGATTCACTCATTGGAAATGTTGTCGGGAAACCAGGTACATTACCTCCTGTTTGGAATCAAATTAAGATTAAAGCACATCTATTAGAAAGAGTAGTAGGCACAAAAAACATACAGGATGTAGAAGAACTAAAAACAAAAGAACCTTTGATGATAACGGTTGGTACAAGGACCACTGTAGGAATGCCGATTATAGTCAAAGATAATATTGTTGACATAAATCTCACAATACCTGTTTGCGCGCCAATTGGCCAGAGAATCGCATTAAGTAGGCGCGTAGACGGAAAGTGGCACTTAATAGGATATGGAATCATAAAGAAATGAAGGCCGTTTTACCAGACACTAATATCATAATGTGGACATTTAAAAACGGACCTAATTTTAAGGAAGAAATTAATAATATTGCTCCCGAATATGAACTAAGAATTCCTACCTGCGTCATTTCTGAACTTGAAAAACTGAGAGGAAAACAGGCAAAGGCTGCTTTGCAATTTTGCCAAAATATCAAAACTATCGACATTGGTAATGGATACGCCGATCAAATGTTGATATCAGCTGCAAAACAAGGTTACCTTATTGCCACTAATGATAAAGAAATCTTAGATGTACTAAAAAAAGAGAACATCAATGCATTGAGAATAAGAGAAAAAAACAGATTAATAACTACTGAAGGTGAATTATGAAAGATATACCGGAATTGCCTGAGGAAAAATTAACAAAAGAACAAACCAAAAGAAAACAGCAATTGCTAAAACACCCAGTCAAACAAATGTCAATTGAAGACAACGGAGATTTGACAAAACTCATCGATAATTTCTCTAAAGCAAGTTTTCAGGCAAGAAAAATTGGAGAAGCTGCTAAATTATATTATAGTGAAATTAAATCGGGAAAGACCATTATCTGGTCTTTAGCTGGAAGTATATTCAGTGCAGGGCTTAGACAAATGGTAATAGATTCAATAAATTCCAATTTAGTTGATGCTCTAGTTTGTACTGGAGCCTTATTCGAACAGGACATGCTAGAAGCATTGGGGCACAAGCATTACATTTGTGACCCAAAACAAGATGACTCTGAATTACAAGAATTACATATTGATCGGGTCTATGACCATGTATTAGATGAAATGGCCCTAAAACAAGTGGATTTAACTTTCAAAAGAATAGCTATGGAAATGGAGGCTGGAAATTATTCAAGCAGAGAATTCATGGAATACTGTGGGAAGTGGCTAAGAAATAAAAATCAAACGAAAACCAGTGTCATGCAAGCTGCTTATGAAAAAAAAATTCCTATATTTATTCCTGCAATAAATGACTGCTCTATAGGAATTGGGATTGCAATGTCGCAGCAAGAACAAGATTATATGATGACTATAGATTCCATCAAAGACCTAAAAGAAATAGCGTTTATGAAAAAAAAAGCGGGAGATACTGGAATCGTGGTAGTTGGCGGGGGAGTTCCTAAGAATTATTCGCAAGACGCCATTATAATGGCTGAAATGCTTGGTTACGATGTTAATAAGCATAAATTTGGAATTCAAATCAGTACCTCGGATGAAAGAGATGGTGGATTATCTGGTTCAACTCTGAAAGAAGCTATTTCATGGGGGAAAAATGATAAGTCTATGAAAGAAGTTATGGTTTGGGGAGAAGCAACTGTCTACTTCTCACTGATAATAAATTACATCTATTACAAAATGAAAAGCAAACAAAGGAAATTTAAAACTTTGAACAAATATTTCAAATCTAAATAATATAAATACAACTATAATATAAACTAATTAGAAGAAGAAGTATAAAGGAAAAAATATGGGAAAAGGATACAGACAACAACTGCCTGATAGAGATCCTCAAGAAACAGAGGAATGGATTGACTCAATAGATTCTATTATAGAAATAAAGGGGGAAGAACGTGCTAGATACTTGCTCCAAACCTTAATAAGAGAGGCCAGAGACCGAAACATAGCCATACCTCTTCTAACAAATAGTCCTTACGTAAATACAATACCACCAGAATCAGAACCTGTCTATCCTGGCAATGAAATTATTGAGAAGAAAATTAGGCGTATAATACGTTGGAATGCTGCAATGATGGTTTCAAAAGCTAACAAAAATTTTGCTGGCTTAGGAGGACATATATCTACATATGCTTCAGCTGCAAGCCTTTATGAAGTCGGATTTCACCACTTTTTTAAGGGGAAAAATAATGGAATTGGGGATTTTATTTATTACCAAGGCCACGCCTCACCAGGGATATACTCAAGGGCATATCTTGAAGGAAGACTTGATGAAGGACACTTAGATCATTTTAGAAGGGAAGCTTTTACCGATGGATTATCAAGTTATCCGCATCCAAGACTTATGCCTGAATTTTGGGAGTTTCCAACAGTCTCAATGGGTTTAGGACCTACTAATGCTATTTATCATGCAAGATTCTTAAGATATCTTCAAGAAAGAGGCATTACAGACACAACAAATAGCCGTGTTTGGGCATTCCTTGGAGATGGTGAATGTGATGAACCTGAAACTCTACATGCTTTGCATTTAGCTAACAGAGAAAAATTAGACAATCTAACTTTTGTGATTAATTGTAACTTACAAAGGCTGGATGGGCCTGTTAGAGGAAATGGGAAAATCATACAAGAACTAGAAGCTATATTCAGAGGTTCGGGGTGGAATGTAATCAAAGCACTATGGGGGCGAGATTGGGACGGGTTATTACAAAAGGATGAAATGGGGCATCTGCTAAGAAAAATGGAAACAACTGTTGATGGTGATTACCAGACCTTAGCTGCTTCTACCGGAGATTATATCCGCAATAATTTTTTCGGACCTGAAAAGGAACTAAAACAATTAGTTGAACATTTGGATGATAAAGCTCTTACTAAATTAAGAAGAGGTGGCCATGACTCAACTAAACTTTATGCAGCTTACAAAGAAGCAACTGAACATAAGAACCAACCTTCTGTTATTTTAGCTAAAACTGTAAAAGGTTGGGCTCTTGGGAAAGGTTTTGAAGCTAGAAATATGACACATCAGAAGAAATCTTTGGAAAAATCAGATTGGGAATATTTTAGAGACTTGTTAGAGATACCATTCACTGACTCTGAATTAGAGAATATGCCATATTACAAACCACCTCAAGATAGTGAAGAAATAAAATATCTTAGGGAACGTAGAGAGGAATTAGGGGGCTACTTACCTTCACGAAAAGCAACCTACAGTGGATTTCACATGCCAAAGAATGAAGTTTTTGCTGAATTCGATAAAGGAACACCTAAAGATCAAGAAGTTTCAACAACAATGGCCTTTGTTAGATTGCTGAGAAATCTAATGAAAGATGAAAAACTTGGCCACTTGATTGTACCAATTGTTCCTGATGAAGCAAGAACATTTGGTATGGAAGCACTGTTTACAGAATTCAAAATATACAACGCACAAGGGCAAATTTACACGCCAGTAGACTCACAATTATTACTTAGCTATAAAGAATCAGAAAGTGGCCAGATTTTGGAAGAAGGTATCTCAGAAGCTGGAGCTTTGAGTAGCTTCACAGCTGCTGGCATGGCCTACTCTACCGTTGGAAAGCCCACAATACCATTTTACATATATTATTCAATGTTTGGATTTCAAAGAGTAGGAGACCAAATTTGGTGCGCTGCAGATTCACGAGCAAAGGGTTTCCTGCTCGGAGCTACAGCTGGAAGAACTACTCTTAATGGTGAAGGATTACAGCATCAAGATGGGCATAGTTTGTTAACTTCAACAACAGTTCCAAATTGCCTCTCTTATGACGCAGCCTTCGCTTACGAACTTGGAATTATCATTAGAGAAGGGCTTAAGAGAATGTACGAAGACGATGAAGATATTTTCTACTACTTGACGCTCTACAATGAAAATTATGCTATGCCTGCTATACCAAAAAATTGCGAAGAAGGAATAATTAAAGGTATATATAAATTTAAGAATTCAACTAAACCTCTAATTCGTTTAATTGGAAGTGGGGCCATAATGAAACAAATTTTAGAAGCTGAAAAAATGTTGAACAAACTTGATATTAAGTGTGAAATTTGGAGTGCAACCAGTTTTGGAGGCTTACGTAGAGATGCATTAGAATGTGAAAGATGGAACCTTTTAAACCCAACAAAAAAACAGAAAATACCTTATGTTTCAAAAACTTTAGGCGAAAGTAACCTAATTACAATTGCTGCAACCGACCACATAAAAGCAGTCCCAGATATGATTAAAAATTGGATATCTGGAAAATATATCACCTTAGGGACTGATGGATTTGGAAGAAGTGATACAAGGGAAAACTTACGCAAATTTTTTGAAATTGATTCACAACATATTGTAGCTGCTGCAATTAGCTCCCTATTATCTGATGGGAAGTTGAGTAAAACAAAAGCTGAAAAGGCTTTGAAAAACCTAGATATTAACCCTAACGCCCCAAATCCTGCAAGAAATTAATTTACATACCTGGAGGCATGCCTGGCATGCCATCACTACCATCTGGTTCTGGACCCTCTGGTTGTTTAGATGCTATAACATCATCAATTCTTAATATCATGGTAGCCACATCAGTTGCACTACTCAAGGCTTGTGTCTTCACCCTAAGTGGTTCAACTACATTTCTAGATAACATATTGACTACTTTACCTGTGTAAGCATCGAGACCTGCGTGTGCATTCCTACCTTTCTTTGTGTGAGCCTTACGAAGTCCCATCAAAGTATCTATTACATCCAATCCTGCATTCTCTGCTAGAGTACTTGGAACTACTTCAACCGCTTGGGCAAAAGACTCAATAGCCATCTGCTCCCGACCTCCAACACGCGGAGCAAATTTACGTAATCTCAGTGCTAACTCAATTTCTGTAGCTCCACCTCCTGTCACGATTCTTCCATCTTTGACAACTAAAGATACAACACCAATTGCATCATCTAAATTACGCTCAATTTCATCAATAACGTGCTCACTTCCGCCCCTAACTAAGATTGAAACTGCTTTAGGATTCTTACAATCAGTAATGAAAGTCATGTCATCATCCCCTATTTTACGAACATCCACTAATCCTGCAAAACCAAGATCGGATTTGGTCATAGAATCTAAATTCGAAACTATTCGGCCACCTGTAGCCTTGGCCAAAGCCTCAAGATCTGATTTCTTGGCCCTACGGATTGCCATTATTCCCGATTTAGACAAAAAATGCTGAGCTAAATCATCAATACCTTTTTGGCAAACCAAGACATTAGCTCCCGTCTTCTTTATACTTTCAACCATATTCTTGATAGTAGCTTCTTCTTGATCTAAAAAAGCTTGAATTTGAGATGGATCATTTATCTGGATTTTAGACTCAATCTCAGTTTTTTTAATTTCAAGAGCAGCATCAACTAAAGCTACTTTAGCCTTTTTAATTGTCCGAGGCATACCTGCATTAACAGGTTCTTTGTCTAATATAATTCCTGAAATCAGCGCAGTATCCCCAATAGAACCACCTTGCTTTTTTTGAATTTTAATATTATCTCTATTAACCTGTGTTTCATTGCCTTGCCCTTCTGCTACCAATCTAACTGATTGAACAGTGAGATTTGCCAAAAAATCTGCATTGGATTCTGAAGACTTCCCAGTCATAGAAGTTATTGCTATTGACTTTAAGACCGATGTTTCACTTCTCTTAATTGGTCTCGCTATCCTATCTAAAAGTCGAAGAGATTCCTGCGAAGCTCTACGATAACCATTGGAGATTGCAGTAGGATGTACTCCTTTCTCTAGAAGTTCTTCGGCATTCTTTAGTAATTCTCCTGCAAGGATAACTGCTGTAGTAGTTCCATCACCACATTCTGAATCCTGAGTTTTAGCCACTTCAACTACCATTTTTGCAGCTGGATGCTCCACTTCAACCTCTTTAAGGATAGTAACACCATCATTTGTTATTACAACGTCCCCCATCGAATCAACTAGCATTTTATCCATCCCCTTTGGCCCTAGAGTTGATCTTACAGCTTCTGCAATTGCCTTAGCTGCAGCAATGTTGTTTTGCGTGGCCTTTCTACCACTGTCTCTTTTCGTCCCTTCTTTTAGAATAACTACTGGTGCATTTCCTGGAATCATCGTATCACACTTTGTTCATTTTGAGGGCTTTATTTAAGAATAGTTGCCGAAAATATCAAAAAAGGGCCATGAATGACAAAGAAAGTAGCACAGTGGATGAAATTGAACAGAAATTAACGCCACTATTGCCCAAAATCTCCTGTTTTTCCAAAGTAGCCCCTAAAAATGAATCGATAATACTCCCAAAGAATCCAAAAAAAGCTGAAATATACAGATAATTTACATCAAAAGGTAAATAAAACGGATGATTTGGTTCTATGAGTAAGACAAATGAAGCAAAAGATAACATAGAAATGCTAACTGCCGATAAGAGTGAAGCCAAAGTTCCCTCTATAGAAACTCCACCATCTGTTCCAGGCTCAACCCTTTCTGTAGGATTTGTAATAAGAACTGGTGATGGAGACAAAACGCCTATTTCACTTGCCATAGTATCTGCTGAAGCTGCAGCTACAGAAGTCGTAAATGCAACTAATGCCTGTTCAGGCTCTAAAAACCCAAGGCTGTAAATCACAGCAATAAGCGAAGGAACTATTCCATTAGATATTACATTGGCGGCTCCACGAGTACCTTCATCACTTTCTTCTACACCTAAAGCCTTCTTGTAAACAATTGCAAAACGAGTAGCCAAAAAAGAGCTTCCAACAAATATAAGAAGAATCAACAACCATGTTATATGACCTAGAGCCCCACTAAGAAAGCAAATTAAGAAAGCTAAAACAGAACCACCTTGATCTAATATTTTTTTAGTGAATGCAATCAACGAAATAACCAAACTTACAATTGCAATAGTAACAATTGTTGCGATATCTGGTACAATAACATTTTCAATCAAGAAACAGCCCTCACTGCATCATCAAAATGTGATTTGAATTCCTTCTTAATTTCATTCAGCCTCGCTTCATTCTTACCCTCTACAAACATTCGGATAACTGGCTGTGTGTTAGAAGGCCTAAGCAAAACCCACCCTCCCTCTAACCAGATTTTTACACCATCAATAGTCTCCACTTTATATCCCATATCCAAAAAATTCCTTTCAAGTTCAGAATTCACCTTGAATTTTATTGAATCTGCACATTTAAACTTCAATTCTTCATAAGGATAAGAAGGAATCTGAGATGATAATTCAGCTAAAGAAAACTCTGAACCTACTACATACTCTGCAAGCTTCAGACTAAAAATTAGAGGATCATCAAATATAAATTCAGTCAAACCTGGAGCAAAGAAATGAGCAGAGATTTCCATAGCTATAGCTGCCTTATGCTTCTTTAATTCCTCACAGACAAACACATCACCTACTCGAATCCAAATCAATTTGCCTCCTATTTTTGGAATCTCATCTTCTAAAATCATAGAACAAGGGACACCTGCAAGTACTTTGTTAGCTCCCGGTTTTATCAAACCTCTAGAGGTAATTATCCCTATCTTCTCAGCAGATACTGCCTTAGCATTATTATCTATGAAAACACAACGATCAGCGTCCCCATCAAATGCAATTCCCATATCATAATCTCCACTGTTCATCAAGTCAATTAAGTCCCCCAAATTCTTTGGCGCTGGCTCAGAAGGCCTATTAGGAAATCGACCATCTGGTTCATTATTTATGCTAAAAGTTTTTGCACCCATCTTTTGAAATAATCTTTCAATAACTACACAACCCACTCCATTGCCCGGATCCAATGCAACTTTCATACCATCCAGATGTCCTACTTTTCCTGAAACAAAATCAACATAAGTATCAAGAACAACGTTAGTGGATTGAAATACAATTTTACCCTCTGCTTCTGCCTTAATTAAATCCTCTTCAAAAAATATATTCTTAATCTCAATATTTCCCTCGGTATATCCAGTCCCATCTGGATGCCTAAATCTAATGCCATTGTATTCTGCTGGATTGTGACTAGCTGTAATGTAAACTCCAGCTAGATATGGTTCAGATGATGAATTAGCTTTCCATGTAACAAAATTAGCAACAGGAATTGGGACCATGCCTATCACATCCACATCAAACCCTGCTTTCGAAATACCTCTAGAAACTGCCTCTTGCAACTCTGGAGAACTAACTCTTGCATCACAACCAATTGATATTTTTCCTTTTTTATGGCTCTTGAGTAAATAATTGCCAAAAGCTAAACCAACTCTTTCCCCAATAGAAGCATCTAGTTCTTCACCATAAACTCCTCGGATATCGTATGCCCTAAATATGTCTTCAGAAGCGTGCATTACTACGCTATTTAGTACGGTTTAAAAGAAATACTCTTAATAATGTACCTAGAAATAAAGCAGTATGGCTTTGACCGAATCAACTATGGTTAAACTAGGAACTTCTGCCCATGATTTTAGTTTACCCGACACAAATGGTAACAACGTTAATCTAAGTGATTTTAAATCTGATTCTTTGGCAGTTATCTTCACCTGTAATCACTGCCCATATGCTAAAGCTGTAGAAGATAGACTGATTATCTTAGGAAATGATTATCTAGGTAAAACAGATTTCGTACTAATAAATTCTAACGAAATAGAAAATTACCCTGATGATTCTCCCGACAAGATGGCTAAGAGGCACACTGAAAAGAATTATCCTTTCCCATATTTGTTTGATGAAAATCAAATAGTAGCAAAAGCATACGAGGCAGTTTGCACTCCAGACATTTTCCTTTATGATGAGGATAGAAAATTAAGATACCGTGGAAGGCTTGACGACAATTGGAAAGAACCTGAACAAGTCACTCGAGAAGAATTAAAAATGGCTATAGATGCTGTACTAAACGGTAACGAAATAGATTTCGAACAAGTGCCCTCAATGGGCTGTAACATTAAGTGGAAATAATATTAGATTACCCTCAATCACAATAATCATCCCAATCATATGGCCAATTATCATTAGAACTGAATTCCGTATGAATTGCACATTTATTTTCATCGGATAAATCAT
>CAZWJS010000010.1:0-42202 GCA_964634895.1 uncultured archaeon | reverse complement strand
CGGCATCTACTTTCACCGAATAATAGATGATTTTGTGATACAAAGCGGAGATCCTGACTGCAAGGCTAGTGGAATCTACCCAGTACCAATATCTGATGCATCATGTGGAGAAGGTGGTTCTGAAGATACCATCCCATTCGAAGCAAACGCTAACTTGACACATATCAACGGTGCCATTGGGATGGCCAGAGGCCTTGATCCAGATTCAGCAACCAGTCAATTCTATATCTGTGACGGGCCTCAGCATGGCTTGGATAACGGAAATCGATCTCAGGAGGATGACCCTGGTTATGCTGTATTTGGAGTAGTGAGAGAGGGACTAGACCTAGTTCAAGCTGCTGCTGCCGTACCTACTACCAATGATGCAGATGGGAGTGGCGTAATACCAAGGGTCCCTGGTGGACCTGATAGACCTATTTTCGAAGTTCACATAAATTCTATAACTTTGAGAGAATACTACTCTGAAACAAAGGAAGAAACTGAAGATGAAAATTTACCAGGCTTTAGTAGTCTTATTACTATTTTATCAATCTTACTAATAACTATCAAACCTCGTAGAGAATAATTATGGATTCAGTCATTTTTCAAGCAAACGTACTGGGAATGTTAGCCTATATTGTACCAGCACTGATTTTATTTCTAAGAATAATAAAAGATGTTGAAGATAAACTTGTTGAGAGAAAATTGTACTTAGCTTGTGGAATAGGTGTAGTATTAGGAACATTTGCTGATATAGTTATGATCCTAGGGGGCATTGATCTCTATTCTGTAGATGTAGGATATGCGGCTATGATTTTAGTTTCACCTTTCATAATGATGATTTTTCTATTCATTGGGGTCAATCTAAACACTTTCAAGAGCGAATATGCTGCACCATATTATTCCGCAGGATTGGGGCTTTTCTTTGGCGGGTCTCTCGAATTCTGGCGACTGTTAGTGACCGAAGAAAGATATAATTTAGATGAGACTGAAGCTCTTCTTATAGCTGCTTTTGGATTTGGAACTATTCTATTCTTAGGTGGTGCTGGAACTTGGATTGCGTACGGAATAAAAAACGAACAAGGGCCACGATATGCAGCTCGTCTTAGCTTTCTATATCTTTTCTTAGCTTTTCTGTATGCAAGTGCCTTAGAAAATATTCACTATAATGTGCATGATTCGATATTAATTACAATTGCTGCTTTGATTGGTTATCTAGTAGTTTCAGTTACTTTATTTCATCAAGCTTTTTTGAGATTACCAAAAATCACGAAAAAAGATTAATGCATTGGACCTGCTCCATTAGTACGCTCTTAATAGAAGTTTAGCTAAACTCTAAAAACAAGTCCCGAATCGTTTGTTATCATGGAACAGCGCATCTTTGCTGGATTGACCGTAGCAATTCTGCTTTTGTCATCAGTTTTATTGTACATCAATAATGACGAAAAACAAGATGATAAATATTTCATGGGAGATAATGGTCTTGTTCCTGTGTGGGAAAGAATTAATCAACCATTCAACACCACTGGACCTTACAGCTATACTCTGGAAAAAGGGCAGTATAACATAACTGGACCTGAAAGTGTGTTTATTGATGTTGATTTACCTTCTAGTGAACTAGGTTGTACAATAACTGATGATTGTCAAGTGCATCTTGGATTATGGATGCCGGACGTTCCTAACGGAACCAAAGTACCAGTTATCGCTGATGTAGGTCCCTATTACGACGATGGCGATGTAGATGCTCTAACTCCCGCAAATCGTCTCGGCAAATTCTTGATTGAAAATATGGTGCCGCATGGATATGCTGTTGCTCAAGTTTCTGTTTTCGGTACGGGGATGTCAAATCATTGTATGGATTTTATGGGACTAAGTGAACAGATGGGAATTGATGCTGCTGTTACTTGGCTAGGAACTCAAGAATGGAGTAACGGTAATGTTGGAATTATTGGAAAATCATACGACGGAACTACTCCTTGGCAAGCTGCAATGTTCGGAAATCCGCATCTAAAAACTATAATTCCAATATCGGGATTAATTGGAGTACACGATTTAATGTGGCGAAATGGTTCAATGGAAGCTCGTGGACTAGCTATGCATAATGGAGTCTACGGCTCTTTTGGATTGGATGGAGACAGTGAAGACTGGCAAACTGCTTGCAAAGGTTATGCCGAGGGATATGCGAACGGCCCTGTAGCATATCTAACTGGAGATGAAGTAAACTACGCAGGTAACAGTTACTGGACTGATAGACATTTCCTTGAAAGAGCAATGGAAAATTACAATGGTTCAATATATTTTATTCACGGAATGCAGGACTGGAATGTTGATCCGCACATGGCATTCCCTGCATACAAAGAATTACAAACTGCTGGATTCGAAATTAAAGGATTATTTGGCCAATGGGGGCACCATTACCCAGACCGACCAAGTGATCAAGAAGGAATGTCATCTGGAAGAGGAGCTGAGGCTTTTCCTTATTCCGTAAGATATGACTGGGCACAAGATTTGCTAGAATGGTTCAATTATTATTTGTATGAAGGGAATCTGAAACCTTACTTACATGTTGAAATGCAAGATAATATGGGAGGATGGAGAGTAGAGGATACTTGGCCTGCTGAAGACAAAGAATTTCTACAATTGCCTATTGGAGAAGGGCTAACTGTTACTTCAGGTAGTGGAGTTGTTGGATTAGCAAGCACATTGATTTTAGAAACTGGTATTTTTGAAAACGAAACTCGTATTTCTGGAATGCCTACTTTTCATGTTGATGTGACCATTCCACCTACTCAATCCTCTGGGCACTTGTACATTGAATTATCTATTGCTGGAGGAATGCATTTAGGGCATGGAGTGATGGATTTGAGATACCATGAAGGTGGAAGAGAATGTGGGCAACCATGTACGGTGACCGGCACTGTAAATGCAAAAATGCAAATGTTTGCAATGGATGTAGTTGTACCTGCTGGGAGTAAGTTACAGCTTACAGTAACTCAAACTAATGATGATTATGTTCCCTCACCTGTAAGTGGTGGTCCTACTAATTTTGTGACGATTGGCACTAATCAAAATAGTGTACTAAATCTCCCTATCATAGATAGAAGTGAGAATGATTTGTTTACTCCACCTATTTGGTACGAAGAAGAAAATTAATACCTGTCAGTTTCTGCCTGTCTAGCTTTAATCTGTTCTATTAGCTTACGTGTTTCGGCTTCTTCAGCTGTCAATTTTGCTTTCTTTTCTTCGGCAATCTTTGCAGCCTCTTCAGCCTCGAGTTTAGCCTTCTTTTGTTCTGCTAAACGGAATGCCTCATCTGCTTTCAATCTTGCCTTTTCTTCCTCAGCTTTCTTTGCAGCCTTATCAGCTTCTAATTTTGCCTTTTCTTCCTCAGCTTTCTTAGCTGCTTCTTCAGCCTTCTTAGCTTCTCTTTCCGCCTTCTTAGCTTCTCTTTCAGCCTCTACAGCTTCCTTCTTAGCTTGTTTTTCAGCTTCAACCTTTTTTGCAGCTTCTTCAGCTTCTAATTTTGCCTTTTCTTCTTCGGCTTTTTTAGCTGCTTCTTCAGCTTTCTTAACTTCCTCTTCAGCTTTTTTTGATTTATCCTCTTCAGCTTTCTTAGCTGCTTCTTCGGCTTCTTTTGCAGCTTCTTCTAACTGCATTTCTGCTAATTCAATTTCTAACTTAGCTCTTTCTATTTCAGCTTCCATTGCAGATTCTTCAGCTTTTTTTAATTCTTCTTCAGCATGTATGGCTGATTCTTCTGCCATTTGTCTGGCTTTCTCTTCTTCTTCTAGCCTAGAAGAAGTTAAAGAATTAGTAGATTCAGTTGCTTTTCCTGGGCTCTCATGATAATCATCTAAACTCGGTTGTGTACTTTTTAGAATTTTCTCAGTTGGTTGCTCAGAAGAAGTAAAAAGATGAACGTCTCTCTGTGGGAATGCAATCACTATATCTTCACTCTCTAATTTCTTGAAGACTTGATGGTGTAAATCTGAATTGATTTGTCTTAACTTAATAACATTCTTTATCCAGATCACTAAGGCGAAATCGAGAGTGGAATCTCCAAATCTCTGAAAGCGAACTAGTGGCTTTCTCGTTGGATCATCTTGCTCCACGTCCTTGTTCTCTTTTGCAACCTCAATAAGTGCTTTCTCAACTTGATCGGGATCTGTACTATAAGACACACCAACTAAAATTCTAAGGCGGTAATATCTATCCGGCTTTGTTAGATTTTGTATATCCTGATTTGCCAATGAATTATTAGGGATAATAATGATTACATGATTTATAATATCATACAGCTTAGTAGAACGCAAACCTATGTCTCGAATTAAGCAATATGTGTCATTGAAACGAATCATATCTCCTGTTTTGAATCCTTGGTCTAATAATAACAAAATACCTGAAAAGAAATTGCTTAGAGTATCTTGAGCTGCGAGCGCAAAAACAAGTCCGACGACTCCCACACCTGCAATTAGTACTCCAAACTCTACATTGAAAGTGGATAGGAAGTTTGTAAGTCCAAGTACAATTATAACTATAGAACCTATAATATCTAACAAAGGACCATATTGTGTATCAGATTTGCCTACCGATAAACGCGCAGACATAACTGGAACCAAGAAGGTAGAATAAACTTTCAAGAAGAAATATGTGAATAACAAAACAAATATTGAATCAGTAATCGTTATCAAAAATAAAAATATTTCAGATATGTTAGAGTTTGTCCTTTCTATTTCACCGAAAAAGATAGATAGACTTTTCATTACAATTAGCCACAACGCTAAAACATTAGGATCCCATTCCCACTTAGTTACTCCTCTAAAATATAAAGTTAAGGGAATAATAAAAACTAAAGTGATGAAAATTACAAAGACCATTAATATAAGAATCCAAATAGCCAATTCTGTGAAAACTATAAAGTCTTCACCTGTGTCTCTATTTGTTAATGCATAGTAAGGAGTTGGGACAAAATAATCAACTACTGGGTAGAGAATATATATTGAAAATAGTGAAAGTAAAAAGCCTCCAACTTTAATTACTGGGAAGTCTTTTTTCATTCCGAAACTGCTTAAATTCGGCATGCTAGGTGAAAGTGACACATGACTTCATTGAAAATAGTTTATAAAAACAAGTGGTAAACAGTAAATAGCATCGCAGAATCACTAATTATGGCAGATGCGCTTAATACAGCAGATATTGAAAAGTCCCTGATAGGTATGGATGGGTGGGGGCATGATGATGTTTACAACTGCATAAGAAAAGAGTTTAGTTTTGACAGTTTTATTTCTGCCACTACGTTCGTTCAGCACGTAGCCAGCATAGCTTCAGAAATGGGTCATTATCCTGATATTTTAATACACAGCGGCTCTAAAGTTAAAATTACTACTACAACTCAAGAAGCTGGCGGAATTACAGAAAATGATGTCGCATTTATTGAGAGTCTTGAGATATTAGTTAACAGCTAAATAAATTAAGATATTGTTAATTCTTGAACAATATATTCATCAGAATTTTTATCAATATATTCTATCAAATCTGAAACGTGTGGGGATTCTAGCAAAATCTCATTGGACTCATGATCAATAATACGAAATGGCATCATATACACACTACACTAATTTATTTATAATTTACGAATCCGGAGCAACGCTTTATGTGCCCTTTCTATTAGGTTTTAGTGAAGCAATATCTAGATTTAGTTGATGAAGTTTTAAGCAGAGGAACTCGAAAGGAAAATCGAACTGGAGTCGATACAATCTCTGCTTTTAACATAAACTATTCGATTGATTTAGACCATGGATTTCCACTACTTACTACGAAAGAAATATCATGGAAGAATATAGTAATTGAAAATCTATGGTTTTTGTCTGGCGACTTGCATATAGGACTATTAAAAAAGCACGGTTGTAAATTTTGGGATTACTGGGCTGATGAAGAAGGTTATGTACCCAGTGCATATGGTAATTTTTGGAGAAAATTTCCAATACATGGTGAAGAAAAATATAATGATCAAGTGCGTTACGTACTAGAGACTCTCAAAAAGAACCCAAACAGCCGTAGAATGGTCATTACTGCATGGGCACCGGGTAATGCACAAACGAGCAGTTTACCACCTTGCCACTTGATGTTTATTTTCAATGTACAATACGATAAGAACAATGAACCTCGCCTCTGTGTGCATTTAACACAACGCAGTTGTGATGTGGCCCTAGGAGTACCATACAATATTGCTGGTTATTCATTTCTCTTGCACCTATTTGCACATCTTTCTGGAATGAAAGTAGGAACCTTTGGACATACGCTTGTTGATGCTCATATCTATACCAAAAAAGCCGACGGTTCTATGAATGAATATGATCACATTCCAGGCCTGAAAGAACAACTCAAGAGAAAACCAAAGAAACTACCTGAACTAAAAATAGATTCAAGCATTAAAACCTTAGATGATGTGATGAAATTATTAGAAGCTGAAACTGAAGAAATACTAGGAAAATTCAAACTTGAAAATTATGATCCTGAAGATTTTATTCCATTCAAGGTCGCTGTATGAAAGGAATATTAGTTGCCATTTCTAATGAAGGAATAATCGGTAAAGATAATACAATTCCTTGGCACTATTCGGAAGATTTGAAAAGGTTTAAACGACTAACTGTTGGAAAAACAATAATCATGGGTCGCAAGACTTGGGAATCTTTACCAATAAAACCACTTCCGGATAGAAGAAATATTGTCATAACAAGAAGTTTAATCGAGGAGGTTGAATGCTTCCAAAGTATAGATGAGGCCTTAGAAACTTGTCAAGGAGATGTCTGGTTCATTGGAGGTGCAGGAATTTATGAAGAAGCTATGCAAAAAGCTGATATAATAGATATGACCATAGTGCCTGATAAAGTAGAAGGCAAAAATTGCATTTACTTCCCAAAAATAGACAACAAATGGAAAGAAATTGAAAAAAAATCACTAGAAAATAGTGATTTTTTAATGCATAAAATTTACACCCGTAGGGTGTAAACACACCTTTTATATCAATACTGCTTAACCAGTCTTCTGGAGTTACAATGTCGCGCAAAATAACAGCCTTCGTGCTAGCCATGCTATTATTGCCATTGTCAGCTATGAATACTTTAGCTGATGAAGGTGATCCTGACTTATCAATAAATGAGATAAGTTTTAGTGATGATTCACCAAGTGGTGGAGATACAATAACGATTACCGCTGAAGTCGCCAATGATGGTGGAGCAAGCGGATTAATTAGTGTAACAACAAATGTAAGCTTTTACTGGGACGGGAATTTTATTGCGAAAGACACTGTAACTGTTCCTGGAAGTAATACTGCAGATGCTGAAGCTGAATGGAGGGCTGTCGGCGGTACACATACTATAACAGTAATTGTCGATGAAGAAGAACAAATTAGAGAAGAGGATGAAGAAAACAACGAAGAAAATGAGGATATCAATGTCGCCTATCCGCCTATCCTTTTCTTAGATGACGACAACAGTGACAATAATGGTGGATATAGAACTGAAACTGATTCGTATTATGTAAATTCATTAAACAACATGTCCTCTGGCTTAGCCTATGATATAATCCGTGTAAACAGTAGCGCAGATGCTCCAGATTATGACACATTAAGTCAATACAGCTTAATAATTTGGGCCTGTGGTACTGATTATCAAAGTGGAGAGACGGACATAACTTTTACAGATAATGACAAGGAGAATGTAGCTGATTATTTAGAAGGTGGTGGAGCTTTGTGGGCAATTGGGCACGATATTCTTTATGATTTTGACTATGCAGATGGCGAACGCAGTGAAGGTGATTTTGAATACGATTATTTAGGAATTGAATATGTAGATCATGACAGAACCACTCCTGAAGTATTAATGGGAGTAGATGGAGATCCTATATCAGACGGTATTGAATATGATACTGAACCTATTGGGGCTGACTTCGCAGATGATATTGGTCCAAGAACTGGATTTGAAAAAGTATTCAGTTCTGGAGCTCCAGATGATTATAATACTTCAACAATTAGAACTGAAGACGAATTTAATTTAGTTTTTATGGCTGTGGATTTCAGTTCCATAACAAATAGTGATGAACGTGATGAATTATTGGAAAATATAGTTGAATACTTGGCTGAACAACTTGAAAACGACGTTAGCTTGAGCAGATTTAATACTCCTAAAAATGGAGAAACCGTAGAACCCAACGTTGATAATACAGTAAATGTAACTGTGCGAAATAGAGGTACTGAAGATCAAAGCAGCGTTGAAGTAAATTTAGAAATTCGATGTTTAAACAACACATACACTTACACGGATACTGAAACAGTGACAAATTTAGCTTCTGGCGAAGGTGTCTTCGTTACTTTTGAATGGGAGACACCCGATGATGAAGATTACGAGTATGAAATAAAAGCTGAAGCTATAATTTCAAATGATGAAAAAGATGACAACAATGAAAGGCAAATTACAGTTAATACCTATGTTACATATGATTTGGGACTATCTGATATACGTGTAGATCCTATGATTGCAGAGAAAAACACTGATAGAGAAATGAGTGTCATAGTTACTAATCTAGGTGATGTAACCATGAATTCAGATGTAAGTGGAAAAGTCTACGATGGGGCCGATGATGTTATCCATGATGGTGGGACAAAATCGACTGGAGATCTAGTCCCTGGTGACTCAATTACCTTGACATGGGAATGGGAGGCTGAAGAATATGGAACGTTCTGGTTTGAAGCTGAAATATTAGATGATGACGATGAGATTCCAGATAATAATAAAGAATCTGCAATGATGCGTAGTGTGGATATTGAATTTTCGGATGATATGGAAGATGGGCGAAATGGATGGAGTGATTACAAATCACTCACAAACGCATGGCATCTTGTAGACACAAGTGAAGATGAAAACAGAGAGGCTGGAAGTCCAACTCATTCCATGTGGGCTGGAGATGAATCAAAAGGCGATGGTGAATATGACAACAATTGGGATTTTTCACTTTATTCTGCCGAAAATATAAGTTTAGGATCGAATCCTCAGATGTCTGTAAATATTTGGTACAGTACTGAATTCAGTTGGGATGGCGGTAACGTTCAAATTACAACCGATGGAGGTGAAAATTGGGAAGTCATTATGCCTGACGGAGGATATCCTGACGATGCTGTTGTTGGATTGGATAATGAACCTGGCTATACTGGAGTCTCAGGAGATCAAGATGAAGCAAGCTGGGAAAATGCCAACTTTAATTTAGCTAATTATTCAGGGGAAGATGTAAAATTCAAATTCCGTTTCGGAACTGATTCTTCCGTAAACACCTATGAAGGCTGGTACATTGATGATGTCCAAGTCAATGATGGTGTAACAACCGAATTTGAAGATGATTTTGAGGATGGAGATGATAACTGGGCTTCGGATTTCGTACCAAGTGAATGGCATTATTACAATGTAGATGAAGAATATGGAAAAACCTATTCAGGTGATTATTCATGGTATCTTGGTAATCCTGATACTGGAGTATATGGTGCCTCATTAAATGATTCATTAGAATCTCCAATGATAGATCTAGGAGATGGCTCTGAAAAATATGTTTCTGCAATGGTTTGGTTTGGTATTGATGGGCCATACGACATTGCTAATCTTGAAATTAATCAATCTGGCGAATGGATACACTTAGCAAGTTTTCCTGGAGATGATGGAGATTTCTCAGAGGAATATGAGGATTCAAATGATGAAGGATGGATTTACATTGAATACGATATCACGGAATATGACGGCGATGTTTCATTTAGATTAAGATTTGAATCAGACACTTATACTCAATATGATGGGTTGTACATAGATGATTTTTCAATTTACAGTTTACCTCCTATACCTCATGATGTTGGTACAAAAGAATTAGATGCTCCGGATACGGCTAAACCAGGTAGATCTGTGACATTCACATCAGAAATCTATAATTTCGGTACAGAAGATCAAGAAGATTTCGATGTGAGGGCTACCGTTACAAAGAGCGATGGAACTGAAGTTTACAATAACACTCAAACTATTGATAGCTTAGAATCTAAAGATAATACAACCTTACAATGGACTTGGGAAGGAGGCCCTGAAGGGACATACACAATAAGAGTAGAAACTCTATTGGATAACGATGAAAGAGCCGGTAATAATCCCAAAGAAAAGGACATCAATATCGCTGAAAGTGGATATGGAATTGCTTTAGCTGTTCAAGAGCAAGTAAAAGATGTTCTATCTGGTGAATCAGTCTTTTTCAACTTCACTGCAACAAATACGGGTGAAAAGAGCGGTTATTACGATATAACTATAGATTATTATGAGGAAGATGAATGGAGATGTATCTCTCATGTTTCCTATCTATACTTGACGGCAGGTTCAAGCCAAAACTTCACTGTTGTAGCTATAGCTCCAACTTTAGCCCCTACTGGCGATGAGCACCAATTCAATGTAACTGTAACAAGTAGAGATGATCCTGAAACTACAGATAGTCAAGACATTGCTGCTGCGCCTATCTATCATCAACAAAATGGTGGCGATAATATACTCTTAATTGATGCAAACTTCGGTAAAAATAATGGATATAATCAATATTATGATGTTGACAAAATTGATCAAAGACTGAAGGCTAGTCTCCAAGATTACTTTGCTGAAGGTGAAAGTAGAGGTTATGATGTTTATACAATACCATATGATAGTGAAGCTGGAAGCTATGGGGAATTACACCCATATCCCTCTTTAGATCTTATGACTGGATATGATATTGTGATTTGGACACAGGGTGATCACCATCAAAGAAATATAACAAACTGGAGTAATTGTATAGGAGACTACCTCGATTCT
Organism: uncultured archaeon; assembly: GCA_964634895.1. Taxonomy (GTDB): domain Archaea; phylum Thermoplasmatota; class Poseidoniia; order MGIII; family CG-Epi1; genus CG-Epi1. The sequence continues at coordinate 31,355 of CAZWJS010000010.1, read as the reverse complement.
GATGGGAATTTATGGCTTATGGGGCAGCAATTCTTAACTGCTTTGAACTATTCTAATGGCCCAAGAGAAGCTGGAAGTTTTGAGTATGATAAATTGATGGTCGAATACGTAAGCAATAATGAAGGAACTTCAAATCCATTAATTGGTGTTGAAGATGATGAAATATTTAGCGATGCTGAATATGATACTGGAAATCAAGACATTTACTATTATGATTATGCGGATTGGATTAGGCCAAGAGATGAAGCCATTGGGGCTTTCTACGCTGATAAAGGCAATTGGTGGCACATTGTAGACACTGTGGAAGATCCTAACCGTAAGGCAAATAGTCCTACACATTCTATGTGGATTGGTGATCCTTCAAAAGGCAATGGTGAATATCACAGCAACTGGGATCAATCAATATACACTACAGAATCTTACAGTATACAAACTGGCGGACAACTAAGATTCCAGCATTATTACGATACTGAGAGTTCATCTTATCCTTATGACGGAGGGAATGTACAGATCTCAACAGATGAGGGTGAAACATGGGATGTTATTAATCCAAGCGGAGGTTATCCTGCTAGCTCAGTAACTGGATTAGATGGTGAACCTGGATACTATGGCCAATCAAGTAATAATTCTGCTTTTGTCCAAGCTTCGTTTGATCTCTCAAATTATTCTGGAGAAGATGTTAGATTCAAATTCCGTTTTGGAGCCGATGGTGTTATTGATTCATATGAAGGTTGGTACTTCGATGATGTTGAGCTGCGTGACGTAACTGGCGTTGTTTTTTCAGATGACATGGAATCTGGAATGGATAATTGGAATAGTGCAGCACAAGTGTTCAATCTTTCTCTACACTATAGTGGGGACTATAGGCTAATTCTATCACCATTCACTTTTGGAAAAGTCAATACTACTGATGATAGAAACGATATGGTTGAAAGGGTCTTGAACTGGTTAATGGCTGCAGCCGCTGCTAATGACGTTGGTGTAAGATTAATTGAATTAGAAAGTGAAGCTGAAGAAAATTCAACCGTTAGCTTTTCTAGCATAATCAAAAATTATGGGTCAGAGCCTCAAGCGCCATTTAGTGTCTCAGCAAGAATTCTAGATTCTAATGGTAATGAAATGGATTCTCAAACTCAAATGACTGGAGCAATGGCATCTGGAGAGCAAGAAACACTTGAATGGGAATGGGATAGTGAACATCCCGGTGATTTTACCATTGTTGTTGAAACGCATTTAGAAGGAGATGAAAATGAGCGTAATAATGAGAAAGAATTGTCTATGTATGTTGTGATGATACATAATATCGAGATTTCTACTTTTGATGATAATAAACAAGGAAGGCCTGAGGACAGTGTGATTTTTGAGTTGACTGTACAAAACCATGCGTCTGGAACAGATACACTCCACTTTGAAATAACAGGTATACCTGCTGATGAAAATTGGGGTACAATAGGAAGCCAATTGGAATTAGAGAGTAATGAAAGTAGAGAAATTAATCTAAAATTAACAATACCTAGTGATGCTAGTGAGGATGACTATCCAGTTTGGGTACATGTCTCTGCAGGAGATGTAACTGAAACTTTAGAATTGAATGTAGAAGTTACAGATAATCCGATTAATTATGGAGTTGAAATTATAGAACTTCAATGGATCGATGAGAATGGTGAGGGAACTACTGCAACGGAGGCTGTTGCAGGAGAAAGTATTGAATTTTTCATTACTATAAAAAACAAAGGTGAAGAAGAAGATACTTTCGATTTAGAGGCAAAGGGCTACATGAGTAATTGGGTAACTTTTGAGGATGATGAGATAACCATCAATACAGGTAATAATGATGAAGCAACCATCAATGGTATTCTAGAAGTGCCTCAAGACGCTGACGAAAATGAAAGATGGTTAGATATAGTTGTAACTTCAAGAAAAGACAGTGAAGCTACAGCTACGGATTCTATACGCATAGAGATAGAGGAATTTGAAGGGGGGGTTGTACTAAAAAGAGTTCCAAGCTCTGGTCAAATTAAAATAATGCCTGGGGAAGTGAAAGAAATAGAATATTCCATTGAACCTGTAAATGGTGCAAATGCGAAACAAACAATACAACTTCTTATCTCGAGCGAGTTTGATGAAATGTGGTGGGCAATGGACGGTGACATTAATACTTCTAATATAATTATTGATGTAGATCAAACTATCCTTTTCACAATATATGTTTCTATTCCATTTAATGCTGAAATTGGGACTTACAAATTAATTGTAGAACCTAGAGACCAAGATGGCAATACATTCACAAATAAGGAAATAACTACAAACATAATCATTGCGAAACCATTCGTAAGAAATGTAGATTTATCGATTTGTAATGCACTAATGGCTGATCAAGGGCTTGAATGTGATGTAATGGATGATACCTTAGAGATAACTATAGAAGCTGGAAAAGTAGTGCCGATACCAACAACCTTTTTAGTGGAAAATAATGGAAATGTTGAGACTAACTTTTCTTTCGAATTAATTATGCCTGATGGAAGCAAAGATACTGACTTGTATTTAGACAATAATGGAAAGGAATGGAGATTTATGTTTTCTCCATCACCAATAGAAATCAAAGAAGAACCATTTAAAATCAAGGCCGGGAAGTCTAATTCAATAACTGGATCTATAATTGCAAGAGAAATTTGTTCAGGTTCCTATACCTTCACATTAAACTTATTGATTGCTACAAAAGCCGGAACGACTTGGGCTTTTGAGACTGTAGAACAAATTACTGTAAATGTGAACGTTGAAGGTGAAGACCCTTGTAATGGAGAAAATGATGTAACTGAAGAAGACGATTCTTTGTTACCTGGGCCTTCTTTTATTTCTATCATAGCACTACTAACTATGTTAGTATACAGAAGAAGAACTAATCATTGAAATAATCAATAGATATCAACGTGGGCAGCAAGGCAAAGTACACCATGTATAGCGCAAACGCCCCAAACCAAGTAGTTTCCCAAAGACTATTACCAATATAACAGAGAAAAATTGTCATAAACAAAACCAAAATACCAACTAAAATAGGTATTTTGAACTGTGCTCTTGCTTTAGCATAGGGAATTGTAGTCACTGTCAACAACGAAACTGCACCAATCACAAAAGGAACTAAAACTGAATCATAGTCATTTATAGCTGAATATTTGACTGAAATTACTATAATGAACATAGCAAGCCCTGGTGAAGGGAGGCCTGAAAAGTATTTGTTTTCTCCTTGATTACCTCTTGTGAAACGAGCTAAACGAAGAATGCTCAACATCAAAATTAGTAATGAGGCTGAAATAGCAACGATATTGTCAATATTGTATTGAAATTCAAATTCAAAATCGTTATTAATAAAATCTAGAGCAGGGCCTTTTTCCAAATCATAATATAGTGAATAAACTAAAATTGAAGGTGCTAGGCCAAAACATATTGAATCTGAAATAGAATCTAAATATTTTCCATAATCGTGTTTCGTTCCAAACTTGCGCGCAAGGGCGCCATCCATTCCATCAATAATAGCTGAAATAGGAAGTAAAAGCATTGCTACAAGATAACTTGAATTTGATCCATCTATAATGTATGTAATAGCTAAAAAACCCAAGGTCGCGCTGGTTAGAGTCGCTATATCTGCATATGATAAAAGACTTAAAGCTCTAAAGAAATTTTTGAATAGCATTAATCACTCCCCAAACTAGAAGATGTTAATTTAGAAAGTAAGCGCCTAGGCCCTTCCAAAATCTTTCTACTAACGGGTAATGAAGATAGTGGTGTGAAAATAGCTAATGTCTGACCAGCTAAAACTTTGTCACCTTCCTTAATATGTAAATCAATTCCTGCTGAATCAAAATTTATATCGACACGTGAACCGAAATGAATTAAGCCTATTTTATCTCCTTTTTTTACAAAGGATTTAGGTTCAACATAACTAACTATACGTCTCACGAGAAAACCTGCAATTTGTGTAACTTTCATAATTCCAAGGTCTGTATCTAATTTTGTTATTAGCCTCTCATTTCTATCTGAATCCTTAGAAAATGCAGGAAGATGACTACCTGATCTATGCGTTTGTGAAATTATAACTGCATCAATTGGTGAACGATTAACATGGACGTTTTGAAGACCCATAAATACTGAAATAAGAATTCTACCTTTTTTACTCTCTATTTTTTGAACTAGACCATCTGCTGGACTTACAATTCCCTTTCCTATTTCTCTATAAGGATCTCTGTAGAAAAATAAAAGAAAAGTAGTCAATAGAATCATTAATATTGATATCATGTACATCTGATCCAACGGCATTCCTGAATCAAAGCCCTTTTCTTCAATTGATTTTGCAAAGAAACCAAAAGGAAATAAAATCAAACCAATTACTGCAATGTAAACTACTGTAAGGGGCATACCTTTAGCAAATGGAAGGTCAGGAGCATTTTCTGGAGGTTCTCTTAATGGAAGATCAATTACTCCTAAAATTGAGTCTTGCATTTCTGGCAAATAATGAAAAACCGCAATTGCAAGAAAAATAAGTGCCACGAGACTCCCGACTTTACCAAGAACTGCATGTGCCCAGAAGAAAGTATCAGGGCCCCAAATATGCTCATAAGTAAGCCAAATGACAGCGGCATTACGTACTAAATTCAAAATGTAAATTGGAGGAACTGTAGCTAAAAAGGCATAAAATCTTCGATTAGCTGGGGCTTTTGTGCAAATAACACCTCCTACAAAAATAATCATACTTTGGAGAGCAGTGCATGCCAATACTATAGTTACAGAAGGTGCATCGACATGTTTCCAAGCCTCAGCTCCAATAGATATTTGAACTTCTTCATGATTAGTAGCCGGACGATACCAACGAGATCCCTCTCCATAATCCAAACTGCCTAATGTTGTTTGGATATCCAGAATATTTAGAATCCAAATTGATTGTTCTGCAACAACTTGAATTAACCAACCTGAAAGATATGGTACACGCTCAACGAAAAAATATATTCCTCCTGCTACAACTGTCATTGCTGCCAACCATCTCAATGGCTCATATTTTTTGTTCCAAAGGAGACTCAGATATTCATGGTATGCTAAATATCCAAAAAAAGGTACTGCAGCAGCACAGAATAATGCATTCACAGGATCTTTGATTAGTATATAATGCTCAACCTGAACCCACCAAAAGAAGCCTAGACAAAACCAACCGATTATATTTAATTTGTAACCAATTTTCAAAGGAAAACGCTTTCCTAATATTGAATGATCTCTATCTGATGCGAAATAACCTATTGTCAAAAGAAACAATGAAGCAATAACAAGGACTTCTCCTAACAATGATAAATCTGTTGCCATTATAGTTAGGACAGAACACTTCTAAAAAAAACCTCAGTTTAACCTGAAAGCCATTTTTGTGCGTCTTTGTATGAGGTTAAATCTCCAATATCAAACCAATTTCCTTTAAATGATACTGAACGAACATCATGTCTCTTGACATTCCAAGCTAAAAAATTACCTAAAGCGTCTCTATCACCGCCTGAGGCTAAATAATCAAAAAAATTCAATACCCCTTTTTCCGAAAGTAACCAATATGCCGTTGCTGCTAAAGTTGAAGGTGGGGCTGATGGTTTTTCAACGAAATCGACTATTCGATCTTCGTCAAGGGCGGCAATTCCATATAGTTTTGCAAGATTATCATCTTCAACATCGTATAATCCAATTACATCTTTATTTGTTCTATTGAATACATTGATCATCTCTACTAAACTAAAATTAGAAAGATTGTCTCCACCAACTATGAAAACAGGTCCTTGGATATTGAGTTCTGCAAACAGCAAATTTAAGGCACCTAAAGCCCCGAGTTTTTCTTCTTCATTTTCACTTATTTCAACAAAAAGTTTGAGACGCAAAGGGCCTTGATAATCATCTATAAATTGTCGAAACTTAAAAGCAAAATAGCTATTTACAGAAATAATTACTCTATCTGGAGATATGCTTTCTAAAGCTCTAAGAACATGGGAAAGCATTGGCTCTCCTGCTACATCTAACAACTGCTTAGGTGTGTCTTTAGTTAGAGGCCACATGCGTTTAGCAAAACCTCCTGCTAAAATGATTGAGTCCATCAAAGACTTATTTTTCCACCAGACATTAATTCTTGCAAAGCATCATCTGCAACAGAATCCAACTTTTTAGGATCATATAATTCTTTCTTTATGTTTTTACGATGATCCTTGACAACTTTCCAACGAGCTTGACGCTCTTCACTAGCTGTCTTTCTATGAGTTCTTAATGTTTCAAGCATTTCCATTGCTTTAGTGTGTTGATTGTCAGCCTTCTTCCGGACTTCAACAAATTCTTTATGTTTTTTATCTGCTTCTGTTGATAAATGAGAGGCTTCTTTCATTAAATTAGTCACTTTCTTGTACAATTTTTTGTTTAACTTTGCCAATTTAACAACTTCTGCATGTTCTTCATCGGCCTTAGAAAATTCAGAATCTATATTAGTATCTATCTCAGAAACCTCTGCATGAAGATCTTCCTCATTAGAAAGAGTCTCTTCTTGATCTGTAAGACTGCGTCTAAGAATTGATAATTTCTCCATAATTTCTCTTTCTTTAGAAATTGGCATTTCTGTTGTTTCTCTCCTACGTTCAAGATTCAATATTTCAGAATGCAAGGCCTGAACTGTATCTTTTAATGTCTTTGCGCCTTTTTTCCCTTTCCTTTTTTGCTGTTTAAGTTCAATCAATCTTCTTGCCTTTTCTTGAGCATCATTTCTTACACTTTGATGTTTGGATTTAGTTTCAGTATTGGATTTCATTTCGTCCCGATGCTTCATTATCTCTTCCATAACTTTATTTCTCTGGTCATGAAGGGAATTTCTCTCATCTCTCAAAGTCCGGGCCTCATCATTGAAAGAATTACGCTTGGTTACACAACTCTGGAATCGTTCCTCGGCCAATTTAATTTCTGACTTTGGCTTTTTCTGTGCCCTATTCTTCTTTTGGCTCATCCTTTCTTGAAATCTATAATATTTAATTATAGAGAGAACTGCACTTTTAGAGTTAAGATATAAAGCTGACGATTGTAATTAATATGCAAATGGATTTAGAATTGCATATATTGATTCATCGACAGGGCCTACTTCTAACTGCATTGGTTCTTTCGTAAAGGCTTCAACAACTTCCATATATCTTGCTGATGCTTCAACTCTTAAATCATCAGTTAATTTAGGAGGTTTACCATCACCTGTAAATCCTTGATCTGCAAGCCAAGTTCTTACATATTCTTTGTCTAATTTTCTCGGTTCCTCTTTAGCCTCAAATCTCTTTTCATAATCATCAGCAAGCCAATAGCGACTAGAATCAGGAGTATTGACTTCATCCATCAACATTATTTTTCCTTTCGAGATACCAAATTCATATTTTGTATCAACGAAAATGAAGCCTTGATCTGCAGCACGGGAAACTCCTCTCTCATATAATCTCATAGATATACGAGCTAATTCTTTGTACAATCCTGGATCAATTACTCCCCGCTTGTAAAGCTCGGATGGTGCCACTGATTCATCATGTTCACCTTGTGCAGCTTTTGTAGAAGGTGTGATAATTGGTTCTGGAAATTTTTCATTCTTTCTCATCCCATCTGGTAATTCATTACCACAAAAATTTCGCTCCCCCTTTTGATATGCCGTCCAAGCTGATGTTGAAGTTACGCCTGTAAGATATCCCCGTACAACCATTTCAACTTGAATAGGTTGACAACGACGAACTTCCCAAACATTTGGATGAGGGCGCCTTCTAACATGATTTGCAACTATGTCTGCAGTTTCGCCGAACCACCAGTCTGCCAATTCCACCAATGCCTGACCTTTAAAGGGCACTGTACCTAAAACTCTATCAAATGCAGAAATACGATCCGTGGTTACCATTGTAATAGTATCTTCATTTATGTAATTGTCTCTAACTTTTCCCCTATACAATTCTCCTTGGTCATCGTAATTGGTCTCTACAAGAGTGTGCTCAAGCTGTTGTTTTATCAAGTCGCGGTCCATACGCAATATACTCATTGCAAAAGGGACTAAAAGAACCTCGCCCATATATCCAAGTTACTATGCTAAGCAAAACACTCAAGAAAAAAGCAGGAGAGTTATTACAGCCAATAGGAAAGGCTATTGGTAAAATTGGAATAAAACCAAATCACATTACTATTGCAAGTTTGTTTCTAACACTTTATGCAGCATGGTTTCTTTACAATAAGGAAATACTTTATGCATTTTTAATTGGTTTAGTAGCATCTTTATTTGATGGGGCTGATGGATTAGTTGCTCGTTCGACTGGAACTGCTTCTGTGAGAGGTGGATATCTTGATGCTGTAATTGATAGATATGCAGACTGTATTGCCTTTAGTGCTTTAATATTAGGGGGGTGGATGAATCCAATTAATGGACTGGAATTTATATCTGCAGAGATTTGGGCCTTTGCTGCCTTAGCCGGAGCATTTCAAACCTCTTACAGTAGAGCTGCTGCTGAAAGATTAGGAGTGACTCAAGAAGGAATAGGGATTATTGAAAGACCTGAGAGATGGTTCATATTAGGAATGGGGCTAATTATTGGTGAATTACTAGGTGACGTAGAAACTATAATCACTTGGGTTGTTGCATTCTTAGCGATATTTGGGAATTTAACCGTTTTACAGAGAATGTATCATTTCTGGACTGAGGCGAGAGATGACTGATTCAAAAGAGCTTTGGAAAGAAGCTGTTGTTTCTTTCTTTTTCCTAGGGAGAGCTCCAGTAGCTCCTGGTACTTTTGGTTCATTTGGAGCCTTGGTTTTTGCATACTTAATTTCAATCTACGTTGCAAATTTTGCAGGATTAGTATTGTTAATAACTGCAGGGGCTTTCTACTTTATAGGCGTACAATTAGCACCTTGGTGTGAAAAAAAATTTGATAAAGATCCTAGAATATTTGTCCTTGATGAAGTAATTGGATATCTTATCCCTATAGGGTTTCTTTTGATGCTTGCTATAGAAATGGATACTAAGACATGGGTGCTGAGCTTCGTTTCCTTCAGAATTTTTGACGTAATCAAAATATGGCCTGCAAAAGATTTAGAACATCTCGAAGGAGGACAAGGAATTATTTTAGATGATGTGGCTGCTGGTTTCCAGACTCTAATCCTAGTTTTACTTTTTAAACAATCTGGTTTTTTGCTCTAATCATAAATACTGCCTGTATGTTAGATTAGAATGGCCAAGGAACTTAAACAAACTGATAAAGAAATTGATCTTAATGAATATGTAGATGGTGGTGATGGAATTTACAGCGTTAGGCAAATTGACAAGATAAGGTCTTGGAACAACATAGAATACGGTGCTGGACTTTCTGGAAAAAACACACCCTCGACTAAGCTGTCTATGAATCGTGCATATATACCGCCAGGAGGAGTAGCAAAAGCTCACATCCACGTAGATTTCGATGTTATGGTTTATTTGTTAAAGGGTTCTGTACGTCATGAATATGGAGAAGGATGCAGAAAATCAGTTGTACATGAAGCTGGAGACATGTTCTATATTGAACCTGGACTGCCTCATGAAGTTTTCAATGTAAGTAGTAATGATGATGTGCATGCTATTGTAGCAAGGTCTGATGCTTCAGAGTGGCAAAATATAATTCCTTATGATAGAAAGAATGCCAAACCGATTTATGACAAAGAATAGCCGGTTAATTTTTATTCCGCTTTCAATCTATAAAGATTGAGTTTTATGGCTACTAATCTTGAGATTCGTGTGAATCTAAAAAAAGGAATGGCTGATCCAGAAGGAGCTAACGTAGAGAAGGCTCTGAAACTTCTTGGTTTTGACAAGGTGAATGGTGTAGAATCTGTTAAGTTTTATAGAATTAAAATTGATTCAGATGAAAAAAATGCACTTAAAGAAGCTGAAGCGATGTGCCAAAGATTACTGGCGAATCCTGTTGTTCATGAATATTCAATTGCGGTGGCAAAATAAATGCTAGAACCTGTACCCGATACTAAAAATGTGTTTTTTGTGGATTTAAATAGTGATTTAACAAAAGTTGTCTCAGATTTAGGACTGGGCTTACTTCCTGATGAAATTGAAAAAGTTAAACTATATTTCGATAATGAAAAAAGAAAACCAACGGATGTAGAATTACAAGCAATAGATCAAGCATGGTCTGAACACTGTTGTTACAAGTCATCCAAACCTGTCTTGGAAGAAACTGTATTTGGTTTAAAAACAACTAAGAAAGTTATTGCTAGAGAAGACGCCGGAATTATGGAATTTGACAAAGATCATTATTATGCTGTAGGACTTGAATCACATAATCATCCCTCTGCTTTAGATCCATACGGTGGATCTGCAACTGGAATTGGAGGTATTCTTAGAGATGTCATTTGTATGGGTGCCCAACCTATTGCATTAGTTGATCCTCTATTTTTTGGAGATTTAGACTTGGCGAAAGAAAAATTGCCTGCTGGAGTCAAACATCCAAGGTACTTAATGGGAGGAGTCGTAGCTGGAATCAGGGATTATGGAAATCGAGTGGGAATACCTACTGTGGCTGGTCAAGTATCCTTCCACCCAAAATACACAGGGAACCCATTAGTTACTGTGGGATGTATTGGAATAGTAAACAAAGAGTCTATGATCCATAGTAGAGTTGGAAGCGTTGGTGACGTTTACATATTAGCTGGAGGAAGAACTGGTAGAGACGGGATACACGGCGTTACATTTGCCTCACGTGACCTTAATGCTGGATCTGAGGATGACATAGGAGCTGTCCAATTGGGAGATCCCATCACTAAAGAACCGCTCATGCATCTTTGTCTAGAATTAAATGAAAGCAAATTATTGACAGGAATGAAGGATTTAGGTGGAGGTGGACTTTCTTGTGTTGTTGGTGAACTTGCCTTAGATGGTGGGTTTGGAGCAAGAGTTGATTTAGAAAAAATTCCCCTTAAAATTGAGAATATGGCGCCTTGGGAAATATGGGTTTCTGAATCTCAAGAAAGAATGATGTTTACCGTAAAACCAAAGAATGTTGAAAAGGTTCTAGAAATATGTAAAGCTTGGGACGTTGAAGCTGTAAGCGTTGGTGAAGTAATTGCTGAAAAGCGAAATATGGTGGATTACAAGGGAGTAAATATTCTCAATCTAGATTTAGAATTTACAACAGGAGGACCTGTCTATAATCGACCATATATTTTACCTAATCACAACGTAAAAAATGCTGCTGAATTGCCTCCCTATCCTGATAATCTTAATGATACTATTAAGGATATTATTAGCAATCCTGAAGTTGCATCCAAAGATTGGGTGATACGGCAATATGATCATGAAGTAAGAGGAAATACTGCTATCAAACCAATACAAGGGCCAATAGGATCTGGAGTTCCTGGTGATTCAAGCGTTATTAAGCCTGTAGACTCATCATGGAAGGGATTAGCACTTACTTCTGATATTAATCCGCATCAAATGGAAGCTAACCCTTACCATGGTACTATGAGTGCAGTAGAGGAAATATGTAGAAATCTGGCCTCCGTTGGAGCAAAAATAGATTCTCTTGCTGATTGTTTATGCTTTGGAAATCCAAGAAAACCAGAAATAATGGGACAATTCAAGGCTAGTTGTGAGGCACTCAAAGATGCTGCAAATTTTGTTGATGTACCATATGTCTCTGGGAATGTAAGTTTATACAATGAAACAAATGAAGGTGCGATACCACCTACTCCTGTACTAATGGGTATTGGAATTATAACTGATATACGTAAATGTACTACAAGTGACATGAAGAAAGAAGGCACAATATGGACAGTAGGTCAAAGCAAATGTGAAATGGGAGCGAGCCTGTATTACAGAACTAAAAACATTGTTTGTGAGAATGTCCCAAAGACAGACTTTCCCATCTTTATACCACGAATGGAGCAATTAATACAAGCTATAGAAAAAGGAGAAGTTGTTGCTTGTCATGACATATCAACTGGAGGATTAGCGTTGGCAATCATTGAAATGTGTATGAGTGGGAATGGAGCTAAAATTGAACTCATAGAAAACATGAGAGAAGATTGTGAATTATTTAACGAATCTAATGGAAGGTGGGTAGTACAAGTTAAACCAGGATATGAAGAGGCTTTTGCTAAAAGATTTGATTATTCTAGAAAAATAGGTGATGTTGATAATAAAATTTCGTTCTGGAAAAATGATGATAAAATAGTTGAATTAAATATAGAAGAAGCAAGGAAATACTGGAAAGAACCTATATGGAATAGGTTGGCTTAAGCTTTTATTGACCTTTGGGAATAAAATGTCAGTATGACCATAGATGCGATATTAATTCTTGTTGTCTTTCTGATTGCTTTTGCATTGATTTTAGGTGAAATTGTTGACCGTGTTTTAGCTGCATGGGGAGGTGCTGTAGCTATGCTTCTAATTGGAACTTATTATGAAACGCTTACTTGGTGTACTGGAGGAGGGCACGGAGGTGGAGATCATGGAGGATGTGAAAACAACCTTTTTGATGCAATTGATTTCAACGTAATTGGACTTCTATTAGGGATGATGATATTTGCAGGAATGCTAGAAATTAGTGGATTCTTTGAATTTATAGCTGTCAAAGCCACGAAATTATCAAAAGGCGACCCATGGATGTTGGTGGTTTATCTAGGAACCTTTACAACCGTAATCTCTGTTTTTATTGATAATGTAACTGCTTTGATTCTAATCGCACCAGTCACATTGAAAATATGCTCTAAAATAAAAATAAATCCAATACCTCCCCTTATTGCATTAGCTATATTCTCAAATACGGGAGGTGTGGCAACTTTAGTAGGAGATCCGCCGAATGTCTTGATTGCTTCCTATACTGCGGAAAGAGGATTAGGGTTCAGTTTTATCAGTTTTATTGAACATTTAACTCCTCTAGCAATAATTGCATGGGGTGCTACATTAGGGTACATGTGGTATCACTACACTGAATGGAGAGGAACAAAGCCTCAACATGTAGAGGATATACTTGCTGAAAATGAATGGGATTCTGTTAAAAATGACACTTTGATGTTTAGGACTCTCGGAGCACTAGCTGTAACGGTCATAATGTTTGCTGCAGTTGAAATTATACATTTAGATCTAGAAATTTCTGCTGTATCTTTGGGTGGTGCTGGTATTGCAATGTGCATTAGCATGATAGGAGTCGGAAAAGAAAAACAACTTGATATTCACGAGGTAATACACAAAGTAGAATGGGCTGCACTACTATTCTTTGCCGGACTTTTCGTTATGGTGGGTGGACTAGAAGCTATGGGACACTTAGAAGCTGTAGCAAATTGGATTTTCGATAATTTTGGCCCAGAAGGAAACATATCACAAAATGAAGTTGTATTGGTGGTTGTTCTCATATGGGTCTCTGCTATTGCATCAGCAATTGTGGACAATATACCATTCTGTGCCGCAATGTTGCCTGTAATTAATCAATTAGGAGAATTAAGTGAAGATGTAAATGTTATTCCTCTATATTGGGCTTTAGCTATTGGTTGTGGTTTTGGTGGTAATGCTACACCAATAGGTTCTAGTGCAAATGTTATGACTATCTCAATTAGTGAAAGAGGTGGACATAGGATTTCAACAAAGGAATGGTTAAGTGTTGGTGTTCCTGTTATGCTGATAACCTGCACTATTGCAACAATAGTAGTAGCATTATTCTACGGACACTTTGAAACTGCTTAATCCAAAAAATTTATATTACAAGATTCACAAATACCCTGTTTTAGACTATCTGAACACTCAGGACATTGTTGTATTTCCCAAAATTTCGAAAGCCAAGCTTCTACAAGCTCTTCTTCATCGGATTCTTTAATCATTTGGATTTCGTAAGAACCCTTACCAGTTACACTGGATAATTTGTCTAATAGTGTCCAATCAACAACGTCTTTTCTATCTTCAAAAACTGAAGTAGAAATTAATCTAGGGGACAGCAGGACTCCTGCAACAAAAGAGGCCATATGAGTTCCATGACCTATTCCATCTTGTGTATTCATTCCCACATAGAGCGTTTCCATTCCTACAAATACCAGAGTTGCTAATAGTACTGGGACTCTATGCATAAATATAGGGCCTAAAAGCATTGGAATCTCATCTCTAGGATAAAGCAAGGCAAAGCCTCCCATTATACCAAAAACTGCACCAGAAGCGCCAATATTGATTATATTTAAGCCCGATTGATTCCACACCGATATTGAAGCTGTGACTAGAGAACCTAAAATACCACTAATCAAATAAATTTTGAAAAAGGATCTGGACCCTATACGTTCTTCAAAAGGCACACCCAACAATATCAAAACAAGCATGTTCATCAAAAGATGCATTGAACCTGCATGCATGAACATTGCAGTGAAGATTGTTAACAATCTAAACTGTGGCGAATCGAGATACTCTGATCTAAATCCTAAATCAACAAAGGCTTGACTCCCATATTCTGGTGAAATAAGAAAGATTATCCACCAAGATGCAAATATTGCAAAATTTATGAACACCAATGATTGTGAAATCATAAATTGATTGCGTATGCAATAGTATGCTACTGCAAAACCTATCACTACCAAAAACAAAGTTCCGAGTGATGATATTGGTTCAGACATATTAACGACCTTTAACTAGACTGCATTAAAGCTGACGCTAAAATATAGACCGGTTTGAAGGAGGCTTGTTGCCTCCTTCATTTGACTTATCAGTTCCTTATTCTTCTTCTCTTCTGAGAGAAGCGCCGATTGCTGCAACTAATGCAGCCATAGACATACCAAGAAGACCAACTGCGAAAGACGGCGTAGATGCCTTGTCTTTTACAATATTTAGAATTCCTTCAGCGGAATTATCATCATCTTGATCTTGGAACTCATCCTGTGGTTTGAATCCAGCGTCCTTATCAACTTGTTCAAGAGGGAATGGATTAATCCATGCATAAATCTCGACAGTTTCATAATCCTGAACTGTAGAACCTGGTATGGTTGCCCCATCCCAAACTGCAGTTGCTTCATACCAAGTCTTGTAGATTCCCTTTGATTCCATTACCGGCTTAGGTTCCATCAATGGAACTGTAGTGGAAGCTATACGAGTTGCACGGAAACCAAGCTGTGGATACATTGTTCCAGCTGGATCCTTGGCATACATAACTACCAAAACATCGGAAGCATAGTTACCCTCATTCCAAGCCTGAACTGTAATAGACACATTGCTACCTTCAATCACAGCTTTCTTGTTGAATGACATCTCACCAAGAACGAATTGTGATGGTTTGATGAACAAAGTTGCTTTTGGATCATCTCTAAGAGATGCATTGCCCTGAACATCGAATGGTTTTAGATCTACATCAAACTTACTGCCGCCTGCTGGTTTACCTGTCGCTGAGTTATAATCTGGAGCCACAAATCTCATTGTTATCAGTGCTTCATCATCTGGAGCTAAACCGATACTGTAAGTAACTACTCCCTCAACACTATCTGATGTTGCCGTTACAGCCTCACCATCTATAACCACACTAGGTGCAATCTCCCAATAACCTACATCTGCATCTGTATCACCTTGCAGGATTAAGTCTGGAGTCATTTGGAAAGTATTGTCCTTTGTTCCAATATTCTTAGCGAAGTATGTAATATCAACAGATAAGCTTGGGAATATTTCATAAGTTAACTGACTAAAGTCTTCCTTTGAGAAGTAAACTCCAAACTCATTTGTTCGAATTAATTGAACTCCACCTATTTCTGCAGAACCGTCTATTCCTCTTGCACGGAATACAAAGGAGTAGGAATTCTCATCTTCTGGATCATAATCCAATTCGATATAGTTAGCAGCGAGTTTATCTGAACTCAAACTCATGTAGTAAGGAGACCAGCCATCTGAATTACCTACTAAAGAGTCGCCAACCGATTCATGATTGGTTCCATCCATGATTGAGAAACCATTCTTTTCATCCATTCGTATTGTTTTATCTAGATCTTCAATGCTAGCACCTTGTGGTTGCGCATAAACTGTTATTGAATCCTCTGAACCCAAATCAAAGTTAGCCCAGAAAACTAAATATGATTCTGATGACCAGATTTCCATATAATTTGTTCTAACTTGTTGATCAGCTCTAACATCTGCTACAACTGTGATAGTTCCTTCCATCAACGGATGATATTCACAGTAGTAAGTGTAAGTACCAACTTCTGAGAAAACCTTAGTGAATTGGTCTCCAGGATCCATTGGCCCTGAACCAATCCAAACACCCTCTTTGTCAGCAACAGTGTGCGCTTGGGAGTCCTCGTTAGTCCACTGTACTACTGTTCCTACTTGAACAGTCACACTATCTGGACTATATGACATCGAACCAATACTAATCGGTTGTATAATGGTATTCAAATTTGTCTTATCCCAAGAAGTTCCCAGAGCTCCATCACCTACCTCACTAGGCTCATTTGTAACTTCAGACCAAGTATCATCTGCTGTTAAAACAGGCGACCCCATGTCTGCAGCCATACCAACTATCAACATATGTTCATGTTCATTATTAGAAGCAAACAAGTCAGACAACCTATCTCCATTAACATCAGCTATTCTTACACCAGCCGTGTAAACTCCAGGTGTTTGAATTCCTGGGAATGTGAAGTCCATTACAGGTGTTGATTGACCTGTCATGGTGCTGTATGTACATGGAGTCGACGTACAGTCCTCATCAAAGTATGCTTGACCTAGATTACCAAGAGAGGTGCTCTGTGACCAAATATTTTGACCGTCTAGGTCATCAACATATGCGTATGCATAAGCTGCACTTACAGCGCCGCTTGGGCCAAGATCACCAGCTCCTGAATTCGATACTTTAGTACTAATTGTACCATCCTGACCTAATTCTAGAGTGTAAGGTGCACTTGCTTCATCCTGATTCAAATCAAAACCAAGACCATAGATACCTACGTCATCAACTTGCCATTCTGTTGGGTTGACGAAGTATGTTCCTCCCAATCTTATTCTAATCTGCATTTGGTCGAATCCATCGCCTACATAATCATCTAATCTAACTTCAGATACTACCCAAGATCCAGTTACTCCACCACCAGATGAACCCATAATGAAAGCTGGCTGATTGTAAAATGGATGTCCATAGAACGCGTAGTTGTAAATTGAACCACGATATGTTTCACCAGATGTTGGTGTTAACGGACTCCAACTTCCACCGGCGTCTGAACTAATCTCAATACGGCCTCCATCATAGAAGTAACCACCCCAGTCATATTCGAATCCATGCATTGAGAACCTGTGTTTCATCATGAACTTAGCTGAAGATGCTGTGGACAAATCAAAAACAGGCGATACTAGACTAGTATCGTCTCCATTGTAAGAACTGCCATATGCATCGATTCCAGTGTACCAAACCGGTGCACCTGAATCAGAACCTGTTGCAGCCACAGAAGAAGGAATCCATTTGTAACTACCTTTTGGACCGCCTTCTACGACAGATGTCCACTCATCTGAATAAACAACAGATGTGTAATGGTCATTTGAACCTCCATTAGCTGTAACTCTATCGCCATCTGCTGTAGTTGAAGCTACTGCAAACATGGTTTCCCTTACGGCCGATTTCTGATTATCTGCTGCATAGTCATCCCCATCTTCTGGAAGAGCTCCAAGCCAAGCATCGAATACAACCTTATATTTTCCTGGAACTATGAATTCATAATCCCATGAATTTGAAATTGCTTCTCCGCTAGCAAAGACTCCACCAGTCCCAGTTCCTATAATTTTTTCTGTCTTTGAAAAGATAATTTTCTCCATTCCAGTTCCTGTGAATGTTAGAGCTCCTATGTTCCAGTGCTCTCCGTCACCAGGCCACTGATAACTGTACATTCCAGCTTCGAATTTAATACGTACTTCAGAATTTCCAACATAATCTGACATGTCGAAAATCGATTCTATGTACTTATCTTGATTTGAACCTGCCGAACCTGAAACTCCACTACAGTCTCCACAGTGTACGAAAGCTTGTTGCCCATAAAGTGGGTTTCCATATCCTGCATAATTATAGACACTACCTGGATATCCGCCCTCTGGTTCTAATAATTCCCAAGTTACTCCATCATCGATAGATACCTGAACGTTACCGCCATTATAGGCCGTCATGCCAGAATAGTAATCGAAATTGTATCTGTGTTTCAAGGTGAATGACAAATCATCTGGAGCTGCACTGAAATCATATTTTGGTGTTGTAACATGACTGCTTCCACCACCATAATACATCTGGAATTCATCTCTATTAGTGTTTGGACCCCATGCTGTCTCAGTTCCTTCAACACCGCTTCCTGTATCTGCTGCTAAAGCAAAACCACTAACTCCACCATAAAGACCCCAAGTTCCACATGATGAATAGGTTGTGTTACAACCTTCTGTTCCTGTGCTTAAGCTCCAACCTGCAGTAGTTGCTGCTATTTGCGTTCCATAACCTTCTAAGTCATCACTATCATCCATAGAAACGATACCCATAGGACCCAATTGGACACGCATCTTAGCGTGTTCTTTTGGTTGATCATTCAAACCTGCATTAATTATGGAA
Source organism: uncultured archaeon (assembly GCA_964634895.1). Taxonomy (GTDB): domain Archaea; phylum Thermoplasmatota; class Poseidoniia; order MGIII; family CG-Epi1; genus CG-Epi1. Next base: position 12,759 of record CAZWJS010000010.1, on the reverse strand, counting down.
GTTCCAATTGGAAGAGTCGAACCTACTTCAATTGGGTCTGGAAGCTCAAGTGCTGCAAGACCTACATTATCCATGTGAACAACACCAGTAACTGCAAAATCATCCATACGGAAGAAAGTCTGGTAGTAAGCTCCACAACATAAGTTACTCCAACCTGTTACTATACGTAGATGCACATCATTTTGGCCTATGTATGGTGTCAAGTCTATTTCGGTCTTTATCCATCCCTGTGGATCAGGTGCATAGGTGAAACCAGTTGAGGTTCCATAGTAACTATAACCTGGTTGACCACGAAGTGGATTACCCCAGTAAGCTGAGTTTACCATTGTGTAATACTGTGAACTATCTTCTGGCTTGATCATAGCCCAAGTAGCTCCACCATCCTCAGACACCTGTGCCTGATATCCGTCATATGTGTAATATCCATAATAGGACATCATAAATTGAGCTGTAGCCTCTACAGCAATGCTCAAATCTAAAGCTGGTGTCGCAACGTAATTATCTGCTGGCTTAATACCACTTGGATTTTTGAAACCACTATCCAGTGAATAAGTTCCACCAAATGAATCGCGATTTCGCACTGCCCAATCAGGGGATCCTGAAGAAACCGAACCTGAGGTCCAATCTCCCTTATCAGTACTCATATCGCCATCTTCAAAGTCGTCGCTGAAGATAACATATTTAATCTCACGGAATTCAACAACTCTGTTGTTAATCATTTTCTGATCGCCCATAGTGTCGTTGACCTTGACCAAAACAGCAACTGTATCACCTGCTACAAGACCTAAGTCCTTAGGAATCCATTCTGTTTCTTCACTGTCAAAGAAAGAAACTGTTTTCTCTTCCTTGAAATCTATTGAAGATATTATCTCAGTTGTATCAGCATAACTTGTGTCAGCTTCCTTAACTGTGACTACTACATCATCTAACCTAAAGTAAGAATCATAGTAGTTGGTGTTATCATACTGATTGAAACCTACAACCCAACGGAATTTTACGCTATTAAATCCAGTGTACTTATCAAGAACAAGTTCTTGCTCCTTCCATGGAGCTGTGTTTGTATTGTAAGTGTATCTATTATTGGTGTTATAATAGGTCCAAGATGGTTTAGTTATATCCAAAGGATTACCATAGGTATTATAGGTTGTTCCATAATATCCACCTTTTGTGAACAAGTCTTCAGAAACGTGTCCCCAGTTGCTTCCACCATCTGTACTTACTTCAAGGTAAGCTCCCTCATACATATAGTAGAACTGCCAAGAAACCTTGAATGACATGCTCATACCTATTGCTGCTGCAGTGTTGTATGCTGGAGTACTCAAAGCACTCAGACTAGCTGGGTTAGGACCTAGCACATCTGAAGCTGAAGATGTACAACCTGTTGAACATTCATAATGCAATATCTTATCGTCCCAGTTGGAGAATGAATAATATCTGTATGCATAATTTGTCGCCACATATACGTCGCCATCATCCATTACAGCAACAGATCCTCTATATCCATAATTATCTCCATAAGAAGACCATAGTGTTGTAACTGCCTTAGAGCTAGTATCTGCTTTCCTCAAACCACCATAATATGAAGAATAGTAGTAACCTGTAGTATAGGCATAACCACCTTCTACATCAAGTCCATGATGGTATCTTGTGTAAGCATAGTATTGTGTGTAGCAAGATGAAGTAGCACAATAATCGCCACCACTTTGTCTCTCATATGCTCTTACACGACCATAAAAATCACGATAAGTGATGTACATATCGCCAGTGTCTTCATCAACATCTATATCGCCCGCGTAGGAGTAGGCAGATACACCACTGTAATAATTGATAGTATCACCTGTTGCTGCCAAATTACTATCTGACGCGTCTAGGATTATTGCCTTACGGTAGGCACTGCTAGTTGAACCACCTTGCAACGCAAATACTTCACCGCCGTAGTTAGTTAACGCAACTCCGTACTTGACAGAACCTGTGTTACAACCAACTTTAGCACCATCAGACATTTGCCATTTACAAACATATGTGGTTGATGAATATGTACTAGCTGTTCTAGAAAGTGTGTAATAATACGTACCGTCATCTGTTACATCCAACACATTTCTAAGATAAGTTGTATCTGATGCCAAAACAGTCTCAGCCGAATGGGAAGAAGGATTTATTGATAAAACACTGTTAGTTCCTTTGTCTGCAACTAAAATTGCAGCCCCATCCTTTTGCTTGTGTATCTTTTGATTGTCATTAAGCATTCCGCCAAGAGTTGATGATTTACGGGCTGAGGACCAAGCACCATCAGTACCATCATCAGTACCATCATCTCCATAATTGTGATTGCCCTTACCGTCATTAGCGGCTGAGGTCCATTTACTTTGACCTTGTAGACAAGTATTGGCTGATGCATAGTCAGCATCACTGCTACAGAGCGCATTATTGTCAGCAGCACTCATTTTAACAAATCCATCATCGCTACCGCTTGGATCAAAGGCGTATGTATTAGCGTTCTCAGCTACGGAGAAAATTTGTGCATTTACTTCGACATTTGTCTCAGGCTGAGGAGTACAATCTGCATCTGCTTCAAGATCACAGTTTACACCGAGATTCTGCACAGTTGCGCCAAAAACATTAGGGTCTGCTAGAGAGACGGGATCTGGAATTACTGTACTCTTAAGTTTCATATCATGTTCTAAAGGAGGTGGTGGTGAGAAAACAACCACGTCGTTGTTATCTGGCTCTGCCGGATCACCACGATAAATGTATTCTAAACCTAATACTCCATCATCAGTTTTACCTTGGATACCTGAAGTCAACCATTCATCATCTGAACCATATCCTCCGTTAGCATCCTTCCACTGAATTGTAATTTCATTACTTCCTTCATGAAGAATAATTTGCCAAGTAAGTCCGTCTGTACCTCCTGGTGCGTTACAACCTGTAACTGAAGGATACCAATGAACCTGGTCTTGGTATGTTAGGATAAACTCTCTGTTAGGAGCAGTTCCATCCAATTTATAATATACGCCAGCAAGCGGAGATTTTGATGAACAAAAACCACCATCAAACCATCCTCCAAAAATTGCTGTACCTGCTGAGGCATAAGGAATGTGATATGGAGTCCACATGCTACCGGCTGTTCCGCCGAGAGTCATGAATCCATTGTCTCCACTGTTACCCCATTTGGTATACTCACGACCAAACATTTCGAACTTAAAGCCGTCAGCAAAGTCATAAGGGCCTTGAGCAGCATCAGTCGTATAAGTAATCAGCGTAGTACCGCCGCCACCATTCGAAGGATGAATTTCTCTCCAACTGTAAGAAGCGCCGCTATCTTGATCTTTAAAACTATAACCGAAGTTTAATTCTTCTCCGGTTCTTGCCGATGCCTCTGGTGCAAACAGCACAAATGTGCTGGTGACCATCGTCACGACGACTACAACAGCTAAAAGCTTTGCAGCCCAATCTCTATTCTCTATTTTATAGGTTTCTTGCATATGTACACACCTTGGTTGAGTCCTTGTATCAACGGGTCGAAACCCATTGAAGGGTACTTACCACGTTGCAAAGTTAATATAAAGGTTATCATTGAAATTTTAGTGATTACAACTACTTTCTTTTAGAGGCTTTAATTGTATGTTATCAAAATGAAAATTGGCATACTCTCCCTTCAAGGCGCAGTTTCAGAACATGAACTTTGTATAAAAAGATTGAACCTAGAACCAATACCAATCAAAGAGAAATCTGATCTAGACAATCTTAAAGGACTGATAATGCCTGGTGGAGAATCTACAACGCTCCGTAATTTACTAAAAAATACTGGCCTCTGGAAAAAAATCAACCAAATAAATATCCCTATTATGGGGACCTGTGCTGGTGCAATCTTAATGGGCAATAGCAACGAAGAATCTTTAGAAAAAATTGACATTGGTATAAACCGGAATTACTACGGACGTCAAAAGGATTCATTCCAAAAAGAAATTGATATTAAAGACAATGGAAAATTTAATGGGATATTCATAAGAGCGCCAGCAATAACTAATATTGGAGAAAACGTAGAGCCTATAGCTTGGGAGGGGAATAAAATAGTAGGATGTATACAAGAAAAACACATGGCCTTGACTTTCCATCCGGAGTTAACCGATGACTTGAAATTTCATGAAATGTGGGTAGAGAAATTATCATGACCGATCCAAAGGGACGTACAATTATCGGATTTGAAAAACATATTTTCATATGTGAAAATCAAAGAGGTGAAACTCATCCAAGAGGATGTTGTGCTGACAAAGGTGGAAAGCATATACGCTTTTTATTCAAAGAGAAAATTGCTAAATTGGGTTTATCAACCAAAATAAGGGCAAACAAAACTGGATGTTTAGATTTTTGTGAACAAGGGCCTACTGTTGTAGTGTACCCTGAAGGGATCTGGTATCACATAAGAGAACCTGAAAAAGATGTTGAAGAAATTGTCAAAGTGCATTTACTAGGTGGCAAAATAGTAACTAGGTGCCAAATAAAATTATAAAATTGGTGCGGGGGGAGGGATTCGAACCCACGTACCACTAAGGATCGGATTTTGAGTCCGACGCAATTGGCCAGACTATGCGACCCCCGCACACAGTTTCCACAAAAGGAGCACTATTTTAGCACGCGGTTATTTAGGAATATCATAAATATTTTGAGACATTCCAACAAAAGAATTTAACCTTATAACATAAGAAGTGGAACATGCAGTAATGCGTCTCCATCTCCCATTGAATAATAATGTCCACTACTTGATTTAGATAGATTCATTTGAAGCGTTCTTGTGACTGCCAGACTGCTCCAACTAAGTGTCTAACTAATCTAGCTGCAAGGGCTGAAGTATTGCCATTATCATAAGGGGGACAAACTTCAACGCAATCAAAACCGACTATCCTATCTGCAAAAAAATTGATTGTTTGTAACACTTCATATGGAGTCATACCAAAAGGTTCAGGCGTGCCTACACCTGGAGCAAATGCCGGATCGATAGCATCCATATCAAGACTCAAATAAACTGGGCCATCTAGACCTTCAATTGCATCTGATAAATATTCGCGGACTTCAGTCCATCCTGTTTCAATAAACTTCAATCCAACTGCTCTAGCTTCTGTAATTTCATTTTGAGAAACGGAACGAATACCAATTGACCTAACATTATCTATTCCAACGATCTCACTAACTCTGCGTGTAACTGTAGCGTGAGACAAAGAATTATTATCATATTCCTTCCTAAAATCTAAATGTGCATCTAAAATTACAACTCCTAATGTTGGATATTTATCATGTAAAGCGCGTACCGCTGGAGGCGTTAATGAATGTTCTCCACCTAAACCAATAGGAAATTTATTCTCGCTGGCGATTTTAGAAACTAAATTGAAAAGCTCAACTTCATTCTTCTCTTGGTTAGAAGTAACTTCCAAATTTCCCCAATCATTTGCAGAGATATCGGAAATATCAATGCCTAATTCCATCAAATAAGTTTCAAAATTATAGCTGTTCTTTCTTATTTCATCTGGCGCCTTAGATGAACCTTTCCTAAAACAAGCCGTACCATCAAAAGGATAGCCATAATATACAAAACGGGAATCTGCAAAGGATGCTTCTGCGTCTGCAAAGAATTCTGACACTTTAGTCTGTTACCAATTTGCGACCCATAGCTGACAAAAATACAATCTCATTTCCTGATTCCATATTTCCATGAAATTTTTCAGGAATATCGGCCAATGGAATATTAAATGTTTCAAACGTCTCAAGATCCATCATCTGTATCTCTGCACCCATATTAGCTAAAACTTGAGCTTTGCGTCGATCAACTTGTGGAACATGAACTTTGTGTTTTACTGGATGTACTAACGATCTTTTTTGTTTATCAAAAAGACCAATAGCAACCATACGGGCTTTAGCTTCCCCATGCTTTCCTGGTTTTGAGGTAGTGTATTCTACCAATTTACAAGGTTCACCGTCAATAACGATATACCTTCCGACTTTCAAAGTTCTAATTTCTTGTATTGATGTTTGGCTCATACTATCTCACCATTCTAGTTCACGCCATTGATCATCTGACAAATACCCGTAAAGAGTATTTCTGCCAGAAATATTACGGCGCATTCTTTTGAATAAATCCACGGCCACTTCTAATGATTCCTCGCCAGTGTCTTCATGCAAAGCTTCCAATTTTTCAATCAACTGTTCCACTGTAATCATGGGACTCAAGTTCTCATTAAGCCAGCAGTAGATAATTCTTCCTTTATGTTTCTTACTGCATTTTTAATATCATTTACTTCTCTTGCCCCAACACAAACCATCTTTCCACTACCGAATAGAAGTAAAACAACCTTAGGATCATCCATTCTGTAAACTAAACCAGGGAAGGCTTCAGGCTCATATTCCACATTTTCAAAGCCAAGAGACATTGCTATTTGAATTAGATTCAAAGTTGATTCTAAATTCGTTGTTGCAACAATATTCTGAATGACTATGTCTGGTTCATCCTTTACTGGCATATCTAAAACTCTAAGTTCATCAACAACTTTGTTTATTGCTACATGTACATCTGGAATTGATCTTGCTCCAGTACAAACTACCTTACCACTTCTAAATATTAGCACTGCCGTTTTTGGTTCTGCTAATTTGTAAATGAGTCCTGGAAACCGATCCTGATCATATTCAGCTCCTTCTAGCTGAAAAGCAATGTCTTGAAGCATCAACTCTTTACCAATTGATGCACTAGCTACAACGTTTACCACAATTATTTCTGCCATATTAAACCTCCACGAGGGAGAACTTAGTATATAAAGTGCCTATTTAAAGGTTTAAATACTATATCCATAAAAAAACACTTATTTTAATAAAGAAAGAATTTCTTCAGGATTATTAGTTCCAAATACATAGCATATTCCATTTACTGTTTCAATTTCTATTCCTTTCTGAAGCCATACAAGATAGCCGCGTTTCCATTTGCCATCTTTTTTACCGATTCGCCACCCAAGTCCGCCGAATTCTCGTATTGGATGATATGGCGTCTCGTCAAATGATTTTATTTCACTTGGTTGAAGTTTCTTATTCCAAGCTGGAAAACCAAATTGTATTGTTTTATCATCAAAGATTTTAACAGAATAAAAAGCTATATTGTAAGTTGCAAAAATTCCAAAAAATAATCCAATTAAAGGTAAGAATATGAGATACCCTATGAACTCACTCACAGTGTATACAAGAAAAAAAACCATACCAATAAAAAACAAAACAAAGAACAATGCCCAAAATGTTACTTTTTTTTCCTCATAGACTACTGTTTGAGGATAATATGTTGCCATAACTTTCGACTCTACTGGGCCATATTAACCTTTTTTATCATGGTTGTATCCCATCAAATTCCAATGGGAAAATATGCTGCTTCTATAGATGATGTCCGGGCTGCTGCTGAACGCATAGAAGGTGTTGGGCACAGAACTCCTGTACTAACCAGTAAAACTTTAGATCGACTAGCTGGACGTAAACTGTTCTTCAAATGTGAAAATTTTCAGAAAGTTGGTGCCTTCAAATTCAGAGGAGGCTGGAATGCTGTATCTATGTTAAGTGAAAGTGACGCAGAAAAAGGAGTTTGTACGCACAGTAGTGGGAATCATGCTCAAGCAGTTGCCTTTTCTGCTAAAAAAAGAGGAATTCCTGCCTATATTGTAATGCCCAATAATTCACCTGATGTCAAATTAGAAGCTGTAAAAGGATATGAGGCGAATGTTACTCTTTGTGAACCTACATTGGAAGCGAGAAGAACAACACTAGAAAAAATTGCTAAAGAAACTGGTGCTGCAGTAATTCATCCTTTCAATAATCCAAATGTCATAGCGGGACAAGGAACTGCTTCATTGGAACTGATTGAAGAGGTGGGTGAACTTGATGCAGTGATTGCTCCAATAGGTGGCGGTGGATTAATGTCAGGTACTTGCATAACTACTCGCAGTTTATTACCCAATGCAAAATTATTCGGTGCAGAACCTAAAGGAGCTGATGATGCATATCGTTCCTTAAAAGAAGGAAAGCTACTGCCCCAAGAAGCTCCTGATACCATATGTGATGGACTACTAACTAGCCTAGGTGAAAATACTTGGAAAATACTAAAAGATCATTTGAATGCAATATATACAGTTACTGATGATGAGATTATAAAAGGAATGAAACTTATTTGGGAAAGAATGAAGATTATTATTGAACCAAGTTGTGCTACACCTTTTGCCGTTGTTATGAATCCTGAATTCAAACAATTAAAGGGTATTGAAAAAATAGGAATTATACTAACTGGTGGAAATATAGATTTATCAAAATTACCTTTCTAGAAAAATGGCGGGCCTGCAGGGATTCGAACCCTGGATCTTCTGGTTAGAAGCCAGACGCCCTTCCAGGCTAGGCTACAGGCCCTAATTCAATCGCACAAGAAGAGGGTTTTAGTGGTTTTGTCATCAGTGAACTTCACTACCCTCCTCTATTTCTTTATCAGGTTGCAACAAACTAACTATTCCTTCACCTTCTGCTGCAAGTAACATACCATTTGATTGTTCACCTCTAAACTTTGCCGGAGCTAAATTAACTAAAACAGCAATCTTTTTTCCGAGTAAATCATCAGATTCATAAATGCCGCGAAGGCCTGTCACAATTCTCCGTATAGGTCCCCCGAAATTCACATCCAATAACCAAAGTTTATCGGCGTTAGGATGAGATTCAACTTTTTCCACAGTTCCAATTCGTATGTCTAATTTCTTGAAATCGTCAAACGTGATTTCTGGTTTGACGTTAGCTAGCTCATTTGTTTCTTCAGGGGGCATTTCTTTCTCCAATATTTCTTGCATATTCAATTTACTGAATAATGGCAAAGGTTGTTGTAAATTAAACTCGGCTTTGTATTCTAACGCTGAGTCCCAACCATAATCCTCAATCTTTCCTTCCTGATTCAAATATTCCCACACCTTTTGTGATGATTTAGGAAGGAAGGGTGTCATCATCACTGATAAACTTCTACATAAATTCAAAAATGTAACTAAAGTCGCCTCGCAAACATCTCGATTTCCTTTCACTTGTTTCCAAGGGGCTGTTTCATTCAATTCAATATTACCAGTTTGTGATAATTCCATAATTGCTTGTAAAGCTTTCTTAAATTTACAAGCTTCAAGGGCTTCTGAAACACGGGTATGTACTTCTAATATTTTTTTATTCAAAGAAGGTATTGTTGATTTTTCTGAACTGAGGCCATCTGGAAAATTCTTTTGAGCAAAAGAAATGACCCTGTGCATAAAATTGCCATAATTTCCAATTAACTCATTGTTTATTCTAGTTACATAATCTTCCCATGTAAAATTAGCATCTTTCTGCTCCGGCATGATAGATGCTAGATAATATCTTAACAACTCTGGATCGTATCTATCTAAATAATCTGGTATCCAAACTGCATGCCTCCTAGATTTAGAAAATTGAGTAGAGTCAAGTAAAAGATATTCATTGGCTGGTACGTCATATGGCAAATGTAAGTTGCAACCAGACAGCATAGCTGGCCAAATTATAGTATGGAATGGAATGTTATCTTTGGCCATGAAATAATAGTGTTCAGCTTCATCATTCTCCCACCAGTCTTTCCAAAGTTTAGGTTTACCTTGATTTTTTGCCCAATGCAAAGAAGCTGAATAATAACCCATGACTGCTTCAAACCAAACATAAATCCTCTTTTTCTCATAACCCTTTCTTGGAATCTCAATACCCCATTCCAAATCACGTGTAACAGGCCTATCAATCAAACCTTCTTTAAGCCAATTACGTGTGAAATTAAGCACTGAAGGACGCCAATGTTCTTTACCTTTAGAAAGCCAATCTAACAATTTATCTCTAAATTCGGACAATTTGAAAAATAAATGCTCAGTTTCTCTAAATTCAATATCAGCATCTGGATTCAGCTTTGAACGTGGATTTATCAATTCATTAGAATCTAGAGTTTTACCACAATCATCACATTGGTCGCCTCTCGCTGATTCATATTTACAATGCGGGCAAGTTCCTTCGACATATCTGTCTGGTAAAAATTGTTCAGCCACGGGATCATATGGTTCCTTAGATACTCTAGGTTCTATGTATCCTTCTTTGTCAAGAGTTTCTAAAATCCAAAGTGCGGCTTCGAAATGTTCCTCTGTATGTGTATGTGAAAAGAGATCAAAAGAAATTCCCATATCTTTTATTGATTTGCTATTAATCTCATGATAATGCATGGCAACCTCCTCGGGAGTTTTGCCTTCTTGTTGCGCAGTCACCGTTATTGGGGTTCCATGCATATCGCTTCCACTAACCATCAAAACCTTATTTCCTTTCAAACGATGGTAGCGTGCGAATATATCTGGTGGCAAATAGCACCCTGCCATATGTCCCAAATGTAATGGACCATTAGCGTACGGCCAAGCCACACATACTAAGACGTGCTTCACAGATGCGCAAATTTCACTCTATATAATGAAGTATGGTTAATAAAATAATACAATAAAGGTAATGAAACCATTCCATATTGCATGCGCAATCATACTCGGAAAGATACTTCCTGTTTTGACACGAATCCAACCATAAAGAAGTCCTCCGCCAAAAGCTAAAAACATTGCGATAGGTTCATGTGCTATTGCAAAAATAATAGACGAAATAATTATTGATTGATTAGTGCTATAACGTTTCAGTAACATTCCTAGGATAAATCCTCGGAATAAGAATTCCTCGGCAAAAGGTGTTAATATTGAAATTGTAAATGCCAAAAGGAATACTTTTGAATCTGAAGCTTCATCAAACATAGTTATGACTTCTTGTTGCGTAGCGTCTGGGAAAACAAGTGTTGTTACAACTATATGAATTGGCATGATTACGAATAAATCTAAGGCTAAGACTATCCCAATTAAACGCCAAGTTTCAGAAGTATTAGAGAATGTCAATAATTTATCAAATTGTCCCGAAGAAACAGTGTCTTTCAAAACAAGACAAACGATTATCCCGGATACAAACATGAATATCGCTAAAGACAACTCCACGTTCTCAGTTATTGCCGAAATTATCAACAAAATACCAAACAAAGCCATTAACATTGAGATTATAGAAAACCAAACAATCCATGCCGAAATAGTTTTGGATTCAGAAATCTTATCTGGAACTGGATCCTCAATATCTCTGTTATCAAGGTACTCCTGTAAACATTGATAGCTACAGTAAATTTGTTCGCCTTCAAGAGACACTATAGCCTTTGAACAGTTTTTACAAAATTCCATATTACAATTTACCTTGTCTAATGAAATCTAATAATTTTTCCATAGCAAATCCACGGTGGCTCAACTTATTCTTAGCTTTAGGTTTTAATTCTGCAAATGTTTTTTCCAAATTCTTTGGAACGAAGATAGGATCGTAGCCAAATCCGTGCTTTCCTCTCTGCTTTGTAGATAACTCGCCCTGACACTCACCTACAAATATGTGTTTAGTTCCATCTCCAAGTAAAAGCCCCAAAACACATCTGAACGTAGTTTTACGATTTGTTTCCCCTTCCATTTGCTTTAACACGCCTTCAAGCCCAATTGTGTCATAAACATAACGAGAATACACTCCAGGAAAGTCTCCTAAGGCATCTAAGAAAACTCCGGCATCATCGATAATGAATGGAGGTTGGACTTTGTCCTTTAACCAATCCAACCCAAAATCAACTACTTCCTCTAATGTTGAGGCTTGGATTTCAGGATAAGCTACTGTTGTCTTTACTGGATGGTATAGTAAATTATCGAAAGCCTCAGTAAATTCCTTTATTTTTCCATCATTCGATGTTACAATTCTTAATTCAGCAACCTCTGGTTTTGGAACATCATACTTTCCACTAATTGCTGCTTTTATGTCTTCATGATTTTGTTTAGATTGCTCTTCATTGACTCCTGCCGTAATCTGATATAGATAATCATCATCTGTAGTTATTTCATTGTAGAAAATAGGAAATTCTCCATCGTGCTCATGTAATGTTATAGAATTTATCTTGTCAGTATCAATGCTAACTCTAAGTTTTCCATTGGTATCTAAGAATAAAAATTTTGTGGGAGTTATACGAATTGTACCATCTTTCTTTCCTGCTTTATAGAAACCATTTTTCCACCATACTACTGCAAACTTACGGACGAAGAAACTGGGCTGTGGATCATTACGTAATTCTAGAAGAATCTCTTCTTCAACATTGACGTCTTCCCAATCAATCTCCTCATCGTTCCCCCACTCAACTTCATCAACGATATCCCAGTCTATTTCATCCGAAGTCATTAGTTATACAACTGAGTTGTGACTTTAATGTTTAGTGTTTCAACGTAATTGGCTTATATCCCCGGTTAGTCGCAAAATTCTAGCGGGGGTCGCATAGTCTGGCCATTGCGTTGGATTGCTAATCCAATGGGATTTATCCCACGGGGGTTCAAATCCCCCTCCCCGCGCCATCGTATCCTCTGACGAGAACTTTTCAGCTGACTTCGTCTATTTTTGGCCATAATACCCCAAATAAGGGGGTGTCATAAGGTGGTGGTCTTACTTTCTACGAAATATTGCTATTAATCCTATTGATATTAGTGATGTAATTAGTGAAATAGATGGTATGCCTTCTTCATCTTCTCCTGCATCGGTAACCGTAACATTGCCTTCATCATCAATCTGAACCTTCTTCTCTGATATTGTGATTTCTACTGTATCCGTACCTGTGAATCCATCATTATC
>CAZWJS010000009.1:0-45284 GCA_964634895.1 uncultured archaeon | reverse complement strand
CTGTTGGACCTTGGAATCCCAAGCTTAAGCCATCCGTTCTAAAAGAAGGATTAAGACATATGACACTTCTAAGAATATTTGATGATCGTATGCTTACAATGCAGCGCCAAGGTAAATTATCTTTTTACATGAAATCATTAGGTGAAGAGGCAGTTGCAATAGCTCAAGGTATGGCTTTGCGACCAGATGACATATTGTTTCCTTCTTATCGCCAACCAGGTTTACAATTCGTAAGAGGCCGCGATTTAGTTGATATGATTTGCCATTGTATAACGAATTCTAAGGATAATGTGAAGGGAAGACAAATGCCAGTGCACTATTCCTGGAAAGAAGGCAATCTTGTTTCTATTTCAAGTCCAGTTGGAACCCAATTTCCTCAAGCAGTAGGTTGCGCTATGGCTTCAGCCTACAAAGGAGAAGATAACGTTACAATTTCCTGGTTAGGCGACGGAACTGCAGCAGAAGGAGATTTTCATTATGCGATTAATTTTGCATCAGTTTACAAGGCACCAGTTATTCTTAACGTAGTTAACAATCAATGGGCAATTTCTACGCATAAGAATTTTTCGTCGGGTGATGCTACATTTGCATCAAGAGGTATTGCTTACGACCTTCCGAGCATTAGAGTTGATGGTAATGACTTCTTAGCCCTTTATTCAGTTACAAGCTGGGCAGCTGAAAGAGCACGTAAAGGAGAGGGTGCTACATTCATTGAAGTTTTCACATATAGGGCTGAAGCACATTCAACCAGTGATGATCCAACTAGATACAGACCTAAAGATGAATGGAAATCTTGGCCATTGGGCGATCCACTTGAAAGATTAAAAAATCATTTGATTGATTTAGGCGAATGGTCTAAGACAGAACAAAATAAATTAGAAAAAGAATTAGATGAATTAGTTATCAAATCATATAAAGAAGCTGAAAAGCACGGTACTTTGAATGACGGTCCGTGGGCTTCTGAAGAGACTTTATTTGAGGATGTTTACAAAAAACCTCCAAGACATTTAAGGAAACAAAGGCAGGAATTGGGGATTTAGATATGGTTCAAATGAATATTATTCAGTCAGTTAATTCAGCTCTTGATATTATTCTTGAGAAAGATTCTAATGTTTGTATTTTTGGTGAAGATGTAGGATATTTTGGAGGTGTTTTCAGATGTACTGATGGCCTTCAAGCAAAATATGGAAAACACAGAGTATTTGATTCGCCATTATCAGAAGGAGGTATTGTTTCTACAGCAATAGGCATGGGAATCAATGGATTGAGACCAGTGGCTGAGATTCAATTTTCAGATTATATTTTTCCCGCTTTTGATCAGTTAACAAATGAGCTTGCTAAATTAAGATACAGAAGTGGAGGGGAATATTGGGCACCTGTAACAGTTAGAACTCCTTGTGGTGGTGGAATTCGTGGTGGCCATTATCATTCTCAAAGTCCTGAGGCTTATTTCACACATACACCTGGTTTGAAGGTAGTAATGCCTTCTAATCCTTACGATACGAAGGGGTTATTGATAACTGCAATTGAGGATGATGATCCCGTAATTTTCTTTGAACCTAAACGTCTGTATAATGGCCCATTCGATGGTGATCACAAAAAAGCTGCATTGAAATGGGACACTCATCCAAAAGGAGAGGTTCCTGAAGATTATTATTCAATTCCATTAGGTGAAGCAGCAATAGAAAGAGCTGGAAGCCAAGTTACTGTGTTAACATATGGAACAATGGTTCATGTGGCACGTGAAGCTGCAGATTCTAGTGGTATAGATGCAGAAATTATTGATTTGCGCAGTCTTGTACCTTTGGATATAGATACTATTGAAGCCTCAGTCCGGAAAACTGGAAGGTGCGTTATTGTGCATGAAGCACCCAAAACCAGTGGTTTTGGCGGTGAGCTGTCTGCACAGGTTCAAGAATCATGTTTCTACCATTTGGAAGCACCTATTGTTCGCGTTACAGGATGGGATACACCATTCCCACATTCATTGGAATGGCATTATTTCCCTAGTCAGGAAAGGGTTATAGAGGCGATGAAGAAGGTAGTGGAGGACTAAAATGGGTAAACACGTATTCAAGCTACCGGATGTTGGTGAAGGAGTTGTTGAGGGAGAGATAGTAAAATGGAATGTCAAACCAGGTGATACTGTAAAGGAAGATGAGCCTTTAGTAGAACTTATGACAGATAAAGCAACAGTTGCAATACCATCGACAGTTAATGGTAAAGTTGTTTCAACAACGGGAAAACCAGGAGACATGATTCCTGTTGGTGCTGAGTTAATCGTCTTTGAAGTAGATGGTTCAGGCAGTTCTGAACCGGAACCAGAACCGGAACCAGAACCGGAACCAGAACCTGCGCCTGTCAAAGTCTCAGAACCAGTAGCTAAACCATCGGAACCAAAAACAGCTCCAGTTTCTACTCCTGGACCAGCATTGATTACGGCATCAGGAACTAAACCTCTTGCTTCACCAGCAGTTAGGAGAAGAGCAAGAGAAGCTGGCGTTGATTTGTCACAAGTACCAGGTACAGGTCCAGCAGGTCGTATTTCTCATGATGATTTAGATTCATTCATTTCGGGCGGTGGTCGCCTTGCAGCAGTTCAATCTGGAGTGAAAATGACGGGTGTTGAAGAAGTACCAGTTATTGGATTACGTCGTAAGATTGCAGAAAAAATGGCTATCAGTAAGCGTAATGCAGCACATTTCTCGTATTTCGAAGAAGTTGATGTTACTGAACTTGAAAGTTTACGGCAACATCTAAACTCTACAAGATCTGAAAATCAACCTAAGCTAACTTATCTTCCCTTTATTGTTCAAGGGTTGATTAAGGCATTGAGAAAATTTCCACAATGCAATGCAATTTATGACGAAGAAAAAGGTGTTGTATTAAGGCATGAGGCAGTTCATGTCGGAATTTCCACACAAACAGAGGATGGGTTGATGGTTCCAGTAATCAAACACGCTGAAGCTCGGGATGTTTGGGATACTGCTAGTGAGTTGAGGAGGGTTACATCTGCAGCACGTGACAAGACTGCCACAGTAGAGGAATTAACAGGTTCAACAATAACAATAACAAGTTTAGGAGCAATGGGGGGCCTAGGAGCAACTCCAATAATTAATCATCCAGAAGTGTCAATAGTTAGTATTCATGCGGCAAGAGACAGGGCAGTCGTTAGAGAAGGAGAAATAGTCGTTCGGAAGATGATGAATTTGACTTCTTCTTTTGATCATCGAATAATAGACGGGTATGATGGCGCTTTACTTATCCAAGAATTGAAATCTATGCTTGAGTATCCTGCTACAATTTTCATGTGAGGTTTTATGGCTGAAATCCGTAATTGTAAAGTTTTAGTGGTAGGCGCTGGCCCAGGTGGCTATGTGGCAGCTATTCGTGCAGGTCAACTTGGATTAGATACTGTGATTGTGGAAGGTTCTAGAGCTGGTGGCACATGCTTGATTCGAGGTTGTATTCCATCCAAAGCAGTTATTCATGCAGCATCTTCTTTTGAGGAAATTGAAAAGCATTCAGGCAAAGGCATAATGGGCATTAGTGTTTCTAGTAAACCTAAAGTTAATATGAAAGAACTAGTGAATTGGAAAGAGTCCATAGTTACTAAGTTGAATAAAGGTGTTGAAGGTTTACTAAAGGCGGCAAAAGTTGAGTTGATATCAGGTTGGGCTAAATTTAGAAATGCTAAAACGTGTGAAGTAAGTGGTGGTGAAAAAGAGTGGATAATCAACGCAGAGCATGTGATTCTAGCTAATGGGTCCAAATCTGTCGAATTGCCTTTCATGCCTTTTGATAATAATGTGATTTCATCAACAGAAGCTCTTGAATTAAATGAAGTTCCTAAAAAATTAGTAGTAATTGGTGCCGGATATATTGGTCTTGAATTAGGCATAGCTTATCGTAAATTAGGCTCGGAAGTAACTTTCATTGAAGCCTTAGATCAAATATTACCAATTTATGATTCTGAAATGACTAGGCCTATCAATATGTGGCTGAGGAAGCACAAAGTTACAGTTAATTTAGGTGCCAAAGCTAAAGGAACTAATACTAAGGGAAAATTAACTACCGTAGAGTATACAGATTCTGACGGTAAAGATCATAAAATAAAAGCGGACAAGGTACTTGTTACGGTTGGGAGGAAACCTAACACACAGGGATGGGGTTTGGATAAGATGGCAGTAGATATGGATGGTTCATTCATCAAAGTAGACAATCAGTGTCGCACTTCGATGAAGAATGTATGGGCTATTGGAGATGTTGTTGGTGAACCAATGTTGGCACATAAAGCTTCAGCACAAGGTGAAATGGTAGCTGAGATAATAGCAGGACATCGGTTGGCTTTCGAACCCGTATCAATTGCAGCAGTTTGTTTCACAGATCCTGAGCTTGTTGGAGTTGGTTTGACTCCTGACGAAGCTAAAGAAGAAGGAATTGATGTAGTTGTTGGGAAATTTCCATTTGCAGCCAGTGGTCGTGCCTTAGCTATGGATGCAGGTTCAGATGGAGGATTTGTTAGGATTACAGCTAGATCTGATAATCATGTCATAGTAGGCATACATGCGGTTGGTTCGCATGTTTCAGAATTATCAGGTGAGTTTGCACATGCTATAGAGATGGGCTCTAGATTAGAGGATGTTTCAGGTACTATTCATGTTCATCCAACACTAACAGAGGCATTTGCTGAATCGGCGCTTGCGAGCCTAGGTAATGCAATTCACATTTCAAAATGATTACTACAGATATTATTCAGGCAGGTCATTCTACACATCAAGATGTAGATATGCTCATGATTGAATTACAATCAAAGAGGTTAAAGGATGAAATTAATGATACTTTGATTTTTGTAGAGCACCCCGAAATAGTTACCATAGGTCGTAGGGGTATGCTTGATAATCTTAAAGCCCCAGATGGCTTTGAATCTTCAAGTGTTGATAGAGGGGGTGGATTGACTTGGCATGGGCCAGGTCAGTTAGTTGGTTATCCTATATTTAGGTGGAAAGAAGAGTCAGTTAGAACCGTAATAACGACTATTGAAGAATGGATTTTAACATCCTTATCAAACTTCGGTATTGTAGGTAACAGAGATGAAACAATGCAGGGTGTTTGGTTTGAGGGTCACAAAATTGCTAGTATAGGTCTAGCTTTCAGTAAATGGGTTTCGAGGCATGGTTTTGATATTAATTTAGATACTCCTGAGGGAAGAATTGAGGGCGTAGAAGGATGTGGTTTGCCTCTGGGAAAACATACTTCTCTATCTAAATTTGGATATAAAATATCTATAGAAGATATGCAGAGTTCATTGCTTGAAAATATGCCTAAGGTTTTAGGAAGGAGTACTGGTAAAATAACTACTTTAGAAACTCTTTGACAAGATGCTGATTCTGGTCTTTAAGTTCATGATGATTTTTCAACCAAGCTGTAGCTTTTTCAACACATATAGATTTAATCTCTCCAGTTAGTAAATCACCTGAAACATATCCATTTCTTATTCTTTCTAGTTCATTATCGTCATTTTCAAAGAAATATCTGAGATACTGATATGCCACATCAACATCTGGATTTCCTCCCTTAGTACGATGTTCTTCAACAGTTGCTTGACCTCCAGAGAATGACGATTTAATTTTCTTTTCAATATCTTTCATTGAATCATTTAGGAACATGGTTGTCTCAGGTTGGCTTGAGCTCATCTTTCCACCAGTCATTCCAACTGCAAATTGGTGATATGTAGATGCAGGCTGCATAAGTCCCATCCCACCCATTTCTCTTTCTAGGATTAATAAATGATATTTGATTTCATTATGATTCTCGTAAGTAGCATCTTTAATTTCAATGGTTCCATGTTTAGGATTTGCATTAGTTTTACTGAAACCAGCCTTTCCAATTGCAGCAATTGCTTTGTCAATTACCTTCTGTCTTTGACTATTGTCAATACTACCATCATTTTGTAGCCCCATTGTATTTTGATTATTATCTTGAATCGATAATCCAATAGTAATATTTCCAGACTTGTTTTGGTTCACATTAAACCAGTTTGTTTTTGAGACCATGCCTCGCGTCAATCTAATATGAGGATCCTGATCAATTCCAACTGGAACAACTATAGGCCTCAATCCACCATACTCGTCTAATTGAGGATGAACAATGTCCCCGGCTTGTACTAAAGGAGATTGAACATGAGCTAGGTTTGTTTCTCCTGAGAAACCATAAATTGCTTCCATTTCAGATAAGTTTGTCTTTTTGCTTAATGTGAATCCTAATTTTTGTACAATAGGTCTTTCAGATTGGAAATAAATTGATGTTTTTTCAGGATTTAGTCCCATCCCGGCATAATTAGAGATGTATTCTTCTACAGCATATTCTTTACATTTTTCTAGGCTTAGACCTCTAGTTGCATGAGCTTCTAAATCTGCAACAGTTATGGTTACATCTCCACCTAATTCTTGGAACCATTTTGCTTGATCAATCACCATTTTATGGCCTAAATGTATTTGACCTGACGGCATCAAACCAGAAAGTACACCAAATGGACGACCTGCTTTTCTGGATTCTAAGATATTGTTCAAATCACGATGCGCAAAAATTATCCCTCTGCGATGTAAATGTGTAGGATTTGGTAATTTGGTATAGTCAATCATATCCAAACCAAATTTTCCACATATTTCTTTGTAGTTTTGAACACCTTTACTTGCCCATGGGTCAATTTCCATTAATTCCTTAGTGGTTGGGGGCTTAAAGGTAATTCCCACCCCCCTT
Organism: uncultured archaeon; assembly: GCA_964634895.1. Taxonomy (GTDB): domain Archaea; phylum Thermoplasmatota; class Poseidoniia; order MGIII; family CG-Epi1; genus CG-Epi1. The sequence goes on along the minus strand of CAZWJS010000009.1, from coordinate 38,522 downwards.
AAGGTGCTGTGAAAAGAATAGTTTGGCCTCGCGCAATTTTGCATTTGGATATGGATGCTTTCTTCGTAAATGTACATATTTTAGATAATCCTGGTGATAAGGGAATTCCATTAGCAGTAGGTGGTAAGCCAGGACAAAGAGGTGTTATTGCTTCAGCGTCTTATGAGGCTCGTGAAAGGGGTGTTCGTTCAGCAATGGCTTCTAGTAAAGCTCTGAAACTTTGTCCTGAATTAAAATTAGTTTCTTCCAATCGTCCAATGATTCGTTCTTGTTCTGCTAAAGTTATGGATATTTTAGCAATATATGGTACTTTAGAAAGAATGAGTGTTGATGAGGCCTTTGTAGATTTATCGCTTCAAAAAAATCCTCAAGCTCTGGTTAAGACCATATTGAAACGTATTAAGTCAGAAACAGACTTGCCTGCTTCAGCTGGTTTAGCCACATCAAAGTTAGTTGCCAAGATTGCTTCAGATTTCGATAAACCAGAGGGATTTACAGTGGTTGAACCAGGTACAGAGTCTAAATTTTTGGCACCTCTGGAAATAAGAAAGATATATGGGATTGGCCCTAAAACTGCTTTATTACTGAATAATCTTGGTGTTAAAACCTGCTCAGATATTGTATCAATTGATGTTCAAAAACTATTACCTGTTTTTGGTCAATATTCTGTAAATCTAAAGAATAAGGCGAAAGGTATAGATCACAGACCAATTGATCCTTCTCCTTGGATAGCTAAGCAACAAGGAACAGAGAATACTTTTGAGTCTGATATTAAAGAAGCAAATGAAGCAGAATTAGCTTTGAAGGAATTATGCCTCGAAGTCTCTGAAAGTATTGGTCGTATGGGTCGCTCAGCGAGAACTATTACTGTTAAACTTCGATGGCCTAATTTCAAAACTATAACTAGGCAAAAAACAGTTCCAGGTGAAATTTATAAATCAAAGGACATTTACAAAGTAGCTAAAAATCTGCTTTATGAGAATTGGGAACCAGGCAAACCAATTCGATTAATGGGTGTTTCAGCAAGTAGACTGGGCGTTTCAGATCAGCAAAAGTTACCTTTAGAATTCGAATAAACTTTTTTGTTTATTGTCTGCTTTCGGCGTTATTTTATTTGGTTCTTCTTCTACTTTTTTATCAGAGGGCATATAATCAATTGTGATTACTTCTCTTGGCTGTCTGTATTCCTCTGCCTTTTCCATTATTTCTACAATTATTTCATCTTTTTTAGAGCAATTCATTAAGATTGCAAGTTCGTTTTCATTAAGTTCTAATTTTCCAGTAATTCGCGATGCTTTTTCCACATTATTTTGGCAAATCAATGATAATACAGCTAATTGTTCCATTTTAGATTCTTTAATTGATTGGTGTGTAGCTTTCCCTATTTTTTTCGCTAAAGAGTCTCTATATCCTCTTTGGAAACGGCTTGCGCCCATTTTCCGAATCCAGGATGGGAATTGGGGTCGTCGACCACTTGTAGGATGTGTCTTTGAAAGTGCAACACCACTAGACATTAGTTCAGATGCGTATCCCCACAGACCATAGTTTTGATTTTTTATAACTCTAGCTAATAATAAATCTGCGTAAGCTACTTTTTCATATGCTCTTTCAATATCGTTTGGATGTTTGTAAACAATTGGAATATTGTCACTCACCCAAGTTGAGACATCTCTTGGTTGTTCATTTAAATCAAATATTGCATTTCTTGGTTCATCGTAATTATCACTGTTAAAAATTATATTTAAGGTGTCAAACATTTCAATTTCTCTGTCTCTAGAACCCAATTTTTCTAAATCATCATTTGTTATAGTTCTTTTTCCTTCTGATAAGGATTGTAAATCATTGATTGCGCCTCTTAGATCTCCTCTTGCATTTTCAGCCATAGAAAGAATGGTTTCTTCATCTATGGTAAGATTTTCTTTTGCACATACCATGTTTAAAACCATTGCAACAGAAACAGCTGAAGGTTTTTGGAATTTTAGAGTAAGAGCTAATTTCTTTATTTTAGCACCAGTACCCTTCGTCAAATTATACAAGTCATTTACTGTTATGATTATAGGCTGTCTCGTTTGTTCTAAAGTTTTAGAAATCGCTCTTTTGCCACCTCTATCACTATAGTTTTTTGTTTTGTTTTTTGATTGTCGTGCCCTTTCATATAAATTATCTGCTTCATCTAACAAAATAAGGTTTCGATTAGATAGGCCTTGATTTCCAAAAGTCTGGAAAAGCCCAGCACGTAAGGCAATACCTTCTATGATATCTCCAGATCGAGTGTCTGAAGCATTTAATTCAATTATTTCCCATCCTTTATCATTTGCTAATGCAATAGCAGCTGAAGTCTTTCCACAACCTGGCGGTCCTGACAAAATGACGCCTTTCTTTGTCATTTTTTCACCCCAAGTGTCTGCCCACACTTTTAATTTGTTTATTGCACTGGTGTTTCCAATTATTTTAGATAATTTTTTGGGTCTGTATTTCTCTGCCCAAGTTTCCATTAATCACCTAATTTCATTCGGAAATGCAATTTTTGGTACCGCAATATCGATTTTGCATTTCTGGATACAATCCACAAACAGAAAAAAATACAAGTACCACATATGATCATCATTGTTCCAAATGAGGATTTGAATTCTTGACTGTTTAATTGGAAGACTGACAAATTCCAATCAGTATTTCCCATGTATATTAGTAAACTCCCAACTACCGTAGCTAACAAGCCTGCAACTATCAATGATCGGCTTTCCGTTCTTCTATAAAGTTGTAAAACAGGTGATATAATAGTTAGGAATAAAGCAATTCCGAATAAAGTGAAAAACAGGCTCATAAATTTCGTTTGGTAATAATTAATGGAAGATGTTGGAAAACCACCAGACATTGCACTCTCAGCAATCATTGGCATTGGTGCATAAGCAGCCACTATACAACCTAAGAATACAAATCTTGCTAATAGTAACAAAAATTGTGATCTGTTACTATCAACATCTAATTTCTCTAACTTCTTATAAGTTCTTTTGAGAACCCATCTGGAAATTGCCATTGTGCTTGACGCTAAAGGAACAAATACAGCCGTGACAAGAATTAGTCCTCCTATAAGTTGACCCATTATATCGGCCCCACTATCTCTCCCAAGTAATGAGGAAAGCGAGAGAACCTTGTCAGTACTAGTGTACACTAGGATTCCTTGTCCAATGTACAACAATGCTAAAAGAAGTCCTGCAATGAATATCCGTGTTCCAAAACTGCTGTAAATGTATGCGTCTGGCTGGTCCTTAACAAACCTTACCATGTTTATTACCAGAAGGACGGACTTAATTAGCCTAACTCAAAATGCATTTGCTCTGGACCTTTTTTACCAGTAAGTTTCTCAGCCAATACAATACCGATACCAGGTATGTTTTTGAAATCAGTCGGTTTTGCCTCAAGGATTGATTTTTGACTTGTAAAGCCTGCATTAAACAATGCCCTTGCTCTAACTCTTCCAATAGAATCCAATGCCAGTAATGGTAACAGTTCTTTTCTAACTCCATTATTTACTCTTATTTGCAATTCTGTAATCATTTTAGTGTTTTTTGGAGATACTAATTCAGATATCTCGGACATTGCATACAAAATCCATTCAGCAGTTTCTACTTTGGCTCTTATGTCACCAGGAGTTGTAGAATATCGTTTTAATAAATGCTCTTCAGGTGTCTCTTCAATCCAATCCATTAGAAGAAGTGCGGTTTTTAAATCCCACAAATAGAATTCTAGATCAATGTGTTCTACAGGAGGTGGAAGCATCAAATCAGCCTCCATCTGCATTAAATGCGTTAGATACGTTTCCATTTCATTTTTTCTGACATAAAGCGAATAGATATCTGGAGTCCTTGCAATTGTGTGCAGTAACCCCAGTGGATTTGCTTCTATATCAGATTGCAAAGCATTTCTGATTATGACTCCAGATAGAGGATCTATATAGAGTTGTGAGACCTTTCTTCCAAATGCCGTTGGTTTTAATTTCTCTTCAAATGTTCTGTCTGCAGGTAAAAATTCGCCTTCTTGTTTTCCCTCAATTTCTATTAGCTTCTCTTCATCTAAAAAATTCAAGACTTTGTTTAGCCGGTGCTGTGTTCTCCATAGCTCACCTTGATTTCCAAATAACGTTTTTTCTAAAAAACTATGTAAGTTTTCTTTAGTAGTAATTGTACCTGAGGCAATTAGTGATAGTAAATGTGTTCTTAGTGCGGGTTCACTTCCTAATCTAGATAATACAGGTTCAGTTTCACCATTAAAATAGGTGTCTGTAAAATATTCAATTTGTTCTTTATTCTTAGCTATTAGAATTCCTTCTCCATCTACGTCAAAACCTGGCCTTCCAGCCCTTCCTAGCATTTGTTGAATCTCCAAAACAGGTAATGGTTGATTAGATTGAAATGTTGATTCCCATCGACTAAGATCTCTAATTATGACTCTCTTAGCAGGAAGATTAACGCCTGCAGCCAAGGTAGGCGTTGCGCACAATACCTTCAAAACTTTGTTTTTGAAGGCTTTTTCAATTATTCGACGATGTCTATTTGTCAATCCCGCATGATGATATGCAACACCTTTAGAAATTAATTTTGACAAATTTGAATCTACCGATGTAACTTCATCAGCACTCTTGCTTATTTCTTCTGCATATTTTGCCAATTCTTTTTCATCACCAGAGTCTAATTTCTTTGATATAATAGGTCCAAGAGTTTTAGCTTGTGCTTCAGCTGATCGCCTTGTTCCAACAAAAACTAGTGCCTGTTCAGGCATATTATCTACTGCTATACCATTTACTCCTTCCAAACTTATAGAATCTTTTTGTCCATTTTCCCATTCTATAACCCTTTGCAGCGAAATTCCTTTTTTTAGAGGTACAGGTCTAAAATCGCTTTCAACAAGTGTAGCATTTAACCAATCAGCAATTTCTTTGGAATTAGATACTGTAGCAGATAGGCCAATGAGTTGTATATTAGGATTAATTTCCCTAAATTTTGATAGAGTTATTTCTAGAGTGGGGCCTCTTCCTGAATCATTAATTAAATGTATTTCATCAGAAACCAAGCAATCTACTTCACTTAGCCATGAGGGGTTATTTCTTATAAGTGAATCAGCCCTCTCTGAAGTAGCTATAATTATATCATATTTTGATAATCCTCTAGCTTTGTCAAAGTCCCCTACAGAGACACCTATTTTTGCTCCGTTTAGTAATTTCTTACAAATTTCTCTCAATTCAACAACTTTTTCCCAAGCCAAAGCTCTCAATGGGACCAAATATATTCCTTTTTTCTTAGCCTTGACAGTTTTTATTAGGGCATTATAAGCAACTAGTGTTTTACCTGCTGCAGTGGGGACAGACATAAGCAAGGAGCTTCCTTTATCAACTACAGCCATTGCTTCTTTTTGTGGAGGATACAATTCTTTAATATCTAAATGTTCTAAAAGTTTAGACAACAACCTACCAGCTCTCGTCTTGATCACCGATTCCAAATTCAGGTTTACTTTGAAATGTTAGGTAAAGTGCAAAAGCTCCTAACAAGGTTGATAGTAAAAGGCCCCCTAAACCTATTATTGCGGCAGAGCATCCGATTAGAACAAAGTTGTAATTTTGCCTCATTACTAGTAATGCACCTCCCACAAAAGACAAAATTGCACAAATCAGTTCCCAAATCATCCCAATTTTAAGTATGTTGCGTACAAAAGACTCATCAATGTCTTCTTCTTCTTCATCTAGTTCAATTCCCATTTCGTTCATTACTTCATTATATTTTACAGTTACACCATCGACCCTTTCTCCATCATTTAGGATTCCATTCATTGTAATTGCAGTTCCTAGTAAAATAAATCCTGAAAGAATAAGGCATAAAGCCGCCAGTGACGGTTTATTAGTAGATGGGTAAAGAGAAACCAATTCACGTTCTTCATCATTTTCATCTCCCCAATCCAAAGATTCATATTCAGTCTCCTCCCATTCATTCGAATCTTGTTCCACGTCCATCACTTTCCAAATAATTGCGGCATAATAACGATTACTCCTTATTTCATGAGGGCCTTTAGTGTTCCACTAGTTTTCGTAGTAATAATGCCTTTTTCTGACTTATATTGAGCTAATATCAATCTGATTTCTTCTACTAATTTATGGTCTACACGTAAAATCCCGTAATCTTTTTTGAATATTATAAGTTTCCAACTAATCTTTCCCTTTAGATTTTTAAATAAATCTTTAAACAAAATATCAGTTTGTTTTTTAGATAGAATTCTGGGGTGCTTGAAAAGAATGTATCTTTTCCTTCCTTTATTTTCTTTAACCACCAAATTATTCTAACCTCTTAGCAAGTTGTTCAACTACTCGAACGCTCTTGTCATATTCTTTATTATTTTTTCTAATTTTTCAACTCGAGTCTTAAGTTCATCAATTTCTTTTCTTAAATCGTTGTTTTCTTCAATTGATTCATTGTTTTTTAATTTTTCAATTAGCCAGGAGTCAGTTTCCTCTTTAAGTTTAATAATTGATTCTAAGTCTTCGCTACTTGATTCATCATTAGTTTCTTCGTTACTTGATTCATCATTAGTTTCTTCGTTACTTGATTCATCATTTTTATCATTGCCATTGGGTTCTTCAGCATCTTCCTCTTTTGATTCTTTATTTGCAGATTGAGATTTTTCTCTATCATGTTCCTCAATAGTCATTATGTTTCCTTCACTATCATTCTTTATTTTTCCAAGATTTGCTAATTCTTCTAGAGCGTTTTTGAAATCTTCCATCATTCCAGCTTCAGAATCATTCTTTGAAGCTTCTTTAAACGCTATAAATAGAGTCCCTGAATCCATTTTGTATCCTTCTAATTTAAGAATATTTAGCATAATCGAGCGAGGATCTTCAGGATCCCATACTTCACTTTTTTCTTCCTTTACAGGATTGTCTTCGAGTTCATTATTACTGATGCTCTCATCAGAATCCGGTGTGTCACTTTTTTCTTCATTATCTTCACTTGAAGCTTCATTTTCATCTTTTGGCTTTCTACTCCACGGATATACCATGTCTATGCAATAAGGTGGTTAGATATTATAGTTGATGTCAACTCAATACGTTTAATCCCCCCTAATTCTGAAGTATTGTGTCTCTTACTGATAAGATTACAGATATTGAGGAGGAAATCGCCAATACCAAGTATAACAAAGCTACTCAACATCATATTGGTAAGTTAAAGGCTAAACTTGCCCAATTAAGAGAAGAAGTAGTCATAAGTTCATCCGGGCCTAAAGGGAGTGGTTATGGTGTTCGAAAGGCTGGAGACGCAACAGTAGCCCTAGTTGGATTGCCAAGTGTAGGTAAATCTACATTACTTAATTGTTTGACAGATGCAGATAGTGAAACAGGTTCGTATGCATTTACAACATTAGATGTGGTTCCAGGAGTTATGAAGTATAATGATGCAAATATACAAATTCTTGATTTACCAGGCTTAATTGAAGGTGCTGCAAGAGGTGCAGGTAGAGGCAAAGAAGTTCTTTCAGTTATACGCTCAGCAGATTTAATAGTCCATGTAGTCGATGCAACTGAGCCAGCACCTCACGTTATTCTTAAGGAATTATATGACTCAGGTATACGTCTTAATTCTAACCCACCAAATGGTAGCGTTTCAAAGACAGGAATAGGTGGAATAGAGATTATATCTATTACAAAGCAAGACGTTGAAGACGAAGCCATTAAGACAGTTGTTAGAGAGTATGGGATAGTCAATGCTCAAGTTGTTCTTAGGCAAAAAATAACTATTGATGATTTAGTTGATATTCTGGCAAGCACTAGAGTTTATGCACCTTCGTTCAATGTTCTAACTAAGGTTGATATGATTAACTCAGAACAATTAGTTGATGCTAAGGCTATATTTGGTAAAGAAAAGTTTGTTGAGATTGCAGCACCTACGGGTAAAGGAATTGAGAAATTAAAAAGGGTAATTTACAAATCGTTAGATTTTATTTCTATATACATGAAACCTCAGGGTGAAAAGGCAGATTTAGAAGAGCCAATGGTAGTTAGGAAAGGAACAACCATTGCAGAAATTTCACAAAGATTGCATAGAGATTTTATACGTAAGTTTCGTTATTCACAAGTCTGGGGTCCTTCAGCTAAATTCCCAGGGCAAACAGTAGGTTTGAGCCATGAAGTAAAGAATGGCGATATTGTAAGCATAATAACTCACCGTTAGTTTATTTTTCTAGTCGTTTTATTAGATCAGCCTTGTTTCCTGAGATGGGCAATCCTTTTTTCTTTAATTCGGCTTTCAATTCAGGTAGTTTCATTGATTTATAATCTATTTTCTTTGTAGATCTACCTCTTTTCTTACCTTGTGTTTTATCTTTACTTTCTTTATTTCTTCTAAATAGTCCAATGACTCTAGAGGTTCCTCTTCCAATTCCTGATTTTACAGCTCCAGCACCTCTACCAACTGCAGCCCCGGCTCTACCAAAAGCAGCTTTAGTTTTCGTTCCACCTTTCTTAATTCCACTTCCAATTTTATTTCCTATTCCTTTTCCGGTTTCTTTTCCGGTTTCTTTTTTCTGAACAATCGTTTTCTCTTGGACCTTTGTGGTCTTTTTGACTTTAGGCTTTAAGTTTAGTTGAGATCTTTGTTTGAATGTTATTTTAGGTTTTTCTTCTTCTATGGCCTTTTTTTCATTGTATTCTTTTCTAGCCGAATCAGCAGCAACAGATTCCGGTAATTTGTCTCCAAATCTATCCTTGTATCTTTCTTCTAGACTTTTCCCTTTAGCATCCATCATATGGTCAAGTTTTTTGTGAATATCAAATAGTGGTTTAACACTTTTTTTAGCCCATCCTGTTGAGGCAGGTATTTGGGGATTGGCTGGAGTTACAGCATCAGTAGTTATCGTCACATTTTCGTCAGCAACTACTCCCACTGGTGCAATTTCTACTATAGGTTCTTGTACTAGGGGCGTGGTCTGAGTAGGAACTGCTTGAACTGCAGGAATTGCTTGGGTATTTTGCACAGGTTCTACTACAGGCTGTGCAACCGGCGCAGCTTGAATAGCTGGTGCACCTACAGGTTCTAGAACAGGAGGTTTCTTCTTGCTTTTCTTTTTTCCACCGAACCAAGCCATGTTTTACCAATATTTTTTTAATACATTTATCATCTTTTCAAATATGCTAAAAAGTGATGGTGAACTCTTCGCTCTTTTATTAGAGCTTGGACTTCCCAACCTTATTTCAGCGCTATTATCATCAGGTGACATTTCTTAGCATCTATAGTTATGAATTAAAAGCTTGGTTTCTTATATTTTGTCCTTCCAACTCATCTTTTTTCGGATGAATCTACGTCTATTGTATGCTTGAATTATGTCGCCTTTTGTAATTATACCTATTAATTTATCTTTATTTAATTTTTCAACTACAGGTAGATGACTAATCTCTTTAGACCCCAAACAGTCCAATGCTTTGTCAAGAGTATCTTCAGGATTTATAGTTATTAAATCAGTTACACAATAATCATTAACAGTTAGATGCCTCTCATGATTTAGAGCTGCTGAGTGTATATCAGTCCATGTAATAATTCCATAAAGTTTTTTTTCATTATTAACTACTGGTAAACTCATGTGACCAGTGTCTTCTATCATTTGTAGAGCTACTTCTAGAGGTTTATTTGGTTTGATAGTCATTACTTCCTCAGACATTGCATCTTTAACCTTTATCATTCTCATTAAATCCTGTCCAGCTCCAAGGTCAATGTTAATTCCTCTTCTAGCCAGTTTTGAAGTATATATAGAATTTTCAGAAAAGGCATAACATACTGCATCAGCGACTACACATGATAACATCAAGGGCAATATAATTTCGTAGCTTGCAGTCATCTCAAAAAGCAATACTATTGCAGTTAATGTAGCTCTAGTCGTTGCAGCTACAAAAGCAGCCATTCCTACCAGTGCAAAAGCTCCAGGATGTCCAATGATATTCATATTGTATAGCATTAACCCCATTCCAGCCCCAATTGCAGCTCCTATGAACAAGCTAGGCGTAAAAATCCCTCCAGACCCGCCGCTTCCTATAGAAACAGAGGTGGCAATTATTTTAAGCGCCATTATTGAAAAGATAAAAAGCAAAATACTTGATATGCTCGAACCTATATTTTTATTATTTGAAAAGCTCTCGCCAAGTATTAGTTTCCCTCCTTCTGAGTCTAAAGAGATTAAATCCGATGTAACATCAAATCCATTGCCTAAGATATGAGGAAAAGAAAGGGCAATTATTCCCACAAAAAGGCCACCTAAACAGGTTCTCATAGGAACGGGAATAATCTCAAATTTTTCTATGTTTTTTTCAACTAGATCTAATAATTTTATAAAAATTGATGCTGCAAATCCAGTAACCATTCCTAAAACAATATAGAAGGGATATTCTATTGGCGAACCTAGTTTGTAATTAGGTATACTATCGAAGGCAGCTACATCTCCAGTTAGACTTCTACCAACTGTTGTAGCAATTACTGCCGCCACAACAATTGGAATGAATGATTTTGTTCGTAACTCAGCTAAGATTAATTCAATAGCAAATAATACTCCTCCTAAAGGTGCGTTAAATGCAGTAGTTATCGCACTTGCGGCACCACAGCCCACAATTGTTCTTGTTTCATCAACCGTTTTTCCAGTTCTTTGGCCAATTTCGGATCCAACAGTAGAAGAGATTACAACCATTGGCCCAACTCTACCTAAAGACATACCTGTACCAATACAAACTGCTGAAGCGACACCTTTGGCAATACCTTTTTTTGCACTTAGTCTCGCCTCATTAAACGCTACAGCTTCCATAACTATTGGCACTCCTGCACCTTTAGCTTCTTTAGACCAATATTCTATAATTAATCCTGCAATTAATCCACCTAGTGCAGGTACGAAGATAATTAACCATTCTCGTTCAGTACCAACAAAAGAGTTCTGAATTAGACTATCTCCATAAAAAATTCCTTGAATCCCTTCACTAACTGATATAAAAATCCAAGTTAGAATGGCAGTGCAAGCCCCAGTTATTGCAGCAAGCACATTTATTTGAAACATTGACGAATCGATAATTTTCTTTAATCTTTCTTTTGGGCCAGAATAGTCACTCAATTGTCAAGACCTCAACACCATTGTTTGTAATCATGACAGTGTGCTCCGATTGTGTCACCATACCTTTCCCTAATTCATCAAGTATGGGATAATATGAAACTACACCAGCCTTGATCAATTTTTGGAAGTCTCTTGTAGCTCCATTTTGGAATTTACTTATCCACCTTTCAGCAAATGGTAAACCTTTGTATTTTTCTTGAATTTTTTTCATTAAATTAGAGGCTTTTTCATCTCTAATCTTACGGACTTGTCTCATGTGGTAAATGTTTGAATTACGTTTACCTCCAACTCTTCCTGCACCATTTGTCACAAATGGTTCAATAGCAATAACATCTCCAGATTTGAGCACGGGTCCACCTCTTTCAGCAATACTTGGAATTGATATTCCACTATGCAAATTGTATCTCTTTATTCCGTGTCCTGTAAGATTAGCAATAGGTCTGTAACCGTAACTTTCGATTGTATTTTGGACAGCATGCCCTATAAGTCCTACATTTACTCCAGGTCCAGCTACTTCAATTGCTGCGTTAAGAGCTTCTCTTGAGGCTTCAATCATATTTTTATATTTTTTAGATTCAATTTCTATGGTTAATGCATTATCACCAATGTATCCATCAATGTGAACGCCAACATCCAGTTTGACTAAATCTCCTTTTTTGAATACATCGTTACTTTTACTTGATGGCGTCCAATGAGCACCTATGTCATTTGCAGCTATATTAGTTGGGAATGCTAATTTACCTCCGTTATCTAAAACATATTCTTCAATTTTTTCTGTAGTTTCTAGCATAGAAACATTACTTTTAATCAAAGATTTACCAAAATACAATGCCTTGTGAGCTAATTTGCCGGCTGCTTTCCATTTTTTTATTTCCTTAGGATTCAATAATTCCCTCCAATATACTAGAGTATAAAGCACCAATCCGTTTAATTTCAGGTTTTTCTTTAGTCATATCAATTATAGTCGATTCTATTCCTTCAGGTTCTTCACCTTCAATGTACAAGCATTTTGAATCAAATATATTCTTAGCTTCCTTTACGTTTCTAGCAATATTTTCACCGTGCTTATTTGCACTGGTTGAGATTAATGGCATCTCTTGAGATAATGCAAGACAGGTTTTGTGTTTGGGAATTCTTATAGCTATATTTCCATTTCTCATTACTCCATTAGCAAATCTTACTTTAGACTTCAAAATTAAAGTTACAGGACCTGGCAGAAAATTTTGGATAATATTTCGGCTTAACTCATTTACTTCACAATATTGTTCAATTAGTTTTAAATTATTAAGTATTATACTAAGTCCAGATTTATTTTTCCCTTTTATTTTGAATAATAGGTCGACAGCTTTTTGATTAAAGGGATCGCATCCCATGCCCCAAACTGTGTCTGTCGGATAAATAAGAATTTTTCCATCACCAATTGCTCTAATGGCTTCTTTAATGGAAATCATATTGCATGTTAGAAATAACAGTTTTAATGTCTTTGTATTATCTTTGTTCTATTGGTCTAAAAGTCCTATCAATTGGTCCAATATATCTAGCACGTGGTCTAATTAATCTATTGTTTCGATATTGTTCAAGTACATGAGCAGTCCAACCAGCTACCCTTGACATAGCAAAAAGTGGCGTAAATAAGTCGGTTGGTATTTCTAGTCCATATAGCAAGGGAGCTGAATAAAAATCGACATTTGTGATTATAGTTTTTCTTAATTTAACTTGTTTTTCAATTTCCTCAGCTACTTTGAACAATTTTATATCATCTTTTTCTAACCAAAGTTTTTGAGCCATTTTTTTGAGATGTGGTTTTCTTGCATCATCAACTTTGTAAACACGGTGTCCGAATCCCATAATTTTCTGTTTGTTTTCAAATGCATTTTCTACGTATGAATCAGCTTTTTCAGTATCGCCTATCTCAATAATCATATCCATTGCTTTTTCATTGGCACCTCCATGTAAAGGGCCACTTAATGTTCCAACTGCGGATGTTATTGCAGCGTGTAAGTTAGCTAATGTCCCTGCTGTTACTCTAGCCGAAAAGGTAGATGCATTAAATCCGTGATCGGCTAAAAGAATAAGATACAAGTCCAATGCTTTTACTTCAGTAGTGCTTGGTTTCTTACCAGTGAGCATGTGCAAGAAATCTTCCGCATGACCTTTGTCAGGTTCGGCTTCAATTATCGGTAAATTTTCCCTTAAACGGTGAATCATTGCTACAGCTGTTGCAATTTGTCCTACCAATCTCAATGCTTTAGGTGCAAGTTCTTTCAATGGAACATTCTTCTCATAATGGCCAAGTGCAGAGACTACAGTTCTCAAAGTACTCATAGGGGACGTTTTTCCTGCCAAATTCGATATCACTTCTTGAATCTCCTTAGGCAAAACACGAGCTTCTCCAATTCGTTTCGTCATCTCCTCTAATCGTTTTTTGTTTGGTAATTCAATATCATAAAGAAGGCATATTATTTCTTCAAAAGACGTATTAAGAGCTAAATCATCTATGTTATATCCACAATATCTTAGGATTCCTTTTTCACCATTTACAGAACTTAAATTTGTATCTGCAGCTACAATTCCCTCTAGGCCTTTTACAGGTTCAGGTATTGAATCTTTGTTATCTTTTGGCAACGACACAATTGTCAATAAAGACTGCAATATTTAGCATTTGCCGAATTTCTCATTTTTTGTAATTAGTAACTCTTATTCCTAAATCGCCTCTTATTGCAGGCCTTTCCATTATTTTTTTCATTTTTTTGTTGAAGGCCATTTCTAGGTCGATATTCATTGCGATTGAGTGCCCTAGAGTCAATATCAAAAGATCAGCTAATTCTTCCGCTTTTTCAGTTTTTGTCTTCCCTTTTGTGAAACATTCAGACAATTCACCTAATTCTTCAATAGTTAGTAAAATTCGGTAGGCCATGTCGTGACCGTTATTTTTCTCGTTACTAAACTCATGTTTATCATGAAATTCTTGAACTTTCGATAGCATACTTGCGTAAGTTTGACTCATAATGCAGTTAAGATAACCTTTGATTTATTGTTTTGCAATCTTCTCAGCGACAGACAGACACGACATGAAGTCCTCTGTAGCCTCTCTCAAACTTCCCAAATTTTCAGCTTTAACTATGGCAGTTATTTTATTACCAATGACTTCAGTTTCTACCCAACCTAAGTTCTCAGGTTCTGTTGCTTTAGCAACGGATTTAGCTATTTCACTTGAGTCAAATTTGATTTCGAACTGAATGCGATGCTTTACTATTTTTTTTATTGCCTTTTGACTCCCACTCCCATACTGAGCAGCCTTTTTCTTTCTTTCAGCAATTTCTCTTGGTAATCCAAGCATAATGGCCGCTTCTCTAAGAACCTCTTTTCCTAAATCACCTATTCGTTCATTTTCACTAAATTTGTTTGCAGATTCAATTACCTTTTCTGAAAGATAAGGGCAAGACAGTTTCAAGTTAAAAAAATCGGTTATCATTTTTTCCCTTTCAGGTATTCTTTTCTTTAAATCATCAACTTCCTTTGCTAAATTAATCTCTTGTTTTTTTTCTTTGAATCTTGCATACCCTCCAAATAATTCATCGGCTCCTTGTCCACACATTAATGTAGAATATTTTGCCTCTTTTGCAGCAATCCAAAAAGGCAGCATAAATTCGATTTCAATAGGCTTTAAATCTAAATGTTTTTGCATTTTTCTTCCTTCTAAAACCATTAATTCCGGCATTACTTCAATCCTTTTTAGTTTAATATTAATTATTTTTGCTGCAGTCTCAGCAGCTTCTAAATCATGTGAGTTGGGAGTTCCAACAGTAAGCAATTCAACATCATTATTTTTTCTAGCCAATAATGCAATTAGGCTGGAATCAATTCCCCCTGAGAATGCTATGCTAACTGGCTTTCCACAGTCTTTTTTTACAGATCTTTGAAGGTTTTCACAAAGCATCAGAAATAGTTTATTCTTCATTTAGGATATTATTTTTGCCTTTAACATAAATTTTTTTAGTTCATTAAATGCTTTCTTTGCTTTTGCTTCGCTAAGTACATCAGTTACAATTGAAACACCAGACTCGAAAAGAATAAAGCTGGCAGAAGGTTTTTCCATTCTTAAAACAAGACCTTGGAAACGCGTAGGGTCATATTCACATCCTGGAATTGCCAATGCAATTGCGCTTAAATCAAGAATTTGATCCAAAGTAAATCTAGCAACTATATTCTCAATCTTAGTTGCTCTTTTCATGTTGACTTTTTTGTCTATTGCTTTAACTAAATTTTTCAGTTTAGCCATTACAAGTTTCCCTTCATTCAAAGATATTATTCCAGTCACGACTACTTTTCCATTTGCAAACATTACACCCGCAGCCTTCCTCTTGTTTCCGGAATCAATCTCTACAATAACGGAGGGGTTGCCTGAACTAGAGTATTTAGCGTTTGGAATCTCAGTTGCCAATTTTACTAACTCGAGTTCCTTCCCGAGGTGTGAAACCGCGATTACATTTTCGATTTTTAAAGGACCCACTGATTCTTCAAAACAGGTAAGTTTAAGAGATTACCCTTTATGCGAATTCATCAAAAGGGTATGGTTCCAGTTGTCTTTTTCCTAGTACTATTTGAGCTTCGGGGATTGTCAAAAGAGGTATAGGCCACGTTGGTCCATCCTCTATTGCCAGTCGAGGACATGCTGTAATGACTGCAGCATCAATACCCATACCAAGAAGTTGTTCATGTGATTGATGTACGCTTCCAATCATAATTACTTCTCTGCCATTTTCTTCTAGTAAGGTTCCGATTTTTTCGGCTAAATCCATTCTTTTCTGCCCTATTTGATTTGAAAATAGCACTCCCCATCTTTTTGCATTATGCGCTTCAGAGATAGCTGCATATCTCTGTTTTAGGAATGGTTTTGGATTAGCTTCAGTAACTTCACCAGTATGAGGATCAACACAAGCAACTCTTTTATCAGATGAGAGAGCAACAGTAAGGGGATGAAATAGTCCAGTTCCTATGTAAACAAATCCATCTGCCTTTAGTTTCCTTGCCGCTGAGGAGTTACACCCTAATAGCTGCCCTGCAGCAGCTAACCTAGGTCCTCCTTTAGTTACGCTAGTATCGAATCCCTTTTCTTCTAATTTTATGCTTATTTTATTAATTAAATGTAAGTGTTGTGCAGTAGTTACAATACCTACTTTTCTGGGAATGATTTTTTTTATTTTGTTTATAGCGTCATCTTTAAGGTTTAAACTTCCAGTATGTTTTACAGGTATGAAATATGTAGGTATTGCATAGAATTCCGAATGATAAGGCATAGGTAAATGCCCCATATGTATTAAGGCATCAGCACCTATTTCTTCCATAGGTCTATCAGCTAAATCACATGCGCCATAGGTTGGCTCCCCCCATAGAACAACTTCAGCTTTTGTCAAATCTTTTATCATATTGATAATTTCAAATGTTTTTGGTTTAAGCCCTTCAGGAATTTGTAATCCAATAAGTTTCTTTCCCTTGAGATTTATACAGGTTTCCTTTACTCCAGTTTTCCAATCAAATTCTATGTCTGCCATGACGTCCTAAAATGGCTCTATGCCCTAGAATATAATAGTGATGTTATTCAAATCAATTCTATTAGGTTCAATCTGAGAAGCTTTTCTAAGAAACTTTGGACTCTATTTGATGCAGGAGCTACACTCTCTCCAAATTGGGCATCAAATTTTTGTATGACATTTGCCACATTGTTTTTTCCGTCACATAGTTCCCAAATAAATGTAGAAAATTCATCAAACGGTCTTCTAATTTTTTCAGGCCCTCCAATTCTTTTATGAATCCAACTTTCCATTTTACTAAATTTTTTAGGATATGTAATTACTATTTTTTTCTCTTCATAAAACCATTCTACATCGTTCCCTTCAATTTTCTTAGGGATTTTAGAAAGTATTTCACTTTTATTCATAATTTTTCCATTCCTATTATCATCGTTATTAGGGTAGCTGCACCTCCTATAGCAGCATACCTAATAGCTAATTTTTGATCTTGCCAAACAAATCTTGACACCCATACAAGCCAACCGCATGATAGAGCCACAATTAGGCAAAATCCAAATATTATTGTCCACCAATTCACAAAGGCTCAATGATGGGTATTAATTATTGGTAGCCCCGCCAGGATTCGAACCTGGGTCTCAGGATCCAGAGTCCTAAATGATGGACCACTACACTACGGGGCTGACAAAGATTCAGCGCTATGTGGTGCATAAATAAACAATGTTAAATCCTTATGATTTAATTTTCATCATAGAAGCCATCATCCTCAAAATTAAAATCAGGTTCTTCATCGTTCTCATTAAAATCTAGCTTTTCTGGAAAATATCTAAGAATCACAACATCATCTAAATCTTGCACCCACCTATAAGGAATGATTATGTTTGCACTATCTTTAACCAATTGGGGTGTTGTTCCCGTTATCAATAAAGCAGATATTACTCTTTGAGTTGTATCTAAAAGAAGGTCATGGACCACACCAAGTCTTTGACCATTTCTAGTATAGACCGTTAACCCAGATAGTCTTGAAGCTTCGTTTAACACAGTGGCCTATTGGATGAGGATATAATTATTTTGTGTTCTTATTTTCTTACGCCATTTTAATAATAGATTATAAATAGTGCCCAAAAGTGAAGCGCATGCATGGGTAGGGTACGACCGACATACATTAAACGCGTGGCGATTGAATTAGTTAGAAATCATCCTGAACGTTTTACGGATGATTTTGATCACAACAAAGAAGTTGTTGCTGAGTTAACAGATGCAAGCAGTTTGACTATGCGTAATCGTATCACTGGTTATGTTACTAGGTATAGAAAACAGGGACAGGTTTGAGCCATTATGACGTTGTTGTTGAAGGTGCAGGACCAGCTGGAGCCACAGCTGCATATTATCTAGCTAAACAAGGACGAAGTGTTGCGTTAGTAGATAGAGCCAAGTTTCCAAGAGAAAAAGCTTGTGGAGGAGGACTATGTGTTCACATTGAAGAATTTGATCACATTATTTCTAATTGGGGTGATTTTTTAGAATCTAAATGTTTACGAGGTATTGTTTATGGTCCAGATTTTATGCCAGTGGATTATGTAAGTGAAAAGCCTTTCTTTTATAATATTCGAAGATTGCAGTTTGATAATCAATTGGTTGAATATGCAGTTGCTGAAGGAGCTAATCTCATTGAAGGTGTAGCTGTAAAAGGCTTTGAAATATTGGATGATAAGGTAGTTACGACTCTTCGAAATGGAGAGAAGCTTACGAGTGAGGTTATAGTTGGTGCCGGTGGTTCTTTTGACATGGTTTCTAGACGTATAAGAGAAGTTGAAAAGATGCCTATGAAATGGCGTGACGAAGACATAGCTACAGCACTTTATTTTGAAGTAGAAGTTGGCCGTGAGTTTATGGATAGAGTTTATGGCAAAGAGCGCATATCTATGGCGCATATTAAATATCAAAATTTAGATGGTTATGGCTGGTCTTTTTCCAAGGATACGGTATTAAATGTTGGAATTGGCTGCCCACGTTCTATAATTAAAAAGATTAAGAAAGAAAATCCAAAGTGGGATGAAAGGCAGTATCTTTTAGATTATGTGGATACTTTGAAAGGACAAGGTTGGTTTCCTAAAGATATAGAAATAAATCGTAAGATGATTGCAGGTTCAAATATTCCTGTTGGTATGGGTATGAAGTGTACAGTTGGCGATAGGATGCTCGTTGTTGGTGATGCAGGTGGTTTTGTATCTCCACTGTCTGGAGAAGGTTTGTATTATGCCCTTGACTCAGGGAGAATTGCCGCCGAAGCTCTTGGAAATATATTTGTGGAAGGTAAATTTGACAAAGCATCATTGATGTGTTATCATAGAGCCTGGAATGAAAAATGGGGAGATGATTTGGAATGGTTAAAAGTAGGTTGGCATTTGCTAATGGTTATGCCTAATAGTTTGATAAAATATGCAGCATTAGATGAAGAAACAAAAGAATTTTTTACACATATGTTTGTGGGTTCTATGCCGGCTTCAAAAATAAAAAATAAAGTCTTAGCACTTATAGCGAAAGGGTTTTTAAAACACGATTTTTTAAGTACAATAACAGGTGATAAAGCAAAAGTTCCATTCATCCTAAATTAAATTGTTAGGGAAAGGTTATAAGAAGGAAGTTATAGCATATAGTTTATGCAATCCGGTGAATCTGCAGCTGCAATACCAGAGGAGGATGATTGGGATGATGATTGGGATGAAGATGATTTTGATGAATCCTCAAATTCTTTTATTTCAGATATATCCGTAGCTTCTAGAATGAAAATTGCAGGCGGGGCAGCCTTTGTTATACTTATCCTATTATCATCAATGATATTTACAAATTTTGGTTTTTATTCTGGTGCAGGCAGTCTTTCTGTATTGATAGATGTTAATGAAGGTAAAGATCCTGGAGATAGGACGTTAGATGCTAATATTCTTGCAACTTCGCCAGCCTTTGGGATGCTAAAGAAAGAGGGCGAATATCACATTAGTTTTGGTGGATCTAAACAAACCACAGGTGAGTTTGAGTTAAATGATGATGGTCGTGGATCGATCGCAGTCGATTACGAATCCTTTTTTGTAGGAAATGGAGAATATAAACTTACTATTGAAGTAGGAAGTCAAGAATCAAGCAATACGGTAAAACTTAATCGTTTTGCAGACTATCTTAATGCAGTAGTGACTAGTTTTGACGGAGTGGAAGAAGACGACAGAGCCGAATATCCATTAGATGATGAAGCATTTGCTAACATAAATCTCCAGTTTACATCAACATCAGCAGATATTAGTTACATCAATCCTTGGGTTACGGGTTCAGCAAAGGTATATCATCATGACCAACCTTTCAATGAAAATCAAGGAGAAGAGTATTGGGATGATGATTCAGATCACGGCGGTTCTGCAGAATCAGGTACTCTTGTAGAAACTATCAATTTTGATATAGACAGTAGTACAGGTACCTATACTTATTCTTCAGGTAAAAAGTATGACTTCTTTGAAATCATAGATTCCCAAGCCAGTCTTTTGTTTTTGCTAGATATTCAAGAATTTTACGATATAGAGGGTAACGGCGATTATACAGTAGTATTTGACTTTACAAATGATCTTGGCGATGATTCATCAACAAAAGAGGGACGTACCTTCTGGGCTTGGTTTCATATTTGTGAGACTAAAAGCAATGGTAAATGCAAATAATTAGTCCCTAAAATCTCTCATTTTAGTTACTAAAAACCATAAATTCCAAATCCCATCTTCCCAAGTATTAAGTTTTACCTCACCAACTCTAGCATGAAATGGAACTGGAATTTCTACAGCTCTTAAACCTCTTTTAAATGCTTCAATCTTAAATTCTTCAGACAAAGGCATACCATCACTTGTTAACCTCACTTTTTGGATAACTTCCTTTTTGAAGACCCACATTCCACTCTGTGAATCTCTAATATTAATGCCATGAAAAAGGTTAGTTCCAAATGTCAGTCCCCAATTCCCAATTTTGTGTGTAACTGACATTGCATCTTTATCCATTCGATCCAATCTATTACAAGTTACAAAGTCTAAATTATTATTTATTAGAAAGGCGAGTACATGTGGTATTTTATCTGCAGGATAGGTAGTATCACCATCAATTGTTGCAACATAATCAGTATCTACTAAACTAAATCCAGTTTTGTATGCTCTTCCGTATCCTTTTCTAGTTTCATTATGAACAGTCGCACCTCTTTTTTTTGCTTCATCTGCAGTATTATCTGATGAATTTCCATCTACAATTAGAACTTTAACATCTAACCAGGGTAAGTTTCTTGGAATTTGGTCAATTGTAGGGCCTATCGATTCACCCTCGTTTAATGTAGGTATAATTACAGTGAGACTTAAAGGCATTATCCGCGGTATGGCGGTCTGGTTTTAAGGGCAACTGTGATAGCTTTACATGGGCCTTTTGATAAAACAAGTTAGTTCAGCACTTTTGTTGATGTTTGGCCTCATAATTTCATTATCTTGGTTTTATTGGAAAGATTCTGATTCTTGGCTCATAATTATAGGTTCTTTTCTAGTTATAATTGGAATTATAGGTTTTGTCTTTGCAATACGTGAGGCTGCAGAAGAGTTGGAGTCTTAGTTCCATTAAGCTTATATCGAACTATTTATCGATATAAATTTTAGATGGGCTTTCTATACAGAAATTTATTGCGTCCGGCAGTTTTTTTTCAGGATTCTGAAAAGGCACATCTACGAATAATATCTACACTTGCTAGGGCAAGTAAATCACGTCTTTGGTCTTCATTAATGGGTAGCTTTTACAGTTCTCCAGATTTGCCAGTAAGAGTTCTTGGACTTGATTTCTCAAATCCATTAGGCATTGCAGCAGGAATGGATAAGAACGGAGAAGCGGTTCCTGCCTGGGAGTCAATAGGTTTTGGTTTCTGCGAAATAGGAGGTGTTACATTACATGAGCAACCAGGAAATCCTAAACCTCGTATGTTTAGGGCTAATTCTGAAAAAGCCTTAGTTAATCGAATGGGGTTTAACAATATTGGTGCTAAGCATGTTGCTAATAAATTCCAAGACTGGAAGAATAGAGGATTATGGCCCAAAGCACCAGTTGGTTTAAATTTAGGCAAATCAAAGGTTACTCCTATAGAAGATGCATCTAAAGATTATGCAGGTTCATTTGAATTGTTATGGAATTATGTTGATTTTTTTGTTATAAATGTTAGTTCACCAAATACACCAGGTCTTAGAGATCTTCAACATCCAAATCACTTGGATTCAATATTCTCGGCTTGTCAAATTATTAATGATGAATGCTCCCAAACATATAGTAAACCTACTAAGCCAATACTTGTTAAAATAGCTCCAGAGGTTAGTGATGATCATTTGAAGGCATTAATTCAACAAATTGAAAAGCATAGTATTAATGGTATAATTGCTACTAATACAACAATATCAAGACCTCAGACAAAAAATAGTAAGTCTAAAAGAATTTTTGAGGAGTCTGGAGGCCTTAGTGGCTTACCTTTGAAGAATATGAGTACGGAGCACATTCGTAAGATTTACCGTCATACTAATGGTAATTTACCAATAATTGGTGTAGGTGGAATATTTACGGTAGAGGATGCCTGGGAAAAAATGGCAGCTGGAGCTTCTTTATTACAGCTTTATACAGGGTTAGTTTTTGAGGGGCCAGGCATTGCTAGAAGTATAGTTTCAGGCCTTAAAAAGAAGTTGAAAAGAGAAGGTTTTAATGATATCGCAGAAATAGTTGGAATCGAATCTTAGTTTATTTACTCTCTTATTATGAATTGGCCCTGACACATGGGACATCCTACTTGTATTGGTCTTTGGGCCGTTGTTATAGAAATTAATCCCCCACAGTTAGGACACGATAAGTTCATAGGCTCAGGCTCTCCGAAATCAAAGAAATCATCTTCATCTTCAGTTCTAAGGTATCTCAAAGCTCCATAACCACCTAATGCTAAAACTCCAGCTATGCCTCCCCCTATTATCAAGAAATTACTATCGTCTTCAGTTTGTTGATTATTTGTGTTCACTTCTTTTTGAGTAACAATTATACTTGTTTGCCATGTACTTTTTGCTCCATCATTATCAGTTATACTCAGAGTTGATGAGTAGATTCCAGATTCAGTAAACACATATTCTAAAGTTTCTTGATTGCCTTGAAATATGGTCGAACTGTCTTGTTTAATTTCCCACTCATAATAAACTATGGTACCGTCATCTGTAGAATCTGATGCACTAAATAGGATGACATCTGAAGTATACACATTTACAGATAATGCACTTGGCGCTTGGATGCCATTAATCATTATATTTACCTTTGGAATTGGCATTTCATTCTCAGTTTCAGGCTCTAAAACATAAGCATTCTTGGTTTTTTCTTTATCTTCGTAATCGATTTGTGCCTTAAGTGAGTTTTTTCCAAGACTTGTGGGCATCCACTCAAAAGTTTGTACCTGTGTACTTCCAGCAGTTATGAATACGTTATTCTCATCAATCAAAACATCATCTGCATATAGTGTAGTTTTAACGTTTCCATCTTCACCACCATAATTCTCTACAGTTACAGAAACAAGTGTTTTTTCATCTTTGTATATTGGATCCTCCCATGAGATAGAGATTAACTCGAATTTTGGTGTTGCTTCCTCAACTTCAATTTCTATTTTAATCAAGTTGTTTTGTTCTGATGTCTCGGTTGGATTTGCATTATCCAGTATAACTATCACATCATAAGTACCCTTTGTGAATGGGTCCGACAAACTTAGGCTTGTACCTACCTCTACACTATTTTCTCCTTCTATTTCCAATTGATCATCTTTTGTAATAAGTTCTTCATCGTTTGTTTCTTGATTGACCAAATATAATTCAATATCAATTTCTCCGGCAGTTTTACCCAAGTTTAGTACATCAAAAGACACGAATATGTCCTGATTTTCATAACAACACGAGCCTCCATGTAATGGAGCGACTCTAAGATTTGCAGGAGAAAAATCAGGTTCTTCTGGAGGAGGTCCAACATTAATTGTAAACGATCTTTCATTATTATTTTCATTTTGATCTTCAGGTTCTACATTAACAATTCTCGCATCTAAATTCTTTTCTCCTTCTTTAGCAACCCATTGTCCTGCAACAATTATCTCATCATCAATATCAATTTCCTCACCTTCTAACGAAGAAAATTTACCGCTATCATCAGACCACCAAAGTTCGAAATTTTCTGCTTTTTCAGTACCTTGATTCTTTATTTTTGCATAAATGTTAATGTGTTCATTATCCGTTGTATTTTCATCATCAGTCCAAACATCAATAATAACTAGGTCTACGCCATCTGCTGGAGCTTCATCTACAGATACAGTTTTTTGAAGATCGTTATTTTCAGTATCGCCTTCCTCAGGTGAAACATCATAAACAATGGCTTCAAGATTATATTCTCCTTCTTCAGGTTCCCAATCATATGTCCAAGTAATATCCGAATTAATTTCGATATTTCCTAAATCGTCATTAATTTCGTTCCCATCCAATACTAGTTTTATTTTTGATTCGTCAATATCTATAGTTCCTTGGTTTTTGACGGTTACCGATATTGTTACAGTATCACCTTCTACTGGAGATTCTGGCGATGTTGTAATTTCTGTTATGAGAGCATCAGGTTGATTTATATCTATAATTTCATATCCGTCAATATATCCATATCCATAGTAGTAATTGTATTTTTCACTTTCATTTGGTTCTGATGGATTTCCATCATGTTCTCCATTCCATGCTTCTGAATATTCTTGTAAACGGTCTCTGACTCCATTGCTATTTGATGTTGGTTTCAACGATTCATCAGCTTCCAAAAGAAGGGCAGCTAAACCTGCAACAATGGGAGTAGCCATACTTGTTCCACTCATTGTAGTCCAACCTTGAGCATTACTATCTCCAAATAAGTTGCTATGGCCTAATGCAGCTCTAATATCACTTCCTGGTGCTACAACAGACGGCTTAAGTTCATCCCATCTATCGCTATCACCATCATCCTCTCTTGGCCCATAGTTACTGTAGCTTGCTAAATCATCATCATTTCTATTCACATTTTCATTGTTGTCCATAGCGCCGACAGCGACGCTCCAGTCAGCTGCAGCAGGTGAGGGTACTTCTTCTTCACCATCATTTCCCATGGCTATAACCACTACAATTCCAGCTGCATTTGCTTGATTTACAAGCAGCGATTGTGAATCTTGTCCATCGCTTCCACTTGTAGTACCTAGTGACATAGACATAACTTGCACGCCATTATTCTTTGCTCCATCATTTTCCCAATCGGTGTTTACGTTCTGAATACAGGCTTCAATAGCCTCATTAATATCAGCACTAGATCCAGAACCCCAATCAGCCATTACTTTCATATCAATTAATCTTGCAGCGGGAGCAACTCCAATACATTCATCATCACTCTCACAAGAATTTCCATCATTGGTGTCTCCTCCAGTTCCAAGTACAGTGGATGCAACATGCGTCCCATGTCCGTCAAAGTCATCTGGATCTTCATTACTATCTTCCTCAGTAGTAAATTGATAATTTCCATTTCCATCTGTAGGACATCCTCCATCACAATCCATCCCTGCGATAAATCTTCTTACGTCTTGATCACCATAAACTCCGAATGTTTCATGTTCATTATCTACTCCCGTGTCTAACACTGCGACATTTATTCCTTCACCATACAATCCTTTATCCCACACTACAGGACTATATTCATCAGATTCCCTGACTTTAATCGCTTTAACTGCAGTATCTAGGAAAGGATAAACAGGAGCTTGCCACTCAACAAGTTTAAGATCACTAATTTTTGTAAGATCATCAGTAAGTTGTGCAGGAACTTTATCAATTCTTATAGCATCAATGTATTTGTAAACATGATCTATCTTTAATCCTAAATTTTCTATTTCTTTAAAATGTATTTCTGTTGGTTGTGAATTTAGGAGAAGAATAACGCTAATTTCTTTTCCATCTTTTACAAGAGGTTCCATCCTATCGTCTAATCCATTTCCATTTTTGTCAAAATAAGTATCGTCAAAAGGTAGCGATTCTTCGGCAGTAATTATCATTGGATTGAACATCGTCAA
Source organism: uncultured archaeon (assembly GCA_964634895.1). Lineage (GTDB taxonomy): Archaea > Thermoplasmatota > Poseidoniia > MGIII > CG-Epi1 > CG-Epi1. Next base: position 12,728 of record CAZWJS010000009.1, on the reverse strand, counting down.
AGCCAAAAATATCAGGACTACAAAATTCTTCATCATTTACAAATTCCTTGCTTGCCTAAAAAGGTTGTGTGGTTAGCTTATTCTCCTTTGGTAAAATACATATAACACAGCTATTAAACCGATTACACCGATAATCCATTTTTGATATTGGTTGTCAGTTATATTATCACTATTTTTTTCTATTAGAAACATAGTGATTTCAGCTGTGATGTTAGCATTCCCTTCGCTTTGTACAGTGAAGGTTGCTTCATATTCTCTTGGATGCTCGGTATCTAAACTAAGGGTCTTAATGATTTTCCCTTCGAAACCATCTAATTCAATTTTTGTTTCCGGTAGATAAAGGGTAAGACCTTCTTCAAGTTCTTTACTAATAATAAAAATATCATTTCCATTGCCGCTATTTTCAATAGTTATTTCAGCATAGTTGTCTATTTGTTTAGCGCTTATTTTGACTCCGTAGTATTGTGGTATGTTTATAGTTATTTTCCCAATTCCTGCGAAGTTGTTATTTCTGTCACTCATATTCAATTCTATAACGTATTCACCAGTTTTGGTGTCTATTGATGGTTTTATTCTTACTAATTTTTCAGTGGTATTTGATATGTGCAAAAATGGTTCGGCATCTATTTTCCAATTATTAGGCAGGGCAGCTTCTATAGTTATTAAATCCCATGCTTGTTCTTCATTATTTGAGATAGTTACATAACTTTCTAACCATGGAAATTCGTAATCATTATTTTCGTTTGTTTGTATTTCGAGTACATTTTTATTCTTTGAGTTTATGCTATAATTGTGAGAAATATCATCAAAGGTTTTGAATGAAAAAATGTTTGCATTATTTGAGCTATCAATTTCAAACTCATTATCAAAGGCAATGTTAAGTTCCAAATCATAATTACCAGTTATCTTCATTCGATTTGTATCATTTATGAACCATGTTCTGCTTTCATTCGCGCCTATTTCAGATAGGTTAAAATGGTAATTATAATCGCCACTTTCAATTGTCAATGAGACATTGTGTGCAGGTCTTGTACCAATATTACTTACTTGCCCAGTTATCACAAATTCATCATTTTTCTGTAAATTGCTAACAATATGTTTATTTCCTTCATTGTCTTCAATTAATATTTTTGGAGATTCTACATGTAAGTCTGGTAAACGTAGGTCAATGTACAAATCATCTAATATGTAATGATCCTCTAATAAATCATTAGAATCATATAATCCAATTTCTAAAATATAGTTTCCTGATTTTGTAGGTTGAAGATAAATATCAGATATATTGCCTGAACTAACATTTTCCATATATGAGTTGGTAGCTTCTCCTTTGTTATTTATGAGATGAATTTTTACTTTTTCAGCATCACCAATGTAACTGCCATTTATTTTCACACTGTCATTATATCCAGTACCAGTATTGATACTCTTCGCATTTATCATTTCAAAATTAGCTTTGGAATTTAGTGCTAAAGGATATTGTTCAATAAAATTGTACCATTTATTATCATTAATCCTCAAATCATTATATCCTCCCTTTGAACCATCCGTTGGAAAGTAAATAGTCAAACCATGAGCACGATCTACTGGTAATCCTAGCTTTTCTGGATCACAGACCCCCTCTTCAATATCGTCACATTTTTGCCAATGGTCCTCTACAATGACAGCATTATCAATTGCTAACTGCATTTTTTTTGCAGACTCCTGAATATCGTAAACGGGAATATTCTTTCCAATATTTATTGATAAATCATAGAGGTCACGATAATTAGGATTTTCATCATATCGTTGTGTTTCATCTCTTGAAATTTCAGTTTCATCCTGATAAACTGGTTTAACATTGGACAAATAGTTACTAAAAGTATTTAGTTCATTCCACAATTCTTCTAATTCTGAAGTTTCAATTACTGCCGATGTAACGGAATAATCAGTGTCCACAGATCCATTTCGGTATGATTCAATATAGTCATTAACAACATGATTAGCTAATTCATGATTCGACATTTGTGTTTTTAGTTTGTACAGTAAATGATTATAGGTCCACCCTTCTTCTGGTTCATAAGCTTCAGATCCGTGAATCATTTCAGCTTCATCTTTTAGTTCATAAGCAATTTCAAACATTCCCATTAGGCATGCGTCGAATCCAATTAAAGTCAGAGGAGGGTCTCCAGTTTCACTTCTATATTCTTCCAAAGCTTTTCTAATTTCAGGAACGGTTAAATGGTTACTTTTATCTTCAGCCACCCTTTCCCATCCGCTACCATGATTCCATATGACTAATATTTTCTTCTCTGCTGTATAGTTGGTCGAGGCCCATATCATGAAATCTCTCAGAGTGTTTTTATTTGCCATGTCTAACTCATTTTCCCAAGTATTATTTATTTGATTAAGAGGTGTCTCTTCTAGTCCATCTCTTGTTACATGATATGCATGAGAATCGTTGTTTATTCGTTGATCAGTCAAAGTAACAATTTCTAAATTCTGATTTGATCCAATCATTATCATTTCATTCAAATCATCCTCGACTTGCTCGTGTAAAGAATTATCACCAGCCATGTAAACATAGAATCCCCATTCAGGGATATTTTCTTCTTCATCCCCCGAGCTATTTATCAATAAAGTCGGTGAATCTGTAAAAATTAGCGCAATGATTATTATTGCAGCTAATCTAGTTCGGAACATAAACTACCTTTGAGAGTTAGTATAAAAACACTTTATTCCTATTATTTCGAGTAAATCCAAATAATATCATCTCCATTGTTAACAACTTTACGGTTTGGTGCAGTTTCCCCAGATATATTATTAACAGAGTAAGTCCAAGCATGTCCCTCCTCTTTTTCGCAGGTTTCACAATTTCCCCAATTAGCAATTGATTCAACAACTAATCCATTGTTGTTTTGAGATGTAGTGATAGAGTATTGCCCATCATCTTTTGCAGCACTCAGAATCCCATATACCGTAGATTCAGACGTAGTTAGGTACTCAAAATTCATAGTTTCATTGTCATCTAGATTTTCAAATTTAATTGCAAGTGAAGCTGTTACCAGTGTTGAAATTTCTAGTTCTTCATCATCAAAATAACCAATTTCATATACAATTCCTGTAATTGCTAAAGCATTTATTATAAATATGGTAATAATTATATTACTTTTAGTACTCATTTACCATTTGTCCTTTTTCAGTAACATCTTCATCCTTAACTCTCGATGTTAAAAGATAATACAAAGGAAGACCAACTAGCGTGAAAGTAACTAAGTTAGATATTAGGTGATATAACATAAAAGGTATTCCAAGTATGTAGACCAACATCAGATTTTCAAGTGTATGCTCATATGATATCCAAAAGACCCCAAAGTTAGTCCATGTGTCATATATTGCAGCAAATATTACTCCAGATGCAGTAAATCTGTAAACAGATCCTACATTTTTCCCTATATCTATATTATTCTTGTATTTAGTTGTAATCACATTTACCATCATGAATCCAGTATAAGTGAATAAAATAATCTTTGAACTTCCAAAATATCCAAGGTATAAATCACTAAACAACATTATTGACAATGTTACCGTTAGTGAGATTGCTGCAGGCAATAGCATTGCCGCTAAAAATATTGCAATCATCACAGTTTCAAAATTTGGATAATTATGTAACGCAATTCTTCCGCCAGCTCCCATCAAAAATAGCATAAATGCGGTTGCAAATACAGGTAACTTCAACTTCTCCATCAAACCATTACTTAGGACCTTCAATAAAAATTAATCTATGGTTTCTTAGAGTTCATTTTTTTTTAGTTTTGATGACATCAGATGCTATTCTTTTCCAAATAGATCCTTTATCTTTGTTGGCTATAGGATTAGCTGGACTGGGATGCGGAATCATTTTTATTTTTAGATTTCTTAAGTCACTTTCAGCAAAGGCATTTTTTGCCATACGTTCTGCATATTTCCCAACACAGACGATAGTATTTGCCTTCAGAATTTTAGTTACATTTATTAAATGTTCATTACATACATCAAATAGAGTCTTAGATTGCTTTAAATTCAATTTGTCAGGAGTTATATTTTGACCTAATTCGTTAAACATCCAAAGTGGAAAATGATTAGTAACAAAGATGTTTTCAAAAGCCTTCTCAGGAGATCCATATAATTCCTCTACTAATCCCCAAATTCGTTTTCCGGATATCTCCGGTTTTTTACATTTCAGTCCAAATATCTCTCTTTTTGGGTGTGTTTTTTTAGGTTTTCTTACTTCTAATTTTTTTATTTTCAAGTAATTTCTGACTTTGTCCGGACAACCAAAGGGTATTCCTGTATTGCCCATTCCATGTCCAGGGTTCATTCCCATAACTATGGTTTTAGCACCTAAACCGCCATATAGTTTGATGTATTCTTTATGTGGTTTCCATGCATAATCTAACGGATTGTAAATAAGTTCAATTTGAGGAGTTTTATCTATTAATTTTGGCGCAAGCTCATTGCATCTTACTTGAAGTTTTTTTGCAGCGGCTATCAATTTTGCTGTTTTTTCATTCATGGTTTGAATTAATGGATTTACAGTTGTTTATTTTTCTTGCCTTGATATATAGTTGACATATAGCAAACCCCTTATAACCTCCCCCAATCGTGGAGCTTAGGCGATTATGATGGATACTAATCCTAGAAGGAAACTAGTTGTGAGTGCGATAACGGCAGTATTGCTTTTGTCTAGTATTTTATTTTTAGATGATGCTGAGGCAGATGCTAATGATTTAATAGTTAGTAATTTGGAAGAACCAGCTGGTACTCCACCACCTAGAGCGAATGTAGATTATACATTCATGGTAGAGTGGTCAAATGAAGGAGATACTAGCGAAGATGCTACAGTTCGATTGTATGCAGATTGTGACAGAAATTCAGGTTCTGATTACAATGAATCAGAAACTATTACAATGGGGGCAGGGCAGAGCGGCATTGTGAATTTATCGATAACTTTCACTTCAACGGGTGAAACATGTTATTCAGCTACAATTCATCAATCATCTAGTGAAGCCTTTGAGAATTTTGTCAATGTGGAACCTGAAACTGGTGATGCAGATCTTTGGGTTGATCTTAACATGACGAAAGAACAAGCCGCCCCAGGTGAACCCGTTCCAGTTGAGTTTTTCTTTGGGAATGATGGTGAGGTAACAACTTTGAATCCAGTGAGTATAATGGCTTTTTTTGATCCTGTTGGAAATACTGAAGCAAATTACTTTGCACCTTCACCTTTTGTTTTTGAATATATGAGTCCTCCAGAAGATTCAATGGCTCCTGATGAATTTATGGAATGGGAACTTACAGTTCCCGATGGAACTTGTGATTTAGGCCCAAGAGATAATGAAACTGTTTGTGAGGCTGATGGAGGAGTTTGGACAACAAGTGATGGCCGATTGCATACAATAACAGTTGTAATTGATTCAGATGAGGCCAATACGGCCGAAGATCCAAATTTAGATAATAATATAGACACGTGGGAAATTTGTATTGGAGACTGTGAGTTGCCCGATCTTCATGTTGCAGAGGAAGGCACGGGTGAAGATTCTATACTTTCTCAACCACTTGAACCAGTTGCAGGCAGGGTCATTTCTTTTACTTATGGTTTGGCTAATACTGGTGCAGGAAATGCAGATTGTCCACCAGCAGGGCCAAATTGTCCAGGAGCAGAAGGAGATTTAGTTACCCATTTGGAAGTTCAAAAATGTGCAGGTGAAGGAGAAGATCCTTGCGCAGGTAGTCCTTGGGAATACAAAAACACCAGTAAAGTTGTTAGAACTCCAATAGCAAAATGTTGTGAGAACAATGTATTATATGATGAAAATATTTTAAGACTTAACTGGAGCACATCAGCTAGTGATGCTGGTCTTTGGAATGTTCGTATATTTGTTGATGCCAATAATGTCATTGAAGAAATTGATGAAAACAACAATTATCTTGATTGGAATAAAGTCCATAATGGTTATTTCAACCTTTTGGAACAACGTCCTGATTTGATGGTATCTGCGATTGATCCTGGAGCTAGTGTTGTTTATAAGGGGGATGAACAAAATATAAAAATTCAGGTAGTCCAATCTGAATTTGGTGATGCAATGGCCGAGAATGTTGAGCTTTATCTTAAGATTGTAGAACCGGATGGTACTGTAATAGATTGGTTTGCATTGAATGAAAAATGGACAGTTGGCTTTGCACCAGATATGACAACTTTTGAATATTCTTGGGAGCCGGACAAATTGGGGACATATGCATTTTCAGCTTGGGTTGACCGAGGAGACATAGATAGTGATGCAAATTATAACGGCGGTGACATACTAGAATGGAATGAGGATAACAATCAACTTGATACTCCCAAATACATATTTGTTGAACCAAAATTGCCTGATTTAAAAATAACTTCAGTTACAGTTTCTCCGCTTAGTGATAGTGGCTATGCAATGGTTGGTGTTTCATCAGAACTGACAGCAACACTTACTAATGAAGGAGTCAGAGCTTTGAATGCTTCTGAAGGTAAAAAATTAGCAATCACGTTTTATATTGCAGCACCTATTACTACTCAATTAGGTAAGATTTATATTAATGAGTATTGTAGTTGTGATGCAACTTTGAATATTTCAGAGTCAATAGATGTAACAATACCAATAATGTTTGCATTAAATGATAATTACAGATTGGCAGCGATTGTTGATGAAGGTCCAACTCCCTCCTCACCAGGTAATATTGTCGAAGTCAGTGAAACTAATAATCAGAACTTTTTGAATATTTACGCAGCTAGTTCGGTAGATGCTTATGTTGCTAACCTTAGTGTAGATGTAGGTGATGGCTTAGCAGGCAAAGAACGCCTTGTAACTTTTGATGTAGGCATGGCTAATTTAGCTGAAGGTCAAACTTATCGTTTGTATTTCAATATATCTGTGGCCGGTCATGGAAATTACGGTGTGCTTCAGTCCTTAGCTATAAAAAACAATACAGGTAGTTATCCAATAGGTACAGGTTATCAGACATCTGGACTTACTGGATTTGTAGACTTCAATACAAGTTATCTATCGTCTACAATATCTTTCCCTTGGGTTCCTGAAGCCTCTGAGTCTGACACTTACAATATTTCAGTTACGGTTGAGAGTCTTATCAATGTTAATAGAAGTAATGACTTAGCTTATATTAACAAGATATCGATGGAAAAATTAACAGCAGATGTTGTAGTTGATGCGATTAAAGTAACGGAGTCCGGAGGTTCAGCCACGATAAGAGTTACGGTTGGTTATCCAAAGGGAGTCGAACAAATGTTACCGCTTGTAGATGTGGGTTTAGAGGTCTATAAAGCATCTGATTATGATGAGGGTAACGATCCAATGGCGATTTTGACAATTAAGAATATTACTAATCTAAATAAGGGAGATTCACGAGCTGTGTCTTTTACTTGGGCAGTTAAGGATGGTGATTACATATTTGTGGCAGTATTAGATCCATGGGATAAGATTAAAGAAATTGATGAAGAGAATAATCGTTATCCGTCTAAATTAGTTACTTTTGGTGATTCGGGTCCTGCAGTTACTGAAGAAGAAGAAGACGAGGGTCTTCTTCCAGCCCCATCTTTAGTATCTTCTTTTGTTCTTTTGGGTACTATAGCCTTACTTAGAAGAAGAAGATAATGGAACACACTGCACTGTTATACTTTGTAGGTCCAGCAGGGGCTGGGAAGTCAACATTAGTTGCTACTTTACAGGAATGGATGCAACATCAAAGATATGATGGCGTAGCAATTAATCTTGATCCTGGCGCAGAGACTGTAGCCTATGAAGCAGCTATAGATGTGCGTGAAAAATTCACTTTACATGACATAATGGATCAATATAGCCTAGGTCCTAATGGCGCACAAGTGGTGTGTGCCGATTTATTAGCAGTAGAGTTGGATTGGATTCGAAAACATGTTCAAGAAATAAACTGTGATTATTTTCTTGTGGATACACCTGGACAAACAGAGTTGTTTCTTTACAGAGAAGCGTCGAAGGTTTTTGTGGATAACCTTTCTGAAAGGTCAGGTATGGTTCTTTTACTTGATCCACTTTTATCAAGAACACCCGAAGGTTTTGTAACACAATTATTATTAGCTTCAGCAGCTCATCTTAGACTTCCTATACCCATGTTTCCCGTTTTAACAAAATGTGATCTTTTAGAACCAGAAGAAATAGATAATATTAGAGAATGGTCTTCCAATTTAGATACATTAGCTATGGCTATGCCTAATTTGCAAGGTATGTCTGGTGTTCTTTCATCGGAGTTGCTACGTGTTCTCCAAGTTTTGGCTTTAGAGTCAAATTTAATTGCAGTTTCTTCTAAAGAAGGAGAAGGCATGGATGATTTGTACACTGTTGTTCAATCAATATTTGCTGGAGGAGATGATTTAGAATCACATGTGGATGGCAACTGATTTTTGGTATGCTATTATTAATACTACTATTTTTATGATATTTTATGGTTGATGGAGCTTCTCTTCTTGTAGAGAGAAAAAGGAATATTCTGTTTTTGAGTTTGAATAATCCTCAAAAGCGTAATGCCTTAAATTCAGAAATGATGGGTCTTGCAGCTTCAGCCTTGGAAAATGTAGCCACCTATCCTGAAATAAGATTAGTTGTTATCCAAGGATCCGGCACCTCTTTTTGTTCAGGAGCAGATGTGAATAATTGGAATCCAGAAGAATTGCAAGCTTTGCTATCGGCAATAGTGAATTGTCCAATACCGACAGTTGCTGTAGTTCATGGAGTTTGTTTAGGTGGAGGTATGGGTTTGATGTGTTCCTGTGATTTTATATTAGCTCATGAAGATACACTTTTTGGTTTTCCAGAAGTAAGAATAGGTATGGTTCCAGCCATTATTTCTCCATATGTAAATAGGAAAATAGGCTTGGACAAAATGCGGGAATTATTCTTAACAGGTGAAAAGTTTGGAATAGCTAAAGCCTCAAATCTTGGTTTTATTTATTCATATTTTAATACAGATCAAGACAAAATTCTCGAGGCGCTTGTTTCAGATTTAAAAAGCGGAGCACCTCATGCACAGTCACAAATCAAGAAATTGTTAGATAGTGATTTAATTTTCAAAGAAATGAAATCACGAGATTCTGAATTAGCTCGGTTTATTTCTGAAATTAAAGAGGGTGCTGAAAGTCAAGAGGGCATTCGTTCATTTTTAGAAAAACGTAAGCCATCTTGGAGTGAGTAATGATTAAAAAGGTTTTAATTGCTAACAGAGGAGAAATAGCTTGTAGGATAATACGAGCTTGTCATGAAATGGAAATTAAAGCCGTAGCAATTTTTTCAGAAGTCGATTCTTTCTCAGCACATGTTTTTATGGCAGATGAGGCCATTGAGATTGGTCCTGCAAATCCGGCCGAGAGTTATCTTAATTTTCAAAAAATAGTAGATGCTGCTAAAAGTTCTAATTCCGATGCTATTCATCCAGGCTATGGTTTTTTGTCAGAAAATGGAGATTTCGCACAATTTGTTAGAGATTCTGGATTAATTTTTATAGGTCCTAGTTCAGATACAATAAAAAAAATGGGCGATAAGGCCCAGTCCAAAATTATGATGTCTAAGGCTGGTGTTCCAACAATTCCAGGTAATGATGGAGAATTGAGCGGAAATATAAATTCAGTAGCAGATAAGATAGGATATCCATTAATGGTAAAGGCTGCAGCTGGAGGTGGAGGCAAGGGTATGCGGGTTGTTTACAGTCCCGAAGAATTGGAGTCTTCTTTAGATTCAGCTAAGACAGAAGCCCGTAATTCTTTTGGAAATGATACTGTTATACTGGAAAAATTTTTAGATTGTCCTAGACATATCGAAGTTCAAATTCTTGGAGATAATCATGGCAATATAGTTCATATGTATGAAAGAGAATGTTCTATTCAGAGGCGACATCAAAAAATTATAGAAGAATCACCTTCTCCAGCAATTAATAATAAATTGCGGAAAGAAATGGGAGAAGCTGCAATTAAGGCAGCTAAGGCTACAAATTATGTTAATGCAGGTACCGTTGAATTTTTATTTCAAGATGGTCAATTTTATTTTCTTGAGATGAACACGCGCCTTCAAGTTGAGCATGGAGTTACAGAGATGGTTTGTGGTATAGATTTAGTTAAGTGGCAAATTCGAGTAGCTAATGGTGAAAAATTGGATTTCACTCAAAAAGATATTAAGCAAAGAGGCCATTCTATTGAATGTCGAATTTATGCTGAAGATCCCTCACGTAATTTCCTTCCTACGCCAGGGACTGTAAGAAAATTGGTTCTTCCAGAGGGGCCTGGAATTAGAAATGATGTGGGGATATTAGAAGGTCAAGAAGTAACTAGTGCATATGACCCATTACTTGCAAAGTTGGTTGTTTGGGATTCATGCCGAAATTCTGCAATAAATAGAATGGATTACGCGCTTAGTAATTTTGTTATCTTGGGACTAATTACCAATCAACCTTTTTTAAGAGATATAATGCATGAATCAAATTATCGTAAAGCCTCATTTACAACTAAATACATTGACGAAATTTTCTCAAATTGGAATTTGGGAGAGATAAAACCAGAAGTTTTCGCAATAGCTTTACTAGCAAACCAAACTTCTTCAATGGATTCAGCCTATAATCAAAATACAAAATCATATTCCCCATGGAATAATTCAAATTGGAGGCAGGGTAACTAAATGGCAGATAAATTAGTATTAGATTCTAAGTCATATATTGTTAGCCTTAGGAAGTCCGGGTCGAATTTCAGTATGAAAATTGGTAATTTAAATTTAGAGGGTAATTTTTCTAGAACCTTAGATGGCCGAGTGGATTTACAAGTTGGAGATAATCGTAGTATATGTTATTCAGAAAAAAACGGTGATGAAGTTTATGTTTTCATAAATGGAGTTAATTATTTTTTAAAACGTTTACCTCATAGAAACTTTGATCAAGAATCGGAGGATGACAATAGTGATATTGTTCTTAGTCCGATAACAGGTAAACTTCTTGATAAAACAGTACAAGATGGAGATGAAGTTTCGAAGGGTGATGTTGTCATAATTTTAGAAGCTATGAAAATGGAACATCGTTTAAAATCTCCGAGGGATGGAAAATTACTAAAGGTAACGAATTCTGAAATTGGAGGCCAAGTTAGAGAGGGTGATTTGATGTTTGAATTGGAGGCTGAATGAGTATAATCAAGACTACTCACAATCCTAATTCTAGCGAATCAAAGGTTAATGAAAAACATAACAAAAATTTAGTTCGCGAATTAAAAAATAGGATAAAAGAATATAGTAAAGGTGGAGGGCCCGACAAGGTAAAGTTGCATCAGAAACGCGGCAAGCTCCTTGCAAGAGATAGGATTAATCAATTAATAGATTCAGAAACTCCTTTTCTAGAGTTTTCACAATTAGCAGCTTATGATTTGTATGATAATCAGGTTCCTTCCGCAGGTATAGTAACTGGAATCGGTGTAGTACATGGTAGAGAGGTGATGATAATTGCTAATGATGCAACAGTCAAAGGTGGAACTTATTATCCATTGACAGTAAAAAAGCATTTAAGGGCTCAGGAGGTCGCTGAAGAGAATTGTTTGCCTTGTATATATCTAGTTGATTCAGGTGGAGCGTTTCTTCCTATGCAATCAGAAGTTTTTCCTGACAAGGAGCATTTCGGCCGTATTTTTTACAATCAAGCACAAATGTCAGCTAAAGGCATACCTCAGATTGCAGTTGTCATGGGTTCTTGTACTGCAGGTGGAGCATATGTTCCAGCGATGTCCGATGAGACAATTATTGTAAAGAAACAGGGGACTATCTTCTTGGGAGGGCCTCCTTTAGTTAAAGCAGCAACAGGGGAGGAGGTTAATGCAGAAGATTTGGGTGGTGCAGAAGTTCATACAAGAAAGAGTGGAGTTGCGGATCATTATGCTTTGAATGATTCTCATGCGTTGGAAATTGCAAGAGATATTATTTCCAATTTAAATCGTCCTCTAAAATCAGAATTAGACATTAAAGACCCTGAAAATCCGTTGTATGATCCTAATGAAATCTATCAAATTTTACCTAAAGATGCAAGACAACCTTACGATGTAAGAGAAGTTATTGCGCGTTTAGTTGATTCTTCAGAATTCCATGAGTTTAAAGCAAATTATGGTAAAACTATTGTTTGTGGTTTTTCAAGAATAATGGGTTATCCAGTTGGTATTATAGCCAATAATGGCGTGTTATTTTCAGAATCATCGCTTAAAGCCACACATTTCATAGAAATGTGTTGTCAGAGAGACATACCATTAGTTTTTTTGCAGAACATAGTAGGTTTTATGGTTGGTCAAGATTATGAATCAGGTGGTATAGCTAAAGATGGAGCTAAAATGGTCATGGCAGTTTCTAATGCCACAGTTCCTAAGTTTACAATAATTATTGGAGGATCATTTGGTGCAGGAAATTACGGGATGTGTGGACGTGCGTATCAACCGCGCCAATTATGGAGTTGGCCTAATTCTCGAATTTCAGTTATGGGTGGTGAGCAAGCTGCAGATGTTTTAGCAACCATTAAGCAAGAACAGTTGACAAAGAGAGGGAAGTCCATGTCTAGCAAAGAGATAAATGATTTAAGATCTCCATTTCTTGATATATATGAGGAAGAAGGTAGTCCTTATTTTTCTTCATCTAGATTGTGGGATGATGGAATAATTGATCCTTTGGACACTCGTATGATAA
>CAZWJS010000008.1:0-47322 GCA_964634895.1 uncultured archaeon | reverse complement strand
CAAGCTCCCAAATAGATTTGAGATAATTTTCTACCGCAGCAGAATCCATAATACTGATTTAGTGTGAGCTAATATAAAGTTTAGCCTTGGCTAAGAATACACTTACTTCTCAGATATTCCTTCAGGAGGTTGCTTATTAACCATTCTAACACCAAAAAAAATCAAACCAAAACTAAAGAACTGTATCCAGTGTAATTCCTCATTTATCCAGAGCCAACTCGATAAAATACCAAAAATGGGAACTATGTTAATGAAACTTGAAGCTCGATTAGCTCCAATTATTTCAATACCTATTGCAAAGAATACATATGAAAGCGCAGTAGAAAGAACACCGAGGTAACCTATCAAGAGCCACTCGTCTGTAGTCCAACTCCTATCCCAAGGAGATTCAAACAAAACAAACGGGATAAACATAACCCACCCTATCAGAGAAACCCAGGCAATCAAAGAAAGTGAACTGAGGCCTTTCTCCTCGTTGACAAGAAAATAACGTCTCATCATGACGTTATAAATTGCATATGAAAAAGCACCAAACATAATGAGACTGTTTCCAATCAACCTTTCTTCAAGAGGAATGCTAACATTGGGAGAAGCAAAGAAAATCATCAAAACGCCCAAGAAACTCAAAAATATTCCAAATAATCCTTTCGAAGAGAACTTATGTGATAGAACAAAAAACGACAATATTGCCACAAATATTGGATTAAAACCAATAACTAAGGAAGCATCTGAAGCTGCAGTTCTTTGCATACCATACATGTACCCAATTTGATATAGAAATACAGAAGTTACTGCCATTAATGTTAATGAATTCCAATCACTCCGTTTCGGAACTGTATGCCCCTCTCTATACCACATCCAAACAAACAAGACTGGGAGTGCAAAAGTGTACCTCAAAAACATAACTGTAAATGGAAGTTCTACTAAATCTGTAGCCAAAATTCTTCCCACTGGCCAGGCAATACCCCACAATGCAGATACAGTAAGCATCATTAAATTCGTAATTAGAAGTTTACGTGGGCTGATTTTCTGCATTACTCTTTGGTGCCCAAGAAATATTTGTTTATGTGTGGGTCATTCAATATGTCTGTAGCATCTCCAGTATGAACGACTTCTCCATTTGATAGAATATAACCTCTATCTGATCTAGCCAAAGATAGGCGTGCATTCTGCTCAACTATCAATACAGTAATTCCAACCTCCCTCAACGCATCAATTCTCTCTATAATCTGCTGCTGATAAAGTGGACTCAAAGCTGCAGTAGGCTCATCTAGCAACAAAAAATCCGGCTTACTTATCAAAGCTCTACTTATTGCCAACATTTGCCTTTCACCACCTGACAAAGACGCTGCAAGATCGTGTGTTCTATGCTTAAGATCTGGAAACATTTCTAAGGCTGCAGAAATTCTTTCGTTTAACAAACTTGTAGATAGTGAATTACCTCCCATTTGCAGATTTTCTTCTACAGAAAGTGAAGGAAATACATTGTCAACTTGTGGAACGTATGCGATCCCTCTCATGGCTAACTGATCTGTTCTCCAACCGGAAACATCTAATCCTTTATGTTTAACAGTACCACTATAATATGTAGCTATTCCAAAAATAATCTTAATTAATGTGGATTTACCACAACCATTTGGACCTATGATTGTGACAAATTCTCCTTCATCAATATGAATATCAATGCCGTGTATGATTTTTACGGTATCATAACCACCTTGGATATTGCTAACTTCAAGCCATCGGGTCATTCTGAAGCTCCTTCTGCTAATTTTTCCCACTCCCAATCCTCAGATGAACCCAAGTATGCAGCTATAACTTCCTTGCTACCTTGAACTTCATCGGGAGTTCCTTCCATCAAAATTTTACCCTCATTCATAACGATTATGCGATCAACACCTTGACGAAGGATAAAATCCATATTATGTTCAATAATTAAGACTGAAATACCGGTATCATCAACAATCTTTCTAAGATTTGCAAAAATTTTCATTGCTAAAGGACCAGCTACCCCTGCAACGGGTTCATCAAGAAGTAAAATTTGTGGGTCTCCCATCATTGAACGGCCTATATCAACCAACTTACTTTGGCCTCCAGATAGCTCACTAGCCAGATTATGAGCCATATGGGGGACTTCTAATTGATCAAGTGTTTGGTAAGCCTTAGCTAATCTTTCAACTTCAGGAGGATTATTCCGCCCTTTTACGAAAGAATCCCAAATACTTGGCTTAAATTGGTCTCTAGGAGGGACTAACAGATTCTCGATGACGGTCATTTCACGCCATAGTCGTGTATGCTGAAAAGTTCGAGTCATACCTAGATTCTGAATCTCATCTGGCCTCATGTTTGAAACATCTTTGTCAAAAAGTTCTATTTGCCCAGAGGTTTGGTTAAGCAAACCACTAATACAATTAAAAGTTGTAGATTTACCACAACCATTTGGACCAATAAGCCCTACAAATTCCCCTTCGTTAACTTCAAAAGATACATCTTTAACTGCAACAAGGCCTCCGAATTCTTTGCGTAATTTATCAACCTTCAAAGCACTACTCATTTTAGATTGCCTCCTCTTCAGCAGAAGATTCATCAATGTTTGGAATTGCAGCTATTGCATGTTCAGAAGATTGCCCAACTGGATTTGGACGTTCAGGCCTGTAGGGTATTTCAGGTAGCAATCCTTTAGAATTGTATTTGAGAGACAGCATAATCACAAGACCAATAAGCATCAGTTTGACATAAGCCATCTGTGTCTTTACCCCACCTAGTACTTCTGGAAATACCAAATAAATTGAACGTTGGTCGAAAAGAACGCCACATATTATAAAAACTAAAGAAAACCAAAAGAATGTCTCAGCGGCATCTCTTTGCCTAATAATAAAAGTTAGTAAGCATAATACTACAAAAATAATTGCAACTTGTAATGGTGATTCAACTATCCAAGCGAATGTTTCATCAATAGAACTTGCTAAGTTTGCTAGAGGCAAACTAGAACTACCTTGAGCTGCTACTAATACATTAAAGAAAAATTCAGTTAATGTGATAATCATAGCTCCGATTACCATACCTCTATTATTTGCTGCACCACCAATTATGAAAGCTGCCCAAACCAAAAATGTTGATCTTGCAGGTGACATGAAACTTGGTTGAAAACCATTTAATTTCCAGGCCCAAAGTGCACCTGCAAATGCAGCTATTGCAGCTCCAAAAGCAAGACTTGCTGCTTTGTGAGTTAGTACATCATGACCATGGTGCTGAGCAACCTCTTCGTCTTCCCTTACAGAACGCAAGATGCGGCCCCATGGTGATTCGAAAAGTAAATTAAGAAGTTTCCACACAAAAACTGAACCAATAACTCCAATAATTGCAAGGAGCATCAAATATGGTGCTGGTTGACCCAAACCCATCAAGTCTCCAAGAGTTGCTGCCGTACTATCTATTCCTGAAGTAGTAGAACAAGCAATCGGAGAAAGTTTATCTCCACTTGAAGAAAGAGGCGGATTTGAACCACAGAACCACCACTCTTGAAACGGTAAAGGATATCTCTGAACTCCAATTGCTGACTCATTACCTCCCGCTCTAAGAAGAGGTTCACCCATAAGCAGAATTTTCACTATCTCTCCAAGAGATATGGTAATTATCGCAAAATAATCACTGCGAAGTCTTGCAGTAGGATAAGCAAGTAACCAACCAAATACAGCTCCCGTTATTATTGCAACAATAAGGGCTGGAAATATTGGCCAATCATAACCATAAATATCACTAGGTGCAGTTAAAATTCCAACTACAATTGCACCAACTGCCGCAAAGAAAATAACACCGAAGTTCAGGAGGCCAGTCATTCCAGTATGAAGATTCAATGAATAAGCTAAAAGTAAAAATATAGACAATGTGACAATGAAATTCGAAACTTGTAAAACCTTAGTAAAATAAGTAACAGAAGGAAGCCAAAGTACTATAAGAAACAAAAATGAGAATAAAACCCAAAATTTTGCTTGGGAACCTTTTTCTGATTGAGAACCATATTTAGCCCCAAATTTCTCATAAAAATCTGAGCTTATATTCTTAAATTTATCTGAAGCGCCAGTGCTAATGGAAGAAAAAGAATGATTCATAGAATCAAGGATTTGATTAGTACCTGCTACAGAAGCTGAAAACCTGTCTGTGAATTTAGTTGTTACCTGCCCAATCCTAGATGAGAAGTTATCCCAATAATCTACAAAACGTGTTTTTGGTTCCTGTAAAACATCTTTATAGCGATTCTCAAAAATAAGATATGATTCATAAAGTGCTAAAATGTATATTAGAATTGGTAAAAATGGCCATAAAATGTCTCCTAGAAATCCTAAGGTGCTAAGTATGATTTGTTCATTGTGAATTAAATTTAACCAGTCTTGATGCATAGCGGGGTCCAAACCTTCTGGAGCGGTAGTAACTTCCTGACCAACAAAAGAATTAGTCCTCATGAAAGATGTAGCTTTTCCTATAGTGAAAGATACAATAGTTAGAGTCAGCATTGAAACTCCGCGAGCTGTACGTCTCTGGTAAAAATGATGGGCTCCCATCCAACCAAACAACACTCCCATTAATGCTGAAATTCTATTATCTGGCTTGTCTTTTAACGCTGCGCGTTTCCTAAGACGCTCAATTTTCCACTTATTATAGGCATGACCTATGCCTTCTGGCATAATAAGTAAAATTGCAATGATGATAGCATATGGCATGACACCACCTAATGCAAAATAGTTAGTTCTCTCCAAAGGATTACCAATTCCTGATAGAACGGGTTCAGAAACTGCCCTTACAAACCCGATAATTATAGAAGCACCTATGGCGCCAGGTACTGAACCTATAGTACCCAACACTATAACGGCAAAAGCTGGTAGCAAAAGTGTAAATGCGGTTTGAGGATTAAATAAAACTGTCAAACCAAATACAGCACCTCCGACTCCTGAAATACCTGCTGAAAGGAAAGCACTCGTAAGATGTACTCGTTCAACATTAATTCCACTGCTAGCAGCCAATTCTGGATTGTCAGCAACAGCACGCATCCTGCGTCCCAACCTAGTATGAGTTAACAAAAGGAAAAGCAATCCTACTGAAATAAAAACAACTATGGGAAGGAATGCATTATTGTACGCGTAATTTGTTACACCACTATCAAAGGTGGGCCAACTAGAACTCCCCAGATCTAAGCTTAAAGTTTTTGTAGGTAGTTCCCAACGTTGAGAACTCCCCATCCAATCTGCATCGGGAACTAAGCGCTTTGTATTAGCACCAAACCTCAAGTAAACTAAAGCTCGCAAAATCATAGCTACTCCAAGTGAAGCAATCATCATGACATCTGATGACGAACTACGAGTTCTAAAACCTCTGAACACCAGACGATCTATAATAATTCCTGCAAGGCCAGTCAATATGAAAGCACCAATCAAAACATACAAAAACAGTGACCAGACCAATGTTCCGTCTGATGGAGCATCACTAAGCGGAAACAGCCAATCTGTCCACATTATGGCAATACCTACATACATACCAAGCATGAAATATTCACTTTGTGCAAAATTACCATATCGTTGAACGCTGTAGGTTAAAGTACAGCCAATTGCAATAGCCAAATAAGTTGATGACCATGTTAAAGTAGAAATTGTTAATGAACCAATATCAAATCTAACTGAAGCAACCAAATCTTGTCCTAACAAAAGAAAATGGAGTGAAACTAAAGCATGGATCAGAAATAAAAATGGTGAAAAAATAATCAAAATTGTACGGAATTTTGAACTAGGTACGTCATCGAATAATATTTTGATGAAACCGAATCCCATGCACAACAATTGGAAGGTTTGAAGAAGCCAAACTAGGTCTGAAGGAAGACTATCTACCAACAAAAAGTCTAATAAATTAAGAAAACCTAAAGAATACAATAAACCTAGACTAGCGTCAAAACTTAATAGAAAAACAATAGCTAGTCTTCGGTAACCCCTAGATAGGGAATTCCAAAATTCTCTGAAAACTTCTTTAAACATAAACTACACTGCTAACGCAGACCCAATAAAAGTCAAGCCCTACGGCTAAAAAAATTAAAAGGCAAGCGTGACGCTACAGCGCGCTCACGCGCGCACTGTAACGCACTTTGCGTCAATCAAAATTTATTTGATTGAATCTATGCTGATTGAACGCCACCAGTAGCTGTCCAGTATTTTGTACAGGAATAGCCACCGTTTGCGTCTGTGTCATCTCCAGAGTAAGTGCAAATATCATAACCTGCACCACCAACATCCCCATTATCTAAGAATGTGAGTTTTCCAGAGGCTCCTTCGAAACCAGTTCCAACAGATTTGATATTATCGTTGATTGCACCTGACATTGTAGCTGCCTCACCGATCATCATTACTGCATCATAGGTGGTCAAAACATAGGTTTTGATACTGCCTACTTCTTCTGCATTTGCATCATATCTAGCTTCGAAATCACCGTATGTTGATCCGGCACGAGGTGCTGATACTGTTACACCAGTTGCCTCAGCATTATCTCCCATTTTCTCATACAAACCAACTCCAGCTGGTCCATCACCTGCAAAGATTTTACCATCCCAATCATCATCCTTGAGTGCTTCAATAATTCCTGCTGCATCTTGAATGTATGATGAAAGGTAAACTGCTGTACAAGTTTCATCTCCAGATATACTTTCAGCTAATGCGCTGAAATCTGTTGTAGTGTCTTCATATCCTTGCATTCCTGCGCCACAAAGAGTGTTTCCAGCTGTATCATTTTCCCAAGCTGATTTTATTGAATCAGCTAAACCTGATCCATAATCATTGGTCATGTGTAGAATAGCTAAAGTTCCGTTAGTAACACCAGCATCTGCCATCATATCAGCACCGGCTGGGCCTTGGATTGCATCACTAGGTACAACACGGTAGAATAATGGATATGCGTCTGCGTCGCTTAGACCTGGGTTGGTACTAGCATATGAAATCATTGGGATTCCAGCTGCAGAAAGTACTGCATTAGCACCCATTGAAGCTCCAGAACAAGCTGCACCGGCTACTGCAACAACACCAGAGTCGACTAATGTCTGTGCTCCAGCTGCGGCAGGAGTTCCGTCACATCCCGAGTCAACTTCAACTAATTCGAAGTTGTAATCTGGATAAGCTTTGTTTAGGTCACTAATAGCTTCATTAGCTCCCCAAGTAAATCCAGGTGCATCTGGTTCCAATGGACCCGTAATTGGGTTCATAAAACCGATTTTTACTGATGTTTTGTCGTCTTCCTCGTCCCCTAAGCAACCAGTGAAGGCACTAGCAACAAAGATTAAAGCAAGAGCTAATACTTGATATTTTATTGATTCCATGGTAATCACACCGAATTGCTAATTGCTGGGGTATTAAAAGGATTTAAGATTCTACGCGTAAGAATAAAATAAATGGATTTAGAACTATTTTTTTTTCCAACTCTTAGACAATAATATTAGCTAAAAATTATGAAAAAAATATTAGGAGCAAAGTTAATAATAATCCCCTACTACTCAAAAACGGGTAACCATTTGACAAAAAAGAAAATACCAAAATTTATTCATAATTGCGTACGCTGTGGACAATACTGTTCGAAAAACAAAGGCGTACCTATTTATTTTGATGATATTTCCAGATGGAGGGAGAATGGAACACTAACTAGTATTTCCAAATATATAGGAATGGATATGTCCAATGGTTTTCCTAAATTAATTTTAGAACCTAACGAAAATGAACAAGGCTGCCCAGTCTATGACTCTGAAAATAAGAATTGCCAGATATTTCACGACATGCCACTGAATTGCCAAGCTTATCCCTTAGGCTACAATGGCGAAAAATATTTTATAACTGATCAAAAATGTCAAGGACTTGGTAAAGGCGATGTCTCACTTGGAAAGTTAAAAATACAAAAAAAAGCTTCGAAAGATGCATTTGATGCTAAGAAAGAAAGTGAAACAGTAGTTCCTCTAATGTATAGTATAATTATGGGTAATTTAGTAGAACAATCAAAAAAAGCAATGGAAAATATGTCTGAAGAACAAAAGGAACAAATTGACAATATCGTAAAGGAAAATGAATAATGAAATCAACACTTCTTTACACATTGAAATTTCTAGCTCTACAAGGTGCTACCAGACACCCTATTCATATCTCATCTATTAGACTTTCAAAAAAATTAAAAGTGAGTCAGCAATCTGCTTCTAGATATGTACTTGATTTGGTAGAATCAGGAAATATAGAAAGGAAACATGCTCAAGGCGGTCAGATAATAACAATAAAAGAAAAAGGAATCTCTCTATTAAGAAAGGAGTTTTCCGAGTACAGTCTCATTTTTGGGAGGCAAAAATACGTTGAAATGACTGGAAGTTTAGAAACAGGACTGGGTGAAGGTGGATATTACATATCAAAAAAAGGATACATGGAACAATTCAAAAAAATACTAAAATGGACGCCTTATGAAGGTACCTTAAACCTAAGACTTGAAGAAAACGAAGTTCCTAAAATAGAAGCAATGAAAGCTGCTGAAGGCATTCTGATAAACGGATTTGAAGAAGATGGGCGAACCTTTGGAAAAGCTTTGATTTTCAAGGGTGTATTAAGTTTTGAAAATGAAAAAATTAAAAAATGTGCAGTTATATCACCAAAAAGAACACATTACAAACGTGTTATCGAAATTATATCGCCACACTTTATCCGAAATAAATTATCTGTAGAGGATGGTGCTGAAATTAGTGTCAAAATTGACTTGGGAGATATTTAAATAGCATGTACAAAATGAAAACAATGGTGGCAATATAATGGACCCTTTCCATGATTATTACGGAATCCCCTGGTATGCTATTCTAGGCATATGGTCATTAATTGCAATCGGTTCACATGTTTATCAAGTAGGATTTATAGTTAGGCTTATCAGATTGGGTAAAAATGATGATAGATTTAATTCATGGAAACAAAGAATTAGAGAATTCCTAACCGATTGGTTAGGGCAGAGAAAGGTGGTTGAAGATAAATTGGCAGGGTATGCTCATGCTATGATTTTCTGGGGCTTTTTGATGTTAGTGAGTGACGTGATTGATTTGGGAACTGGGGGACTTTTTGCCAAATTTTTGGAAATGATTTATCTAGTAAACATTTGGAATTTAATTGTTGATTTAGGATATTTGATGGCTGGAATCGGAATACTCTTTGCCCTATATCGCAGATTGATTGTGAGACCTGAAAAATTGAAGAATTCAAGTATGGAAGGTGTTCTCATTTTATTTGCAATTCTAGGAATTGTAATCACGGCATTTATAGTTGAAGCTGGCTATATGTTAGGTGAAAAGACAAATTACAACTATTGGGAACCTATCGGAGTTATTTTTGCTAAACAAATGCAGGGCATGGATTACGATACACTGAGTATGTTGATAGATATCAGTTACTGGACACACATGATTTTAATTGGCGGATTCTTAATAGAAATACCACAAACTAAGCATTCGCATCTAATCGGAACTATTCCAAATGTAATGTTTCAAGATCATAACGCAATGGGAACTATGAATCCAATGCAAATAGATGAAAATAATATTGCCATTAAAACCGATGATTTAGATTTTGATAATTTAACACTAGGTGTCAAAAAATTTGAAGATTTTACATGGAGACAATTATCAGATGGATGGGCCTGTACGGCATGTGCTAGATGTCAAGATGTTTGTCCAGCCTACAATAGTGGGAAGACTCTAAATCCAATGCAAATAATAATGGATCTAAAGAATTATGGAAAAGAACATGGTTCTTTACTACTTGCGGGAAAAGAACCTCAAGAAACAATGATAGACCGGTTTACTCCTGATGCAATTTGGGCCTGTACTACTTGTTATGCATGCGTTGATGCTTGTCCAGTCCACATCGAACATGTTCCAAAACTTACAGATACAAGGAGACATCTCGTAATGGAAGCTTCCGAATTTCCTGAAGAATTGCAGAACCTTTTCAATAATCTAGAGAGAAATTCAAATCCATGGGGCATGGGGGCACATACAAGAGCCGAATGGGCTGAAGGATTAGATTTAAAGATAGGTGAGCCTGCTGAATATCTTTTTTATGTTGGTTGCGCCGGATCCTTCGATGATAGAAATAAAAAGGTATCAAGGGCAACTGCAAAACTTTTGAAAGAAGCTGGAGTTGACTTTTCTATACTGGGTGAAATGGAAATGTGTAATGGAGATCCAGCTAGAAGAGCAGGTAATGAATTCCTTTTCCAAATGATGGCTGAAATGAATGTTGATAACATTAACTCTCTCGGTATCTTAAAAGTCATTACTGCATGCCCACACTGCTTTCACACTATAGGAAAAGAGTATGAAAAATATGGTGGAAAATATGAAGTTTATCATCATTCACAAATATTAAATGATTTGAAACAAAAAGGAAAACTTAGGATTAACAAATTTGAAGATAAGGTAACCTTTCATGATCCGTGTTATCTGGGCAGAATTGGTAATGAGACTGAAGCTCCACGAGAGGCATTAGGTGCTGACTTAATTGAAATGGAAAGGCATGGAAAGAAATCATTCTGTTGTGGCGGAGGAGGTGCAAGAGTTTGGATGGAGGAAGAGGCTGACAAAAGAGTTAACGAAATCAGAGCACAGGAAGCATCAAAAACAGGGGCCGACTGCGTTGCAGTAGGGTGCCCTTTCTGTATGACAATGATGAGCGACGGATTGAAAGGAATAGGTGATGAAAAACCTGTAAAAGACATCTCAGAAATAATGTTAGAAAACCTAGAGGCTGAAACATGAACATAATAGTTTTAATCAAAATGGTCCCGGATACTGAATCTCGTTTAGAGATATCAAATGGAAAAGTAGATGAAAGTGAATTTAAATATATAGTAAATCCATATGATGAATTTGCTGTAGAACAAGCCGTTCAATTCAAAGAAGAAAGGGGTGGTAAAGTGACGCTTTTAAGCTTGTTTTCGAACAATTCAAGTATAGATACTGACTTAAGAAAAATGATGGCTATTGGCGCAGATGAAGCAATTGTACTAAGACAAGAAGGATACCGAGGTAATAGACCGTCTTCAAACGCCAAAACGCTATCAGATACAATCAGAGAAATGGATGTAGATCTTATAATCGGTGGAGTACAAGGAATAGATTACTATCAAGGAGCTACCGGACCTATGGTTGCTCAAATGCTAGGAATTCCTCATATTTCAGGAGTAACGAGTCTAGAAATGAACGAACATAAGTTCATAGCAAAAAGACAAATCGAAGGAGGATTACAAGTAATAGAATACTCTGAGTTGGCATTGATAACCTGTCAAAAAGATATGACTAAAGTAAGATTTCCGGCATTAAAAGACATAATGATGTCCAAAAGAAAACCGTTCGAAAATAAAGAAGTACCAGTGAACGATGGAAATGATATTCAAACTAACGAATGTAGTTTACCTCCTGCTAGAGGAGGAGGAGTAATTATAGATGGTGAAAGCTCCGAAGAGAAAGTTGACAAATTAATTGTGAAATTAAAAACGGAGGCTAAGGTTTTATGAGTTCAATAGTTATTATTGGAGAAGTTGATGGAAATGAAATTAAAGAAGTTTCACAACAAGTAGCTACTGTTGCTGCAGGAATGGGAGACGTTGTAGGTGTTGTAATAGGAAATAATATAGCTGAAGCTGCTATGAAATTATCTGCCTCAAAAATAATTATCGCTGACAATGTGTCACTTGAGAACTATGATCCTATGATATTCAGTTCAATAATTGCTCAAATTGTTGAACAGACAAATTCGACTAAAGTTTTGATGGGAGCTACAACTATGGGAAAAGATTTAGGACCCAGACTTGCTGCTGAACTTAATTGGGGATATTTAGGGGATTGTTTAGAAGCAGGGGTCGATGGATTTGTAAGGCCTACTTTTGCTGGCAAAGTTTTAGCTAAATCAAATGCGACTGATTCTGTTGTAGTCAGCATTAGGAATAATGCATATCCTGCAGGTGAATCATGGTCAGGAACTGTAGAAAATTTCAGCGGAAATATTCCTGAATCAGGACTAAAAACAACCTCTCTCGAAAAAATAGGAGCTAGTGATGTAGAACTTACTGAAGCAAATATTATTGTGAGTGGAGGACGTGGTTTGGAAAGTCCTGAAAATTACGAAGAACATATCAGACCACTAGCAAATGCCTTGGGTGCTGCAGCTGGAGCAAGTAGAGCTATTGTAGATGCGGGATGGGTCCCACATTCACAGCAAGTTGGACAAACTGGAAAAACAGTTGCTCCCGAACTTTATATTGCAATAGGCATTTCTGGCGCAATACAACATTTAGGAGGGATGAGTGGATCTAAATTCATTGTTGCAATAAACAAAGATTCGGATGCACCCATTTTCAAAGTAGCTGATTATGGAATAGTGGGAGATCTTTTTGATATAATACCTCTATTGAAATCAAAGATATAAATTTAAGCGAATACATACTGTTATAAGGGGTCATACTATATTCTAACTGTGTCAATTGAAACTGATGAAATAAAAAAATTAAAAGAAACTATTTCAGAACTTCAAGTGGAATTGAAATTCTTGCAAGAAACGGTAGGTGTGCTTGTTGGTGCAATGATGGAAGAAGGTGAATCTGAAGATTTTTTTGGGAACGGAGAAGCGGGGAATCCAACATTTCGCCTAAATATGGGAATGTAAACTGAAAAAGTTTTGGTAAAGCCTATATACAAAGGGCTCCGGTCCGGCTTCGCGCTCGCGTGGTGTAGCCTGGCCTATCATCTCAGCCTGTCGAGCTGAGGACCCGGGTTCAAATCCCGGCGCGGGCGCCATTTTCTTTGACCTAAACAATTTAAGCATACTTACTAATAACGTATTAGATTTATCCTATGCGCGGACAGAAATATCAGGCATTGATTGTTGTAATTCTACTTCTAACAGCATTACCCTATTCTCCTTTTTTATCACGAGCTTCAAGCATAGAAAAAAACCCACTAGCTGAAGCTGATAAAGATGGAGATGGTATACCGGACCAACCCTTTAGAGATAGTGATGGAGATGGGCTATCGGATGACTACGAAATTGCTCTAGGATTTGATCCGAATGATTTTGACATGGATAACGACGGTATTTCAGACATGGCTGAACAAGACTTTTGGAATGATTTGATTAATGAAGATTTTGTTCCTCCTAATATGGAGGATTTATACGATTGCGAAGGCGATTTGGATGGTGATGGAATCTCAAATTGTTTAGACCAAGACGCTGATGGTGATGGTTTATCAGACATGGAAGAAATGACAGATAGTGATGGCGATGGTATTCCTGACATGTATGAAAACATGATTGATCACTTAGACCCAAATAATCCAGATAGTGATGGTGATGGTATTCCTGACATGGATGACGATGATCCACCATTGCCTTCATGGGCTGAAGACATGGCTAAAAACAATGACTGGACTCCACAACCCGACGCTAATGGAGTTAGCGGAGGTCTAGAAGGATTTTATCCCTTAGCAGTTCTCGCTGCTGTAAAATTCACAGTTGAATGTGAGGATTGTACTGACCCCACATCAAATCCTCAATATTGGAGAACTGCAGCAAAAGACATCTACGATAATGGTTATGATGAAGCCACGGGAGAATATACTCGAAGTCAATGGTGCCCTGCACCAGGCTGCGAACAACATGGTATAGAATCTGGAATCACTGAACCTAATCCTAAATACTGGACTACTGGATCTCCAAATTATGAATATGATTATTTGGTAACACATCCTGATATTACAAGTGATACTTTCGAATATACTATGAACTGGATAATGCCAGTTCAAGGATATCTATCAACTGCATTGTATACAAATTCAGTTCTGATTAGTAGTCCAGTTACAATGGATACAGCTTTTAACCTGAAAATCGAGGGGTATGCTCAAAGCTATAGCTTCACTATGACTGAATACCAAATTCCAGAGGCTGTGAAAAAAGCAGCAAATGCTCCAGATGATTTTCCTGCTGAATTAATACACGTTCCAACAATGCCTGACCGTGTTCAAGACTTAGCTACTTCAATAACGGCTGGAAAAACTACTGACTATGAAAAAGCCGAGGCTATAATGAATTATTTAAGAAATAATTATTATTACAATATAAATGGCACATTGACTCCAGAAGGAGATGATTTTGTTGACTATTTTTTATTTGGAAACCCTACAAAAGATGGAAAGTGTACCAACTTTGCTTCAGCTTTTACAATACTATCTAGACTCAATGGAATACCAACCAGATATGTTGAAGGTAATGGGCCCGGAGACGTAGTAACACCTGAAGGATGGCAAAGTAGTGGATATGGAGAAAGTACTGGTTTTTCCATTGAAGAAAATACGAGAGTAGTTACTATGCTTAATGGCCACGCGTATGCTGAAGTTTTACTTGATGAACTGGGGTGGGTAACTTTCGAACCTACCTCTTCCAACCAATGCCCCACATGTGATATGAACGCAGGAAGCACTGTTGGTGAAGATGATTCAGTAGTTGGCAATGGAAATCAACCTGGAACTGACTTCACGTTGAGTGATACTGATGGCGATGGTTTAAGTGATTCGAAAGAGGAAGAAATTGGAACTGATCCAAATAATCCTGATACTGATGGAGATCTTCTAGATGATGGTACAGAAACAAACACTGGAATTTACGTAGACACATTAGATACTGGAACTGATCCTACAAAAAGTGACACTGACGAAGATGGTATAGACGATGATGACGAAATATACTGCAGGTTTTACTCTGCTACCGGTGGTACATTCTGTACAAATCCAGTAGATTCTGATACTGATAATGATGGATTAAAAGATGGGGAAGAGTACAACGCAGCTTTTTTCGGATGTAATGAGGAGGATGATAACTATCCACTATGGACAAATCCATCAAGTGAAATAGTTTGTGATTTTAATGGTGACGGGGTATATAACAAAAATGATGGTACTAACCCAAAAGATCACGATAGTGATGGTGATGGATTATTAGATGGACTAGAACTTGGAATTTCCTTAAATGATATCTGGACTGAAATGACTTATAACTTACAAGAATGCTCATTTGGATCTACTGTTATATCAAATTGCCATGAGACATGGCAACCAGACCTAGATCCTAGTTCAATTACGAATCCACGGAGTACTGATTCTGATGGTGATACTTTATTAGATAATGAGGAAGATAAAAACCTGAATGGGAGGCATGATATCGAAAATGATGAAACTGCTGCTAACAACAGCGATACTGATGGCGGAACAGTGTCAGACAGAAAAGAAATCGAAGTTGATGGTACTGACCCAAATGACCCTAACGATGACATTGTTGATTCAGATGGAGACGGTCTAGATGATGCTACAGAAGAAGGAATGGAAAATGGGTACATAACTGATCCAAATGACAATGATACTGATGGCGATGGATTAGAAGACGGAATTGAAATTACGTTTTACTTTACAGATCCAACGGAAAAGGACACTGATAATGACGGCCTTGAAGATGGTACAGAAGTATTTGGAATTACTAATTGTTCAGTTAAAAATCTTACAAACGATATTTGGGAAAGCTGGGTATCTGAGATAAGCGGCATTAATTGCGATTATAACCACGATGGAGTTGTTGATTCAAATGATGGAACAGACCCAACCAATCCAAATAGCGATGGTGGAGAGGCTGATGATGGGTTTGAAGTTTTAGTTGATCGGACAAATCCTCTAAACAATAAAAATGATGACAAGGACCCAGACTCTAGAGATGATGATGGAGATGGTTTAACTAATGGTGATGAAGATTTACTTTACGGTAGTGACCCTAACGATAAAGACACTGATGATGACGGATTAGAGGATGGAGATGAAGTTAATGTCTATGGAACTGATCCTGCAGATAGTGATACGGATGACGATCTGGTAGATGATGGTGACGAACTTAACAAATACGATACTAATCTAACTAATCCAGATACTGATAATGATGGATTAACGGATGGTGAGGAGATTTTTGTTTACTTTACACTACCTAAAGATGCTGATACAGATAATGACAATTTAGAAGATGGTGAAGAAATTAACGATTATGATACGAATGCCACGAATAACGACACTGATGATGACGGACTACTAGACGGTGAAGAAATATCGGAATTATATGCTACAAATCCTAAAGATAATGATACTGATGACGATGGGCTACTCGATGGTGAAGAAGTTAATAATTACAACACATTACCAAAGAATAATGATACTGATGAAGATGGATTAGAAGACGGAATCGAAGTCTTTAATTGCATATATGGTCCTGACAATAATGAATGTACAAGTCCAATAAATGATGATACCGATAATGATAATTTAAAAGATAAACAAGAGCTAATGGGATGGAATACTACAGATATGGAGCATGGATATGGTCCAACAGATCCACTCAATAAAGACAGTGATGGAGGCGGGCAAAAAGATGGGCTCGAAATTGTAATTGACAATACAAATCCTAATGATGAATCTGATGATAATCTATCCTCATTCGATGATGACAACGATGGATTAACTAATGGTGAAGAAATCATGTATGGCACTGATCCAAACGATGATGATACCGATAATGACGGACTGCTAGATGGTGATGAAGTTAATAATTGGACAAGTGATCCAAACGATACTGACAGTGATGGCGATGGATTAGAAGATGGTGATGAAGTTGACAATTGGAGTACACATCCAAAAAATAATGATACGGATGGTGATGGATTACTGGATGGTGACGAAGTTAATAATTGGACAAGTAGTCCAACGGACAAAGATTCAGATGGTGATGGGCTAGAGGATGGAAGCGAAGTATATACACATACAACGGACCCTGCCAATCCTGATACTGATGGTGATCTTTTAGATGATGGGGAAGAATTTACAAATTATGATACAAACCCAAAAAATAATGATACAGATGGGGACGGGTTACTAGATGGAGAAGAAATAGATGAAGGTACAGACCCTAAAGATGAAGATTCAGATAATGACGGGATAAATGATGGACCGGAAATTAAACAATATTTGACAGATGCAAATGACAATGATACTGACGGTGATGGATTATTAGATGGCATCGAAGTCTTTACTTGCATATACGGTCCTGATAATAATGAGTGTACCAATCCTAACAGTCACGACACTGATGGAGATAATTTAAAAGATGGTGATGAACTAAATCGTGTATATATAGCTGAGGAATGCAATTGGACAAATCCGACCACTGGCATAAAATGTGACTACAATGGTGATGGAACTGCTGATTCCAGCGATAGTACTGATCCAATGATATCTGACTCTGATTCAGATGGAGTTAGTGATGGTTATGAATTTAACGTCTTTAATAGTAATCCTCTTTCGGAACACTCCGATTTAGATAATGTAAATGATTTTGATGAAACCTTGTATGGAACTAGGCTTGATCACACGGACACTGATGATGATGGACTGAACGATTATGATGAAATTTATAACTGTGTTTATGGAAATAACAATACAGGCACACAATGTACGTCTCCAACAGATGATGATTCTGATAATGATGGACTCCTAGATGGAGAAGAAGTTAATGATTATGGGACTGACCCTAAAAATCAAAACTGTGATAATGATGGGCTTACGGATTACCAAGAAATATCTGGATTGGATGAGAACTCCACGAGTCATGGTTATGGAGCTACAGATCCCCTTGACGATGATACTGATAATGGGGGTGTGATTGATGGAACTGAAGTAAATATAGATGATACTGACCCGAACTCAGCTGGAGACGATTTTTTACTAGCCCTTGATGATGATAATGATGGACTTAGTAATGGTGAAGAACAAAACCGTGGAACTGATCCGAATGACAATGATACTGATGATGATGGTTTGCCTGATGGATATGAAGTTAGAACTGTAGGATCAAATCCAACTCTTAAAGACACTGATGGTGACAATTTAACCGATTATTGGGAACATAATGAAACCTATACTAATCCCCAAGAAAGAGACATGGATGGAGATGGCCTTTGGGATGGTACTGAAACTAACGAAACTGGAACAAATCCAACTCTTAAAGATACAGATGCTGATGGATTATGGGACAAATTTGAGGTAGAGTACGATGGAATAAGTCCTCTAGATAATGATTCAGACAATGACGGACTGCTTGATGGGCAAGAAGTTAACCATCCTGAATTCCCTTCCGATCCAACACTCAAAGATACTGATGGTGATACGCTTGAAGACGCTCATGAAATTAATAATCTGACCAGCAATCCTGGGAAAAATGACACTGATGACGATGGATTATTAGACCCAGATGAGATTATTTGGAGTACTGAAATTACAGATGACGATACTGATAATGATGGATTAAAAGATGGAACTGAAGTTCATAATTGTATTTATGGTCCCGAAAATAATGCCTGTACTAATCCGAATGAATATGATTCAGATGATGACGCAATTGGCGACTTCACCGAAATATATACCTCTGGAAGCGATCCAACCATTAAAGACACCGATGGTGATGGATTGGATGATTTATGGGAATACCAAAGATTCCTAAGCGGAAGAACTGATTACGACCCTGCAGATAATGACACTGATAATGATGGATTAAAAGATGGGGAAGAAGATCTAGACGGCGATGGACTTAGTAATATAGATGAAATCAATGGAAACAATGATGGTGATTATATTTCAGATCCAACTAATGAAGATACAGACGGAGATTCTTTATGGGATGGAGACGAAATAGACCCTTGGACTAACGATCTTGATGGAGTAAATAACCATTATAATTACGTATCGAATCCTAATTCAAGCGACACCGATGGTGACGGATTAAGTGATTATGAAGAAGTAACGCCATCTAATAACACCCAATCTTCTAGAACAGATCCAAACTCTGTCGATAGCGATGAGGATGGATTAGATGATTGGCATGAAATTAGTTATTACTGGAACTTAACTGGTGATAATGATACAAAAGTATTATTCTATAACGTATCTGGCAACATTGAAGGGTGGCAAACATCTAACCCTCTAGACAGCAATACAGATGACGACGATTGGGAAGATGGTGATATAGATGAAGAAAATCCGGTTTATGGTGATTTTAACGAAGATGATCCGCCATTCTATGGACCGCCTGCACGATCAACACCTAGTGCCCCTCCAGAAATGATTTATAAAGATCAAGAATTCATATGGGGATTCGGACCTCTTTTGAATGCAAGTGGAACTGGAGAAGCCTATGTTGGAATGGAATTTATTGCATGGATTAATGAAACAAATGAAGACGATAGCCCTTCCTACATAATAGGAAATGGAACTACAGATGAAGAAGGTAACTTAGTAATTGTTTGTAATGGAAGTAATTTGGCTGCAACAATAAGGGCCGGTGACTGGATTATTAATCTTCAAAGAACACTACAATTTCTTGAACATGGGAATGGAACAAATAGGATACCTGAGAGATGGCTTAGTGATGCTGATGAGTCATTCCCTAGAGATATTAAGATAAAAGGAAACGCAACAATTGAAATTAGCGTTCCAACGACAGGAGCAAGTGCTAAAACTACTATTGTGTCTGGCAAACTGCTAGAAGATGATAACTTTGCAATAGAAGGGGAATACGTTGGACTGTTTTTCAACAGTACCAATTATTATAGTCTGACAAAAGGAGATGGAACTTTTGCGATTACTTTAGATTTACCTGTGGCAGATGATGAAAATTTTGCTCTGTTATTTACATATAATGGGACAGATAATGTAAGTGAACAAAGCATCAGCACTTTCATTAAAATAATTGATGCCGAGATTGATTTAAAATTCAATGAAACTAATCAAAAAATATTAGATGTAAACAATACCTATAAAGTTCGAGG
The DNA here is from genome assembly GCA_964634895.1 of uncultured archaeon. Lineage (GTDB taxonomy): Archaea > Thermoplasmatota > Poseidoniia > MGIII > CG-Epi1 > CG-Epi1. The sequence continues at coordinate 27,375 of CAZWJS010000008.1, read as the reverse complement.
TAGTATTATTGGTGATCCCGATATTATAGGTGGTGCTACAGGTGATGTGACTATAAGTTACAGCGGAAAAGAAATAGGTGTTATTGTTATTGATGGTTTAGAGGATTGGGAAGTTGATCTTACAATACCTGCAAATGCAACTTGGGGCGATACAATTCTCACAGCTAGTTATTCGGGGGATGCTTTTCATCCGGGGGATGTTGTAGTTGAAGACATTATTATTAGAGGCACCAGTAGTATTACTCTTGAAGAAAGAATATCGTTGAGAACTGAAGCTGTTAAATTACAAGGAAACGTAACTGACCACAATAATCAAAATATTAGTGGAGTAATTGTAAATTTATATCTAGATGATAATCTTATTGGATCAGCTACCACTAATAGCGAAGGTAAGTATACCTTCACAGACACTTTTTCTGAGGAAAACGCAGGAATGCATAACATTCGTGCTGTATTGTTAGCCTCAGAAGAATTGGTAGGTAACTTTTCAAATTCAACAATTCAATTGATAGCTACACCCTCCATAGTATTCAATGAAGATGCGAAATGTATTGAAAATGGTGAAGCGAAATTCATATGTAAAGCTAAGAGAAACTCGAATTATACTGTGAATGGAATTATAATTGATGAATTAGGAATAGCCATGGAAAATATAACTATAAGATACTTTACAGAACAAGATGGTTTCTCTCAATCAATAACTACGGATTCGACTGGCCAATTTGAGAACCAAATATTTGTTGAACAAGGGCAAATTGATATTTTTGAAATGAAAATAATAATTCAAGAAGGTGACACGGTAGTGAAAGAAACAACTGAACTTGATATAATTCCACAAACAACAGTAACCTTGAAATTAAATGTAAAGGACGGATACCGAGGAAATAATGTAACCATTATTGGAAATATAATTGAAGAAGATGGAAATCCTCTAGACAACGAGACTTTAGGTATTTACATTGCAGGAACACAATACTATCTATTAACAGACGAATTTGGAAATATAGAATTTAATCATACTCTAGTAGCTAATTATCAATTAGGAATTGACAATGTAACTGCCACTTTTAATGGAACATTGTGGTATTTATCATCTAATATTGTATCAAACTACACTGTGAAAGGAACTACCTCCATTGAAAGTGTAGTCATTCAAGGAGATTGGTTTAATGGAAGATTAGTGAGAGGTGGGAGCATTAATGTTACAGGAACAATACTAGATGACTTAGGAAATAGAATTGAAGGAAATTTAACAATAACAATTGGAAGCCAAATACTTAACTCTACTTTTAATGAAGAATCTATATTCTTTTCGACCGGGACTATCCCACAAAAATATAGAAATAATCATACCTTACAAATTGGCTTCAATGGATTAGAATTTTTGGATGGAACTTTATATAAAAGCGAGGAAAACATATTAGTTCCGAGCGAAATAAGATTTGATTTTGAACCTACAAATGTTTTTCCAGGAGACACTGTAAATATTTCTTTGTGGGTGCAAGAAGATGACGGGACACCATTGCCATATTCTAATGTTTCTGCAAAAGTAATAATGTATTACAATAATGATATTGAAATGGATGAAAAATTAGAGTATGAAATTGAAACTGATGAAAACGGGTTTGCTAAATTTGATTTTGTCTTTCCAGAGAATGCAACAAGTGTCACTATTGAAGCGCATTATTCCGGCGGGCCACTTGATGCATATTATGACACTCCAAAAGAAGCTGAATTTACCTCTACAAATGTTGCTATCAGTATAACCAAATCTCCTGAAGCCATAGAACCTTTTGACATGGAAAAGTATATTCCATTGTTCATTGGAATTCCTGCTGCCTTACTTGTTACTGGATATTATCTCTACTGGACACAAAAACACAAATATGAAGTTAGAAATCTAATAAAACAAATGCAAAAGGATTTGAACAAAGATGAAGACTACAGACAAATTATCATAAAATCTTATCACCAATTGCTAAACATTTTAGGGAGATATGGTTTTATCAAGAATAATACACAAACGGTAAGAGAATTTACTGATGTCATGAGCCGTGCTTTACCAATCCCGGCTCAAAGCGTTTCTTTGCTTACTGCACTATTCGAAATCGCTAGATACAGTGGAATAAAACCAAAAGTTGTTGATGAATTTGGTATGGAAATGATTGATGGATCATACAATATTTGGTGTGTTGAAGCGATTAATAACCTACATACTGTAGAGATGGATTTGAACCAAGGTCTGAAAAAAGGAAAGGTTTCAAGATTCACTAACCTTTTTGGAATGAGAGGTAAAAAATGAGAACGCAATTTTGGAAAGAATATGGTTCCAAGTTATTTGCCCTATTCATAATTGTAATAATGATTACAGTTGTTTATCCTGTAATGATTAATAATGCAAAAAACCCATCTCAATTATCTGCTTACGATAGTGACTGGAATGATATCTCTGAATTTTCAAGTGACTTAAATGAAGAGGAAAATGGTAAACATGAAATTAAAACTATTGTTTCAAGACCTTCAATCATAAACAAAATATCTGAAATAGAAAAGAATTCTACAAATCCTACGATTGAAAAGAACAACACCATTTTAGTGATAATTGGTGTGGAAAGAATGTACACTGAATTTGATTCAAATGCCATCTACAACTTTGTTAAGGATGGAGGTAGTGTTGTAATTGCAGATGATTCGGGCTATGGAAATTCGGCATTTTATGGAGAAATGGGTAGTCTAGAGATAGGCGTAAAGCTTAGAACTAATATAGTCCAAGAAGGATGCGCCCCTCAAAAAAGTACTTCTTTGACTGGAGATGTTATAGATGCATTGGGCTATGATGGAAGTGGAAGTAGTAGTCCTAAATGCAAACCTGCAAGATTGTATGATTCAAATCATTGGGAAGAAAGCATTCACCCAAAGAATAATTCAATTGTCATTATTGATGCCGATATAGATAGAGACAATGAAGGCCATCAATGGGATTTTGAAGGGCAATTAATGATGAGTGCACCAAGTTCACTAACTTTGCAAACGGGGGGGAAGGCTGAGGGGCTTGCTTGGTCTACACAACAAGCTTTCATAGATTATAACCAAAATGGACAAGGAGGAAAAGGAGAGGGTACCTATAGAGATGATCAAACGTATGGAGTAGAAGTTGTAGCGGAAGCAAATGTAGGTAGTGGAAAAGTCATATTCATATCTGATACAAGTATATTTACTAATGAATATTACAACAAGTTAGATAATAAGGAATTTGTGACTTCAATGTTTGATTATCTTAGTCAAGGAGAAAAACAAACCATTATCTTTGATGAAAGTAGGCATATTCAATCAGATTTAATTTCGTTAGTCTACGTTCAACTATTTGGTGTACTAGGATATGTCAGTAACAGTGAAACTTTAGGAATATTATTTCTCGGATCAATAATATTACTTCTACAATTGGTGATGATGAGAGTTAAGAATCCATTACCATGGAGACATATGTTCAACATATACGAAGGGCGATTGTCTAGATTTAGAGTTCCACATGCACACTATACGCACCCTGAAACTATAAAAGAAATATTTATAGATAAAGTTAGAATTGATAATGGCTTTAGTAGAGAAGAATTTGAAATGCTGCCATCATCAAAAATTGAAGAGATGTTGAAGGATCCAATATTAATCAGATTTATTGTTAAAAATGAAAAAAATGTGACCTTAAAAGAGGTCGAAGAAGCAATTAAAGGATGGAAAAAATAATGGGCTTATTCGGAAAAAACAAAAAAGAAAAAGAGGAAGAAGAAGAGCAAAGCGCAGCGGAAGCTGAGACTGAGGGCCAAGCTGATGGAGTACAAACCTACATCATGGAACCTTCTTTACAAGAAACACACGACTTAATTCATGAAGTATTAGGTGAAGCGGAACAAGTTGTTATGGGTAAACGCCCTATTCTGGATTTATGTGCTGTTGGGATTCTTGCTGGAGGAAATACTTTATTTGAAGATAATCCAGGATTAGCAAAAACACTTTTAGCTAATACCTTCGCTCAAGCATTAGGTATAAACTTTAAACGTGTACAATTTACTCCTGATTTGCTCCCTGCTGATATTACTGGAATTTATATCTGGAATCAAAAAGACCAAAAATTTCAATTCAGGAAAGGACCATTGTTCTGTAACGTTTTGTTAGCCGATGAAATAAATCGTGCGCCGCCCAAAACTCAAGCTGCCTTGCTTGAAGCAATGCAAGAACACCAAGTTACAATTGAAGGTGACACCCATAAACTTCCTCAACCTTTTGTAACTTTAGCTACTCAGAATCCAATTGAATCCGAAGGAACATACCCTCTGCCTGATGCTCAGTTAGATCGTTTTATGATGAAACTTTCTGTTGGATATCCTGGCCGCCCTATAGAAAGAGCTATCTTAGTTAAAAGGAAACAAAGAGGTAGAGATGATCATGAGATAAGAGCTGTGACAAATCCCGAAAAATTGGCAGAAATGCAGCAAAGCTTAGAAAAAGTACGTGTAGACGACTCAATAATTGAATACATTGTCGAAATTATCTATAGAACACGGGAAGATCCCAGGGTAAGAGTGGGATCATCTCCGAGAGGCGCTCAATCTTTGTTTAAACTTTCAAGAGCATTAGCTGTTCTTAGTGGTAGAGACTATGTAATTCCTGATGATATCAAAAGATTAAGTATATACACACTAAGACACCGAATAATTCTAAAACCTGAACCACGTATAAAAGGTGTCAAAACTGAAGAAATTATTTCTGAAATCTTAGAAGCTGTTGAAGTTCCAACGACTCAAGGACAACTAGAAGAATAGATGTGGAGCAAGAAAGCTGCCGCAGTAGCCGGCGGAGCTATTTTTCTAACATTAGCTGGTTTAATAAGATTGAATTATTTGTTCATAAGTGCTGGATTGGTCATGCTAACATTTGTAGTAATATCAAGCTTCTTAGATGTCTGGATGCCGAGTGTGAAGGTAAGGCGAGAAACTTCATCAGATAATATTTTTGAAGACGGAAGTATGAATGTTAAATTCATTGTGAAAAACACTGGCCTTGGAGTAGGATTTGTAGAAATCTATGATTCATTACCTCCACAGGCAAGAATAACAAAAGGATCAAATTATACTCTTCTATATATGAGGCCTTGGCAAGAAATATCATTTGAATATTCACTCAAACTTCCATTAAGAGGGCACTACCATTTAGGACCTGTGAAAATGAGAGTGAAGGATGCATTTGATTTGTTCTATAATGAAAGACTAGAACAATCAATTCACAGTTTCTCAGTCTTTCCACAAATAGAGGTATTGGAAACACAAGTCATAACCTCTAGATCTCCCAAACTACTTTCAGGAGCAATGCCACTTCCAATTATTGGCTCTGGTACTGAATTTTATTCTTTGAGAGAATTTGTCCCTGGCGACTCACTAAGATCTGTTAACTGGAAAGCCTTGGCTAAGAAAGGCAAAATGATGGTTAATGAGACTACAAGAGAAGACGTCATGGATGTAATACTACTGCTAGATGCAAGAGAGGTTTCTGCTGTAGGAGGCGGTAAGGATACTCCTTTAGAAATGTCTTGCAGAGCTGCTGCTACATATGCTAAACAACTTTTAGATGAAAGGAATAATGTAGCACTGATGGTCTACGGCGATCATGTTGAAAGAGTAGACTTAGACCGAGGCGAGCATCATCTTTTCAAGATTTTAACCGCATTGTCAAGTGCTAAACCTGAAGGAAACTTAAAATTAGAAACTGTATTGAAAGATTTACTGCCTTATTTACCTAGCGGATCTCCCATTATTCTGTTTAGTTCACTCGATGATGATCCTACTATTTCAAATGCATTTACAAACACAATTAGCCGAGGATTTACGATTACAACAATATCTCCTTCAAGTCTGGATTTTGAAGAAAAAATGAAACGAATACCTGATGAACCCTTACTAGTCGCAAGAATCGAAAGACAGAATACTATTTCTGAAATTAGAAGTTTTGGATTACAAGTAGGAGATTGGAAAGCCGATGAAAATGTGAATACTGTTTTACAAGGTGGTTGATTTGGAAGAAGTTGAAGAGATTAAAATAAAGAAAACGCCTCTTCAACGAATTAGAAAAATTATAAATTATAGAGATTTTTTTGGAGAATATCCCATTATCTTTGTGATAAAAATAATTTCAAGCATTTCTCTAATATATGTGATTACTGAATTCTACAACTACCACAGTCCATTAGATTCGCTGATAACAAAATATGCAAAAGGAAATGTGAAAGGATTTGATCCAAAAGCTGAAAATTTTGTTATATGGGGTTTTTTAGCTGGATTTGGATTTTATTTCTTCACTCTCTTTAAGGGCAAATATAAGTTCTTAGTGTTCTTGTTCATTATCTTTTCAACATCGTATTACTTAGCCGAACCTGCTCTAGATTGTAAAACTGGAGATACAATTATTCCTGAAAAATTAGAGAGTGGACAATGGAAATGGAAACCCATAACATGTACTTATGATGATGTTAACGAAACGAATAGTCGGATAGATGATCTTGCTGGAAAATTGACAAACCTAATTTTTGGTTCAATACCTTTCTTAGGAGCATATGGAATATGGAAGAAAAAAAGCTGGGCTATTGCTGCTTCTATTGGCCTTTCAATAATAATTGGATTCTTATACAGTCCTAATTTATGCTTAGAAAATTTCGACGCCGATTACTGCGGCTATAGTGAAATAGTAGAAGAAAAAACATGGGCTGAGTATTTGTCAAGTGGAATCTATATTGGATTAGGATTTGTTATATTTATTGAACTATCTTATGCTGCAATTAAATATGAAAATTATGCAGAACAATTCAAACCTGCTGGTTTAGATGATTCTTTACTGACCCCATCACAGAAAAAAGCCGTCTCAAAAACATTGATGACACTGTTCATCAGTTATCTTATAAATTTAGCAATAATGCTTTTTGTTACTTTTGCTATCGCTAAAGTTGTAATCAATATCAATGATTATTTATCAACAACTGATGGACAAATACAAGACTCAATTGAATTGCAAGGACCTTATGGAATTGTATTTACCTCTTTAATATTCTTTATGTTACTAGGATTTGTTAGAATGTTTATTGGTGCAGATTACGAAACTGAAGAAAGTTAAGATATTTCTATAATTTCATTCTCATGAGGTAAAACTAATTCATAATCTTTCAAATCTTCTGAAAAAGCTTCACGATTGTCTCCATGATAAAGTATTACTTTTTCAGGATTACATTTATTAATAAAATCAACAATCTGTGTATGACCGGCATGACCACTCAAATCAAAAGAACGAATTTGACTTTCAAGACTAAAAACTGGAGATTTGGGATCTCTCTCAAGTCTGACCTTACCACTTTCTTGTAGTAAATGACCATTTGTACCTGGGACTTGATAGCCTGTAAGAAAAACTGCAGAGGATGAATCATTCCGAATCTTTGAAAGGTAATTAAGGACGGGACCCCCATTTAACATACCTGATGTTGTCACTATAACATCACCATTCATTGCTAATTGTCTTTGACGACTATATTTTACAAAATTAGTTCTTTGGAAGGCTCTGTTCATCGCTCCTACATCTCTAATTGAACCTGGGAATTTTTGAAGAATACGGGCTATGTCTCTACCCATGCCATCCAACCAAACTTCAAGACCAAGCTTACTAACTAACATCAACAATTCTTGTGAACGACCTAAACCAAAAGAAGGGAGAATCACTTTACCCCCTGAATTAACCGTGTCCTCAATTGAATCTAACAACTCAGATTCTGTTTCTCTCCGATTGGGATGTTCTCGACCTCCATATGTTGATTCTATAGCTAATGTTTTACAAGGATGTGGTTTAGCAGCTCTAGTTAATTGTGTATCAACTGTATGTATATCTCCTGTAAACAAAAAATCTTGTTGAGGGAAATTAAACATAACTGCACCAGGGATATGTCCAGCATTAAACATATTAAATTCAAAGCCAGCCCTGTAATCAATATTGCCTGGTTTTAAACTACGTGCGTTTCTTCTCAAATCCCCGATGGCTGAAGGATGAAAAGGGATAGGATAATCCTCTATTTCTGAAACCCGTAAAGTGTCTTGAGCCATTCGCTCTGCAAGCATTCCTGTTACTGGAGTAGAAACAACAGGAGTACCTCTACTAGCCACATCCGGAACTAATCCACAATGATCTAAGTGTGCATGAGTCAATAACAAAGCATCAACTTCTGGAGCTGGTAATGGATATTTGGGGGGGTCATCTGGTTGAAGACCATAATCCAGTAACAAGCGCCCTTCAGGCCCCTCCAAAACTGCACCCACTCTCCCAACTTCTGAGGCACCACCTAAATATGTTAAAGAAACGGACATCTACTTTGCCTTAATTCCAATCATTCCATTCATCACTATCAGAAGTTTCATCAGACGCTAAATTAGAAGAACTAGGTCCGTCTTCCTCTTCAAAATCATCCCACTCATCATCCTGACGATAATAGCCTGCAATTCCAACACCAGTTATCAAACTCAAGAAAACAAAAATATACCACAAGTCAGTGAAGGCGCTTACAAACCTATTAGTAAAACCTTGCTCAACATCCACAACAAAACTTTTTTCCTCTTTGTGATTAGAAACTCCACTCACTGCAGAAATTGTAATTGTTTCACTATCTCCATTTTTGGCATCATCTCCAACTGTTACCTGTATAGGAACTGAGGCCTGACGTCCAGCTTCTATTGAAACGATATTATTGTTAGGAAAAACAACTCTCCAACCTGATGGGACTGAACTTGCAGTTATGGTAAATACATCATCACTATTGCCGTTATTATCAATAGTTAATTGAAACGTATGGCTATCTCCTGGTTTTAATGTTTCACGATAATTTATAGCTGATAAACCAAAAATCGCGTCACTCATTTCTAAAATCACGTTTAATTGCTGCTGTCCAATAATATTTTTATCTTCAAAATCAGTAGCTAAAGCTTTGAAGAAATACCCTTCTCCTATGTAAGTAGCCTGGCTACCTATTGTAATTAAAAGAACCAATGAAATACTTTCTTCATAATCAATAACAACTGTATCTACTGTTTCACCATTTTCCTTAAAAGAAGAAGACCAACCTGATGGAAAATCATTATCCATAGACAAACCAACCGTATGCTCTCCATCCAATTGAGATTCTAATTCTAAATCTATTTCAAATGTTTCTCCTGCACTTTTCCCAATAAAAACACCTTTAGAACTTTGAGGAACAACATTTAAACTAAGGCCAAAGGTTCTTGTTACAATCAAAAGAGCTGTATCACTTACAGTAGAATCGCCCTGTGAATAACCAGTCAAAGCAAACTCTACCTCAGGTTTCGAACTTGTTGAGATAGCTGGCTTAACACAAACTGTAACATTTGCAACGTTGTATCCATCACTCGCTCGAGGGATGTCTGTCAACATTAATTTACTGTCTCCGGCACTACATTCTGTAGCTGAATCTGACTTGAATTTGATAGACCAATCAGCTTCAAGATTATTTGATTGATATAATTCAACCGAATCTTTAGCTTGACCCTTATTAGAAATGCGTAATTCATATTCATTCCATTCTCCAGCTACGCCATCAACATCAAACTCAGTAAGTGCAACTCCTGTATCTGACTCAAAAAATAATGATATGTCGTATTCTGCACCAACGGCAGTTGTTGTTCGTAACGTAAAAATAGTGTCGTCGTCTGAAGTTTGAGAATAGGATTTAAAATCAACAACTGTACTCATCCCGACCATATCTGTAGAATCTGAAACTGAAATAGTGAAAGATATTATTTCTTCCAATCCAGCGCCCAAAGTGCCTGTAGTCTGAGATAAGGGTTCAATTGACCACTTATCGGAAGTATCGCCTGAAATAATTTCAAAACTGTCTGATTGTGTGCCGCTATTTCTTACAACCAAATCATATTGAACTGAGCCCCCAATAGCAACGCTTTGTTCAGGTTCTGAAGTGTAAACGTAAGATCCATAAGCTTCCATATCTATTTTTTCATCCAAACTGAACTCATGACCCTGCTGAGTTATTGCAGAAACACGGACAGTATACTGACCCTCATCGTTATGATTCGACGATGTGGCTGCAGGATCATTATAATTCCAAATAAGGTCCGAGTAGGAATTAGTGCCAATGGGGTCTTCCGGATCATCAGCATCACTCACAACTGTAAATAACTCATCATCAAATTGATCTAGAATAGTAAGTTTAAAGCGGACAATGTCATAAGTTCCAAAAGCATTTAACGCTTCACCAGAAACAAAAAGTTTTGACAAATTTGAAGGTAAATTTGGCATAAAACTAGTTGTTCCCACACGATCATCAGGATTTGAACTCTCAAGATCATATGACTCACGTATTATTTTCATCTGAGTGACTGGATTAGTTACGGTTATCAATCTTGAATCTGAACCCCCATCCTTTCCTGAATCAATCTTTAAATCAACGTCATTATCGCCATCGTTTTCAAATTCAAGGATAATGTACTTATCATCATTAAAAGTATATTCTGACATATCATTATCAATCCATTCGATATCAACTCTTTGCTCATTATTACTACCTGCCTGCCAAGATGGAACATTTGTTTCTCCAGTAGCTAACAATGTAAGGCTTGTATCTGTTGCTGAATCACCTTCAGATACGTGCAATTTCAAATGACCTGGGTCCCAATTAGCTGAATTAGCATAAACATATGCATGGAAACCTACATTAGATTTATATTCTTTAACAAGCAGATCAGACTGAAGACTTATATTCAACGCAAACGAAAGACTATCACCCGCGTCTATTCTTACTTCATCAACATTACCATGTCCTCCAGTTTCCATAGTATGTAATTTACCTGAACCATTCCAACTATAAAGATACAACGATATTTCTTCTTCTTGGCCGGTAACTGGTTTCATCTCTCCGGATGATGGAATCCAAGTAAATACTAATCCAAAAAACATCAGCGTCATCAGGAAAGATAGTAACTGGCTTCTGTTCACACTATATTGAGCAATATAAGGTAATAAATAGGTATCCCTTCAGAAAAAAACCTATATTAATATAAAAAAATAGGTTATGCTTTACCCTGCCATTGCCTAACTACACCTTCTAAATCTCTGATAAATTCAAAGAGCCGTGTTCTAGCGTGTTGAGGTATGTTAGTATCATTTATCTGTTCTTCAAGTACCGAAATCGTGGAATAAATTCGCATATCTAACTCATCTTTTTCGTTCAAGAGATAAGTTTCTAAACCTGTCACTACGTTCGAACGAACATTTCTTGGAACAGAAGTGTCTTCTGCAATAGAACTGCGGATATCTTGTGATATGTTTGTTATTAGATTTTCATCCATGTTTGTCACCTGCTGCGCGTAACTAGATTGCGTCGCATCTAGGGGGTATGTATAAGAGTTAGGTCTCAAGACCCTCAAGACTTATCTCTTTTTTACGAACTCTGCTACTGCTTATTCTTTTACCATCATATGCCTCAACCATAGGAACAACAATAATTTCTATCTCAGGCATATTTCTTTTGGTACGGAATCTATTCAATCGGGTAGCTACCGATTCTTTTTCCTTTGAAACAACTATACCTTCTATACTAGATTCAACTACCCCAGGTCCCCAGTCATTATCTAACGGAACAATAGAAACACGATTATGTGCTTCTCGTAATCTAAACCAATTAAAAAGATTTAATTCGCGTTCGGAATAAGATGCAATATTTTCCCCTTCCCGACCTTTTTGAGCCCTAGAATCGGTAGTGAGGCCAATAATGACCCTTTCAGAAACTTCTAATGCTCTTCTGAGAAGTGCTTCATGACCCGAATGAATTACATCGAAAGTGCCACCCATGCATACTTTTTTCATAAGTCTCAACAAGTCAACTATAATATAACCCTTTAACCAGATTGGGGCAAGAACATGAATCTTGAAGAAGACTACAAACCCTTCGTATACGGCGGAATCCTATTTTTGTTATTAATGACTGCTACCGTGCTGGGTAGTATTGATACAGTTGGAATCTGGATGGATGCAATGTACCCTATATTTGTACTATTTGCAACTGCCAGCTTTGCAATTGCATGGATAAGATGGAAGAAGACCAATGGAAATAGTTAATAAACTGTGAGGCATGGCACATGAAGATTATAATGAAGAAACTACTGATTTTTGCATTGATTTGTCTGCTACCTACTGCTTCTGCAGAAATATCCCATAACCCAAAAGAAGTTTCCGAGGGTGAAACATTTACGGCAATAATTGATGCTGAAGAGGATGTAAAAGTAATAACATTCTACGTTTGCACTCTAGAAGAACCATACACTTGTTACAAACCTGAGAAAAAAGATAGAAATGATTCAGTAAATGACAGATATCAATTTACCTACACTGTGAAAAGTAACGATTTCCCGGGATACAAATATGAACTAGAGAAAGAGGATAATTCAACTGAAGAAATACCGCTAGCATATACTAAATATGATGGACTGGAAGTTGAAGAAATGGGTGACTCGTATTATTTCAAAGTTAACATGAAGCCAGAAGAAGCTGAAGAAGAGAGTCTCCTAACTTCGCTCACTTTTATCCCAAGTATTGCCGCAATCATAATACTAGTTCTTAGTGGCAGAAAATGAATATAGGGGAATTACTCATATATCTCAATGTACCCTTAGTAATCTCTGCTATTATTTACAACTATTACTACATAAAACAAGAAAAGACAAAATATAAAGACTATCTTGAAAAGATATTATTTTCGGTATTTTTAATATACACTTTTTGTATTATACTGTTGTTTTATTATTTTCTAAAAACTGATTTAACTTTTGAATATGTTTCTGACTATTCTTCAAAGGATCTTTCTTTCTGGTACAAAATATCGGGCGTATGGGCTGGTAGAGATGGAACTTTACTGATATGGGGATGGGCAACAATAATGACCATAAATGCTGAGCGATTGTTAGACAAAGGGAATCAAAAACAAAAAGAATTGACTAGTCTAATTTGTTGTATTCTTTTGTTATCTTTATGTATAATACAATTATTCATAAATCCATTCACAAAAAACAACATAACACCTGTTGAGGGGAATGGCTTGAATCCATTATTGATTTCTCCCTACATGATTGTGCACCCGCCTATTGTTTTCATTTCATATGGAATGATAGTGATGCTTTATGCTTCGGGAATGGCAAATTTGATAACCAGGGAAAAAAGTTGGAATGAAACTATCAAACGATGGGGGAGAAGCTCTTGGATTGGAATGAGTCTCGCTCTGATTATTGGAGGATATTGGGCATACATGACATTGGGATGGGGAGGTTACTGGGCATGGGATCCTGTTGAGACTGCTGGACTATTACCCTGGCTATCTATGACCACACTTTTGCATACCTCAATTATGTCACGCCGAAAGAACGACTACAAACTATTAGGGCCTGTTTTAGCAATGTTGACCTTTGTCCTTGTACTGTTAGAATCATTTGTGACTAGAGGGGGAATATGGACATCTGTACACTCTTTCATTGTGGATGAAACAGGAGGTGCTTGGAGTAAACTATGGTTTGTTCTGGAGAATGATGTTTCCGTAAGAGGGTTCTTCATAATGATGATTTTATCAATAATTACTACGATTTATTTAATAACAAGAAACTATGAAGCAACTGAAATTGAAGTTAAAAAATACAAAAAAATTGAAGATTATTTGAATGAGGATAATACGTTTTTTGCAGCAATATACACTCAACTCTTGATTTTGACAGTAACGCTTGTATTGCTTCTAGTACGAGCAAAGGGATATCTAACTCCTGAAGTATTTGAAGTTCGATTAGCTCCTTTCATTGTCCTATTGTCAGCCATATTTACTATGCACACATTGAGGCCTTTCATAGAAACAAAGAAAATTGTGATTATTGTTTCTCTTGGAATGGTTTTTAGCTTAATTTATTCAATTACCACAAATGGACGCGCTTGGCTTTTTGGTGCTATGATTCCTTGGGCTTTCATTTGTGGTTACTCTATTTTTAGATACATGTGGCATTACAAAACAAAAAAAATATTGCCCATGCTAAGGGCTTGGGGACCTTACACTGCGCATTTAGGAATCATGTTGATTTTGATAGGGTACTGCCTATCCTATGGCTTAGGCAATGAAACCAGTGTGACCCTTGAAGAAAATAAAAGGACAATTACTGGAAATTTTATACTGGAATTAGATGATATAAAAATGGAACCTAATAGGGATGAAATGGAACTAATTGCCTCCATTAAATTGAAGGACAAAGATAGTGGCAAAACTGTGATTGAAGATGTGTTGATTAAAAAAATACAAGAAGGATCTGGTCAAAATGAAACCGTGCCATATCTAAAACACGAATTACATCGGGATTTGTACCTTACTCTCAATGACGCAAAACCCAGTGACGGTGAGAATGCAAGCAGTGCAACAATAACTGTAAGAGAAATTCCCGGAATCATTTTAGTCTGGATGGGATCTTTCCTTACTATAATTGGTATGTTAATTACAATGTTTACCGAGTGGAAACCTGGAAAAGAATGGTTGAGAAATATGGGTAAAAAAGTGCCAGACCACTGATGTTGTCGTCCTGGCAAGATGTCAGACACCGCATTTCTTCTCAACCCCGCGACCCACTCGAGCGTTGGTAGTCCACGGTAAGGCTGCTCCCTTCCGGGCCTGACCCGGTTTCCATGATAAGGATTCGAAATCTACCCTCCGGTAAATCTCTGCAATCACCTGCAACCCCGAGGGACAGGATATCTCAGTTGAAATGCGGATTAGACAGCCCACTGGGTGCGCCGCCACCAGTTGTCGCTCCCCCTAAAGACGATTGAGGGTTACAGGGTACGCCTAGCGCCCCAGCCAAGTCCAGCACCTCATCTTTTCTGGGCTACTATTTGGAGGTTTGCATTCCAAAGAATATGGCTTAAATGGCGTACATGCCTAGGAAAAACTCCTCAAACCAAACTTCTGTGCTTAACTAAATGACTCGGTCATCTATTACTTTACCACCAATTATAACCGTTTCAACATGATTACTTCCAAAATGATATGTCAAATGACGATAATCTGGAATATCACATATAAGCAAATCTGCTCTCCAATTCTCAGCAATACATCCTCTGTCCGTTTTACCTATTGCAAATGCTGCATTAATGGTTGAAGCGGTTAAAGCTTCAGCTGGTGACATTTTCATCCTAAAAACTGCTAATTGTTGTATCAATTGCATTGATTCGGTATAGCAATTAGGATTACAATCTGTTGCCAAGGCTATAGGAAGATTGTTAGCAATCATTTTTCTAGCTGGAGCAAAGTGCTCAGAAAGAATTGCAAAAGGAGTACCTGGTAAAAGTACTCCTATTACGCCAGAATCTCTAAGGCCTTGTATTGTTTCTAAAGTAGAACCTGCTAAATGATCTGCACTAATTACACGCATTTCTGCTGCCAAATGCCCTCCTCCTGTGTCGCCAAATTCATCAGCATGAATTTTTAAACCAAATCCAAGTGTTGCTGCTCTTTCAAGAATTTGTTTTGATTCTTCTACTGTAAATGCTCCTTCTTCACAGAAAACGTCACAATATTCGGCTAAACTTCTTACATCAGGGAGCATACCAATTACATCAGAAAGATACGATCTCCGATCAACACCTTCTGGAACTGCATGCGCTCCCATAAAAGTTACAACTGTCTCTGCTAAATCTAAATCTCCCAACCAATTGGCAACCCTAAGTTGCTTTAATTCCGTTTCTTTTTCTAAACCATATCCTGATTTGATCTCAATTGTAGTAGTACCATGCCTTATTGCATTCTTAAATCTAATAAGTGATTCTTGTTGAAGCTCTTCTTCATTGGAATTACGAGTTTCTTTAACTGTCCTCAAAATTCCTCCACCATCAGCTAAAATTTCTTGATAAGCACGCCCTTCCAATTTCCATTCTAATTCATGTTCTCGTGAACCTGACCAAACTAAATGAGTATGTGGATCTACAAAACCAGGTACAATGATTTTTCCTGTGACATCTATTACATCTGCAATTTCGGATTTTAGATTTGGACCTACTGCAACTATTTTATCTTCTTCTATAAGAACATCCGAATTAGGATATATCAAAACTTTTCCCATTGATTTGCCGGAGAGAGGTTTCTCAGAAGGTCTAGGAGTGACTACCTCTGCAGCTCCACGTAATAGAAGCATGATTTGCAATAGGGCAAGTTCATAAAGACATGGGTTGACTGACAAGTAATGCTTGAAATGAAAGTGTTTAGGGAAAATCCCGAAGAAATTTTTGATGACCTGAAACGAAGAAAGGCAACTGACAAAATCGCGAAGGATGTTATTGAATTAGATAAGAAATGGAGAGAACTAATAGAGCAAGGTAACAATCTTCGTGCACAACGCAATAGCATTTCCAGAGAGATTGGAGAATTAAAAAAGAAAGGAGAAAAGGCTGAATCTATCATGCAAAAAATGTCCGGAATTAAGGATAACTTGATACAAAATGAGAAAAAAACAAAAGATATGCTATTTCAACGAGATAGTGCTAGGATGAGAGTGCCCAATATTTTAGAAAAGGAAGTACCTACTGGAAAAAATGAAGAAGGAAACAAAGAACTGAGTTTACACGGGCCCCAAAGAAAAGAAACTGTAGCAAGACCACATCAAGAAATACTTGACGTCATTGGAGGGGCTGATTTAAAGCGCGCAGCTAAAATATCAGGCAGACGATTTTATTTTTTAACCGGGGACTTAGCAAGATTAGAATTTGCCCTGATAAATTATGCAATTGATTCTTTGTATAAAAAAAAATATGTTTTGACCATCCCTCCTTTCTTTATGAATAGAGAAGCATACGAAGGTGTCGTTGATTTGAATGATTTTGAAGACGTTATGTACAAAATTGAAGATGAAGATTTTTACCTAATTGCGACCTCTGAGCACCCCCTAACTTCAAGATTCAAGGATGAAATATTAGAAATAAAAGAACAACCACTAAGATATGCAGGTGTATCTACTAATTTTAGGAAAGAAGTTGGGGCACATGGACTTAGTGATAGAGGTATATGGAGAGTACATCAATTTGCGAAGGTAGAACAAATTATAATTTGCAAACCTGAAGACTCAAAGGCCATGCATGAAGAATTGCTTAATAATTCGATAGAATTATTCGAAGGACTGAATATTCCATTTAGAGTGGTGGACATTTGTACAGGAGACATAGGTACTGTTGCATCAAGGAAATATGATTTAGAAGCTTGGATGCCAGCCACTAAAAAATGGAAAGAGGTAGTAAGTGCAAGCAATTGTAAATCATACCAAAGTGTAAGACTAAATATGAGATATAGAAAACCAGAAGGAACTGATTATCCTCATACACTAAACTCAACAGCTATAGCTACAACTAGGGCATTGGCCGCAATAATTGAAAATAACCAACAGGATGATGGAAGCATAGTGATACCTCCTATTCTACAAAAATGGATGGGTAATCAGAAGACAATCAAAGCACAATGAAAAGAGGACTTGTATTAGGCCGTTTCCAACCTTTCCATTTTGGTCATTTAGAACTAATTAAATCAATTCTAAATGATAGAATAAAACCTTTGATTTGTATCGGATCTGCACAGTATTCTCAAACCGATGATAATCCTTTTACAGCTGAAGAAAGAGAGGAAATGATTAGAGCTGTAATGAAAACTCTCAATTGTGATTACAAGATATTTAGAATACCTGACATAAACGATTACGATCGCTATGTATCACATTTAGAAAAGTTTGTTCCTGATTTTAACTGTGTATATAGTGGCAACCCAATAGTACAAAGACTATTTAGTGCTGCAGGGTACGAAATTACAAAATTACAACTGATTAACCGCGAGATCTGGGAGGGTTCCGCCATCCGTCTGGCGATGATGGAGGACAAGGATTGGGAATCGGCAGTTCCAAAACAAGTAGCTGATGTGATTCACAAGCTAAAGGGAACTGAAAGATTAAAGAAAAATACATAGAGCGAGCCCCCTCCCACCTAATTTCTAATCTACTGTTACCTTAGTACCTTTAGGGGAATCTGATTCTTTTTTATCTAGAACTAAATCCAGTATTCCGTTAGTATATGTTGCTTTAGATGATTCTGTATCAACTAAAACTTCCAAATTTATGGACTTAAAATATTTTCTAGATTCAGTCTTAACATTAACTTCGACTTTATCTTCCAATACATTAATGTCAATATCTTCTTTGTTTACTCCAGGAAGTTCAACGGTAATGGCAATTTGCTTATCTGTTTCATTAATATCAGTTAGAGGTTCTCTTCTTGTATCAACAGTTGGTTTTTCCCCCTGCTTGCCAAAAGGCTTAATTCGAGTATTTCCAAAGTCCTCAAAAATAGGAAATCCATCTGGACCTGCCTTAATGGAGAAACCAAAAACAAACGGATTTTTGTTTGCATTATCAGGTATATTGCCTTCAACTGCGTCTCGCATTAGGCTATCCATTTGCTTACGCATCTTTTGAAATTCACTGTCCAGATTGCTAAATATATCTTCTATATTCCAATCACCGCCACGAAACCAATCTTCTGGCCTGTCTATTCGTTTTTTATCCATATTTGACTCCAGTATACAACCTCTAGTTGTAAACCTATAGTTTAATACCTATATATAAAATTTATCTTACTCATTCTCTTCATCTGGAACAATCACTGCTTGAGCTACCACCGGCTCTGCTGATACGGGTTGAGCCACCACCGGCTCTGCTGATACGGGTTGAGCCACCACCGGCTCTGCTGATACAGGTTGAACTGCCACTGGCTCTGCTGATACGGGTTGAGCTACCGCCTGCTCTGCAAGCATGGGCTCTGAGACAACAGAATCATCTTCAGAACTACCAAACAAACCAAACCATTTCTTACGTGGTTTCGACTGTACCTCAACTTCAGGTGAAGGAATAGATGCTGTTACAGCTTCCAATGGAACTACTTCTTCTTGAATCAAAGCCTCTGGTGTAGCATACTCGGGTGGAATAGCAGGAGCAGGTTCCTCAAAGAATTCTGGCATATCCTCTAAGTCATCAAAATCATCATAGTCATCATAATCCTCATAATCTCCTCCTGAAAAATTGCGATAAATGCCAAAACCAACTACTCCGAGAATGAATAACAAAACCACATAGAGAGATAAATTCGTGTCTTCTGAACCTGAGGCCTCCAGTGCAACCACTCTAAATTGATAACTATTTGAAATACGCAATTGTTGTTCATTGTGCATAGATATTTGGAAATCATAAGAACCTATATCGGCACCATTTGGGATACTAATAACCATCGTTATTTCTACAATTTGAGAAGGTAAGATTGTTAAATACGAAATTGAAGAAATTTCTTTACCATTTTTATCTTCAAAAGAAATCCACCCTTCTACCAATTGATCACTAGGCTCAATACCTGAAACTAAAAGATAAATTCTTTTTGCTTCCTCAGAATCTGAATTCGATATTTGTAATAAATGACTGCCCGAAGAACCCTCAGAAACTTTTATCTGCAAATTTGAATCACGAAGATCTATAGAACCACTTTGGCGAAACTCTATAGCTATAGTTTCAGATTCCTCTTTGCCATCTCCTGCTGATTTAGCAATAATTTCAATATAAGTACTAGTTCCAAAATAATCATCTTTAGGAGTAAGAGAAAGTAGAACTTCACTTGATTCACCTGATGAAAGAGAAACAAAACTTGGATTAAATGAGAAAGTGAAGGCTGAATCTTGTGAAATAGCTTCCAGATTATAATTGTTTTCTTCATTCCCTTCATTAGTTATATCAAATAATATATCAATCGCTTGTCTATCTTTAACAATAAGGTATGCCGTCTCTTCATCATAATTTTCATTAGCTAAGAAATCAATTTCAATAGTAAAATCCCAATTTGGAGCAGGCTCTTTGGCGACTGTTTGCAAATTAACTGAATCTCTAATATCTGAGTCAGAAACTTCTCTGACAGTTATAACGGTGAAAGATTTTTGACCATCTGAAGTAACAAGTGGAACAGTAACGCTTACTGTTACACTTCTTGATTCGCCTACGTCTAAAGCAAATTCATAAGCACTTATGTTTACTTCCCAACCGTCTGCATTCTCATCATCAACTATAAAATCTCCGGCTCCTGAGCCTGTGTTAGTAAATGTTAGCTGATAATTAGCAATATTACCAAAATCCACTGTTTTTTTTGTTGAACCTATCGAAATCTCAATGTCTGCTTCAGGAGTGATATAAAGATCCACAGTAAGTGTTTGGCTCCAAGAGGCATCACTAAGTGAATCTACTGCCTCAAATTCTAACGAATAAGAATTAGTCTCGGGAGGTAAAGAATGTCCTCCATAGAACCAAACTAATTGAACTTCAACGTAATCATTATTTTTATTAGCAGTTCTAGTAACATTTGCGGACCACAATGTGCCGGCTTCAACTCCTTGATCGGGGCCCATTTGCATGCTATAACTATTTTTAATCAAAGAAAGAACATCATCAACACCAAAGACATCAAATACATGCACATAAACTGTAACTTCTTTCCCACCTTCGTTAACATACGGTTCTTGACCTTTCTTAATTTGTACATGACTTATAGGAATCTGAATATGTGTATTTTCTGTAGAAGAACCATACTCTAGATTGATAACAATATCTGTTGTTGGAGGAGTACCTGGCTGGTCATTCCAACTACTTTCAATTAATATCGTAAGCGGTGAAGTGGCTATCTCAGTTAATGAAAAATCTTGTTCGCCTGAAGTTAACTCAACTCTAGCATCTGCATCAATATTGCCTGAAAATTCAAAAGAATCTAAAGTTTCACCATCTTGAAGCAACGTGTAACGAAGAGTAACTGTAACTGCTCTATTAGAATAAACCCAAGCATTACCTGACCAATCACCAGATATGTTAGACTGTGTTGAAAGAGTGCCTGTGTTCCATCTACCGACTTCATTGAAAGTAGGGCCTTTCGTGGTTTCATTCTCTGCAATAACTGCAGTCTGTGTTGTACCACCGGAAGGAAGTTCAAAATTAAGGAAACCATCGTCTGATGAACCTAAAATATATAAATCAACATCTTCAAAATTTTCCGCTGAAGCGTCAGTTATCTGAGATAAGAAAAGAATTGCAACAAATAAAAAAAATACGTTTTGCTTCATTTTATTATTACCCCTCAGGCCATTAAAATATTAAAAATTAATCCTTTACTCCGTAAGACCAAATTTTGTCGCCTATATAATGAAGTGCTTCAATTGCTTTACCTTTATCAGATTTAAGCATTTCATCTTTGCTCATGACTACTTTTCCAACACCCAAGGGTTTGTGGTGCGTTTCCTCACGAATCCAAACATATTGGCCTTTTAAAATTTCATCACTAGCATCGTTTATACCTGCTGACATTACATTAGCCCCATTACAAACATAAGGAACTGCACCCATGTCTACCTGAACCCACCCACCTTGAGGTTTATGTTCCAATAGTCCTCTAACTGACAAATGATGTACATTGTCTATAATAATTGCAATGATATGACCTTTTTGTATAATCACCTCAAAATCTCTGCAAATACCTTTCTCATATTTTCCGGCACTAATCTCAAAGTTCAAATTATGTGATCTTGAGAGAGCTTCATTATACCTCTTAGCCTCTTTCTTATTTATTGGCCGCCTTTTTTTTACAATAAGTGAACTTGACACAAAATAGCCATAAGAGGGTATTTTATGTAGGTCTCCTAGGGCCACAATATGAATATTTCAGTTATTGGGACTGGGTATGTTGGATTAGTGACTGGTGCGACACTAGCTAATTCCGGTAACAACGTAATATGTTTAGATCTCATTGAATCAAAAATAAATGAATTAAATAAGGGCAAGTCTCCTATATTTGAACCTGGATTGGAAAACCTAATAAATATTGGAATTAAAAAAGGAAATCTTAAAGGAACAACTGAAATTGAAAAAGGGATTTTAGATAGTGACGTAACGTTCATTTGTGTAGGAACACCCTCTAATAAAGATGGTAGCATAGATTTGACTTACATAAAGTCCGCATCATCAAGCATAGGAAGGGCTTTGAGAAATAAATCTGAAAAACATACGATTATTGTAAAGTCAACTGTAATCCCCAGAACAACCGAAGACGTGGTGTTACCAATAATTCTAAAAAAAAGTGGATGGAAGAGAGAAAAATTAGGAATCGGAATGAATCCTGAATTTCTTAGAGAAGGTTGTGCAGTTAAAGATGCTGAAGAACCAGAACGAATTGTAATTGGTAGCGACGACGACTTGTCAAAAAAGGTTATGAATGATATTTATAAAAAACACAAATGCCCAAAATTAGAATGCAACTCGAAAACTGCTGAATTTATAAAATATGCATCAAATTCATTCTTAGCCACAAAAATTTCTTTCGCAAATGAAATGGCAAATTTATCAAATGCTTGGGGTATTGACTTTGAACAAGTTGCTGAAGGAATGGGGCTAGACAGCCGTATCTCACCGCTATTTCTCAGAGCTGGAGCTGGGTTTGGCGGGTCATGTTTCCCAAAAGATGTTAAGGCATTATCTGCTGTTGCAAAAAAATCTAAAGCGGATTCAAAAATGCTAGAAGCTACTCTAAGAGTTAATGAAGAACAGCCTAAAATAATTGTAAAAATGACTGAAGAAAGAGTTGGAAAATTAAAAAATAAAAGAATAGCTGTACTAGGATTAGCGTTTAAGCCAGATACTGATGATGTTAGAGAATCACGGAGTGAAGTAGTAATAAATGAATTATTAGAGAAAAAAGCTAGAGTTGTTGGCCATGATCCTGAAGCTATGGGAAACTTCAAAGAACTAATTGACATTCCAATGGCTGATGATATCAATGAAGCCACTAAAGATGCAGACTGTATCATTTTCATGACTGAATGGGCTGAATACAAAACATTGGACTTAGAAAAATTACGTGCGAATATGAAAGGAAACGTAATAATCGATGGCAGAAGAATATTCAACCGAAATGAAATAGAAAACGCTGGTTTTGATTACAAAACAATAGGTTTGGGCTAAACAAATTATTTTATAACCCTCTCAGGTGCAACAACTCCCCGATACGGTCCGAGTACTGCTTTCGGGAAATCATGGTAAAAAAATGAGTAAAGGCACAGCTGCACAAGGTAAACGCCAAAAACAAACTCATCTTATTTGTAGAAAGTGTGGAAGACATGCGTATCACATGCGCAAGAAAAGATGTGCTTCTTGTGGTTTTGGAGCTAGTTCTAAAACGCGCGATTATAGCTGGTCAAAAACTCACTGATGCCTCTCAATGAAGCATGTGGTGTTTTAGGTATTGCAAGTAAATCTCAGATATTAAATCTGCTTCAAGTTGGACTAAGGGCATTGCAGCATAGAGGACAAGAATCTGCTGGAATTACTTTATTTGATGAAAAACATACGACACAAAAGGGAATGGGCTTAGTTACCGAAGTTCTAGATGATTTTGGAAACGAATTTGCAAATGGTTGTATAGGAATAGGACACGTAAGATACTCTACGGCTGGTGGATCATCTATGAAGAATGCACAGCCAATTACTGTCTCAGCAGTTACTGGCGAATTGAGTATAGGCCATAACGGAAACATTGCAAATCAAGAGAAATTAAGACAAGAAAAAGAAAATTCAGGATGGGCATTCATGTCTGACACGGATTCCGAAATAATAATTCGCATGATTGCAAATTATCTTTCAAAAAATCATACTATCAAAAAATCAATTCAACTTACTATGGACGAAATTGTAGGGAGCTACTCTATTGTACTATTACACAACGATGAAATTTATGCCTTCAGAGATCCCTTAGGAATAAAACCTCTTTGTATTGGAAAAATTAGCGATGGGTATGTTGTTGCTTCAGAAAGCTCTGCAATCGAAGTTATGGGAGGAGAAGTCATACGTGATGTTGAACCTGGAGAAATTCTAAGTTTAACTCCGAAAGAAATTACATCTCATTCAATTACAAGTTCTGAAAACAAAGCTTTTTGTATGTTTGAATATGTTTATTTTGCGCGACCTGATGCAAAAATTGATGGAATATTAACATATTCGGTTCGTCAAAAAATTGGACGGAAACTTTGGGAAGAAGCGCCGCTAGATGCCGATATTATAGTACCTGTACCTGACTCTGGAATCGCATGCGCCTTAGGTTTTTCTGAAGCTTCAAATATACCATATAGGGAAGGGCTAATCAAAAATAGATATGTACATCGTTCATTTATACAACCAATAAATGAACAAAGAAAAGCAACAATTAGTGAAAAATTGAATCCAATAAAAGAAATTGTAGAAGGCAAAAGGGTCGTGTTAGTAGATGACTCTATTGTGAGAGGGAATACCTCTAAAAGAATAGTACAGAGTGTTATAGAAGCTGGCGCTAAAGAAGTACACATTCGCGTAGGATGTCCGCCAATAATTTCCCCTTGTTTCCTCGGAATAGACATGCCAAGCAGAGATGAATTTGTGGCCCCAAATAGAACTACCAAGGAGATTACAAAAGAGATTGGAGCCAACTCTGTAGAATATGTGTCAATACCTGGTTTAGTAAATTGTATTGGAAAAAATGAAAATGATCTATGTCTAGGATGCATAACTGAAAAGTATCCGCTACCTATTGAAGGTGAAAAGGAACGCGGGCAGGCTACCTTAGAAGAATTTGAGATTTAGTGCCAAAGAAAAAATGTTTCATTCCCGTATCTAAGTCCTTGAATTTCATCGCCTTTCCATCCCTTAGGGGATATTGCCTCTACAGTTTGCAAAGTAAACGGATCCAATAAAAGATACTCTGAATCTCTATTGCTTACAATCTGTACATCAAGAGGACGATCAAGAACTGGAGAATTTCTAAGGCTATCTACTTCGACTGTCTTTTGGGTGTATGGTGTTAAAATTAAGATTAGTTTAGCTCTACGTCTATCTATACGGGAAACTTTCCAAACTTTATCTTCGAGTAATAAATAGTCATTAACTCTTACACTAGGTAATCTAACTCCAAATGTGTGACGTAATAAATCCCTTCCATCTTTGCGTCCAACCAAAGTATTCGTTTCTATAACATGCCCTCCTAACTTTATCATCAAATCTCTAGAAACTGATCTAGCTTTTTCAGTGGATGACAATTGGAAATCAAATCCTCCTTTAACAATTCCTGCTTCCGTAGTAAAAAAATCTGAAGAAGATGAATCTAGCTCATTGTAAACCATATCTACTGCAGTATCAAGAATTTCTTTTCGTTTAGTTCGAATTTGCAAAATAGCTTCATAATATCCTCCAGCCTGCCTTGAACAAATTTGGCAAACCTGAAATTTGATTTGGACTTCTGTACTCAACCTGGAAATTAAATCTATTCCTTTATAATCTCCTTCACAACTGATATTTGCCCTAAATTTATGTGGATCTAATTGCCTTAACTCCAACGTAGATTTAATCTTAGTAGCATCTTGATTCCATTCAATACTTTGTTCGATGAAATGTGAAACCGAAGAATCCAAAGTATCAAACTCAATCCAAGTACCTGGAACTTTAAGTGAAAAGCAAGATTTACAACAAATCATATTCTGCATATTAGAGACTTTACTGAGTTCCGTTGTTTGGCGCAAACAAGCTGGGCAAAGCTGTGAAACCAACGGCGGTTTGGCTCCACATTTTAGACAGACCTTCACAAAGGTCTAAAGAAAGGGTATTTTGTGATTTATCGTTTAGAAAGCTTTTTGGTCATTGCGCTTTGTCTAAACTATTGCATGCACAAATACAAACCAATAGATGAAGTGAGAAATAGAGCACATATAGGAAGTATTGAAGAATACAAAGAAATATATGAATACTCTATTAAACAGCCTGAAGCATTTTGGGCTGAACAAGCTGAGAGAATCTCTTGGTTTAAGAAATGGAACAATGTGTGGGACTGGAATTTTAACAGCGCAAATGTAAAATGGTTTGAAGGTGCAAAACTAAATGCATGTTACAATTGTATAGATCGACATGTTATAGATGGTTATGGTGAAAAAACAGCACTAATCTGGGAAGGCAATGATCCTAAGGAATCAAAAACTTATACCTACAATGATTTACTTGATAAAGTTCAATTGGCAGCTAATGCATTGAAGAATCTTGGTATTGAAAAAGGTGATCGAGTGTGCATCTACATGCAAATGATACCGGAATTAGCCATTGCAGTATTAGCATGTGCCAGAGTAGGAGCTATTCATTCTGTTGTTTTTGGAGCATTTGCTCCAGATAGTTTAGAGGCTAGAATTAATGACTCTAAATGTAAACTTTTGATTACCCAAGACACGGGAGTTAGAGGTACAAAGGATGATATCTCTATGAAAAGTAATGCTGACATTGCAGTTCAAAAAACTCCCTCAATAGAAAATATTCTAGTTGTGAATAGGACAGGAAGTACCATCGAAATGAATGAGGGAAGAGATGTTTGGTGGCATGATGCACTAAGTTCAGCAGATTCTGAATGTAAACCCGAAGTAATGGACGCTGAGGACCCACTGTTTATCTTGTACACTAGCGGATCTACTGGAAAGCCAAAAGGCGTTATGCACACTACTGGCGGATACATGGTTTATACTTCAACTACACATCACTACATTTTTGATTATCATCCTGACGAAATATACTGGTGTACTGCAGATATAGGATGGATTACTGGTCATTCATACATAATCTATGGACCTATGGCGAATAGAGCCATCACCATGATGTTTGAGGGGGTCCCTAACTATCCTGATTTTGGAAGATTCTGGGAAATTATTGAAAAACATAAAGTTAACAAATTTTACACTGCACCAACGGCTCTGCGTGCACTAATGAAAGAGGGTGACAAGTGGCCTGACAAATACAATTTAGATAGCCTGAAAATACTCGGAACTGTTGGTGAGCCTATCAAAGAACCTGAATGGTTATGGTATCATAATGTAATAGGAAAACAGAAATGTCCAATTGTGGACACATGGTGGCAAACCGAAACGGGTGGTGTAATGATCACACCACTTCCTGGAGTAACAGCAACAAAACCAGGTTCTGCTACTTTGCCTTTCTTCGGAGTAGTGCCTGAATTACTGGACGATGAAGGAAATGTACTAGAGGGAAATAATGTCGAAGGAAATTTAGCAATCCAGAGGCCATGGCCTAGCATAATGAGAACAGTATATGGTGACCATCAACGATTCTTTGAAACTTACTTCGAGAAATTTCCTGGAAAATACTTCTCAGGAGATGGGTGTAAGAGAGATGA